>CAYOWH010000100.1:0-6774 GCA_964407615.1 uncultured Bacteriovoracaceae bacterium | reverse complement strand
CTGCGGTATTGCCAACAGCGGCTACTACAGCATCGGTATTACGATCGGTAGCTTGGGCGTTCATAGTGGCTCCCTGGGCAACCACCTGTGTTAGCTCGGCTACCTGCTGGTTCAACTTGGCCAGTTGCTGATTAAAGTCGCCATTCATACGCACGCCCAGTTCGCCGCCTGGCATACGTTTGAGCGGCATAATGGCTTCGGGTCCGGCTTCGCCCATAACACCCAGTCCGCCTATATGTTGGAAAGGTGTGATTGAATTGACTACGCCTCCTTTGGCATAGCGTTGTACACCGCGATCAAATGCAGCTCCCATTGCAGCACCGTAACTAGTATCAAACTGAGGATAATAATCATATGCTGCGGCTGCGGCTGCGGCGCGATCAGCCTCTGCTTTACGCAATGCAGCTAACTCACGTTCTGCTGCGGCTGCTCTTTCATTGGCTAAATCAATTCTGGCTTGTGCCCTTGCCTCAATGTCCTCAGCAACAGTTCCGCCAATTACATTTACGGTACCGGTAGTACCAGTTGTAGTAGGTACACCTGAAGTATTATACTTAGCCAGTGCCTCGGTTAGTGCAGTACCGAACCCACTCAATGCAACAGGTAGCTTTTCAGTTTCGGTTTTCAATTCTACCAATGCACCAACAACATTTTTAATCTCAGTTAGAGTTTGGTTGGCAATACCAACTTGTTGCTCTGCAAAACTGGCAGCACTATCAACGCTGCTGGATACCAGGTCAAAATCGCTTACATACTCAGCACTGCTAGCAAACATACGTTGAGAAGCCTGCAAGAAGCTGCTGCCTGCAGTACTCAGCTTAGCCATAGCTGTAGCATCACCGCCCAAGGCACGCTGTTGTGTGGTTAGGAATTCACGTTTGAGTTCTTCGTATTGCTGTTGTGGCGTAAGTGGGCTTAGGCTGCCGGTTTTAAGGGAACTTTGATATTCGCGCAGTGATTTTGCCAAGCCCTGAAATTCATCACGTGCACCTTTGAGTTCACTGATACGTTGCTCAGCTACAGACTTTAGTTCGCTTTTTACAGCATCAAAAGCTTTTTCTGCTGCGCTGGTAACCTGATCAAATCCTTCGGCTACATTGATTAAACTAACAAAAGTTTCTGTTCCGGTTTGACCAGTTTCGATCAATCCTTGAACTACGTCTTTAAACTGTTCGCGAGTTTTAACCCAGCCTAAACCAAGTCGATCAAGTTCACGACTAACAGCACGTTGTGTTGGGGCCAATTT
Organism: uncultured Bacteriovoracaceae bacterium; assembly: GCA_964407615.1. Classification (GTDB taxonomy): domain Bacteria; phylum Bdellovibrionota; class UBA2428; order UBA2428; family UBA2428; genus CANIGN01. Next base: position 5,528 of record CAYOWH010000100.1, on the reverse strand, counting down.
TTCAGCATCAGTTAGGAACTTGTCAATAAAGCCATCGGTTTTTTCAATAAAAGCCTGCAATCCGCCAGCTGCAGTAGCCAACGACTCTGTTACATCTAAGCCTAAATCCAGAGGAATACCGGTACCTTTAATATTTCCCAGCTGTTGTTCGATTAAAGTATTAGTTCTTATTACCCTAGTAACAGTCTCTAAAGCACCTTCACCAAATTTACGATATGTTGTAACCAGATCATTAAACACAGCAAAAGTGGCATCATCAATAACAGCACCCATTACTGCTTGTAATTGTTCTTGTAATTCTTTACCTTTTAAACCACGTAAACTTACAAGTTCATCTACTGGAACGTTACTTAAAGCATTAGTAATGTTACTTGCACCAAGACCGATTTCAGCACCAAGCTCATAAATAATATCAGCAGCACTAGCAAAACTATCTTGTATTGCTTGCACGGTATTATCGTTTAAACCGAAACCGGCTGTATTAACACTAGTTCTTGTACCACCAAAAGTTCGTTTTTTAGTAGTTTGTACAGTTTCGAAACCTTCAATAACTCCGCCAGTAGCATTTGCCAACTGTAAAAAGTTTCCGACTAGTCTTACACCACTATCAACAATGGCCGTAGTAGTTTTACTTAAACTAAAACCTAAAAAGCTAGTACCTCTGGTGCCTTCTTGAGTACCCAGAGCACTACCTATAGTTATTCCACGAGTAGAATATAATGTGCCAGCGGCTGTTTCTAGACTTATAGATAGCTTTTCAAATGCTTTTAAAAGTTTATTGTCGTAGTCCAGACCTTTGACACTGTTGTCTTTGATGATTTCCAGCGAATTAGCAATGGACTCGGACTTAGCACTGGTATCGCCAAATACGCCTTCACGTACGCGTACTTGCTGACCTGCCGCATTATACCCCATGGCTGTGCCTTGGGTTTCTTGGCGTTGTTCTGCTGTTACTGCAGCACCTCCACCCCCGCTAACACTAGGCTTATCACCGCCTATTTTGCTCAATAATCCGCCAATTACTGCAGCGGTTGCAGCACCGGCCAACAAGTTTGCTGGAAAAGGTAAGTCAGAGATTGCCTTTACTACGGCTTTAACACCATTAATACCAGCTTCTACTACGCCGGCAGCACCACGAGTAGCACTATTAGCTACAGACTTAGCAGTATTAGCAGTATCAAAAACCATTTCTTTTACTGCCATTGCTAGTTTAGCAATATGCATGGCTTTTTCTATTGCACCTAGTACTTTGTAGCCTGTACTTTTTTCTTTGAATAAGCTCTTAGCACTAGAAACTAATTTTATATTTCCGGATAACTCATCTTTGGTTTGTTTTGCTCTTGCCTTACCAAGCTCACTTTCAGCTTTTGCTCTATCTTGTGGATCAAGATTTGGATCAGACAATGTTTGCTGCCACTTAAACACTGCTTCAGCATTTTTCTCAGCTTGTATACCTACTTCCGCAAAAGTATTTACAAAGTTACCAATACCTTGAGCAAATTTATCAGCAGAGCTACCTAAACCTTCAAAAATTCCTTTTAGGCTATCGCCAACACCTTGAGTTTGAGTTAATAAAAGATTATATTCTGCTTGTTTAAGATTAAGTTGTTCTTGAGCAGTTATACTATTTAAAGTATTATTTAATATTGCTGTAGTACGTTGTACCGTTTTATCGTAATTAGTATTAATATTTTTAGTAGCAATATCAATTTCTGCTAAACGAGCCATTTCTGCAGGAGCAAAACCATCTTCTGTGGTAGCACCAGTAACAAGTACTTCTTGTCTAGCACTTTCTTGCGCGGCAGTTTCTGTTCGACGAATTTTCTCTGCTTCAAAAAGATCTCTGGCAGCTTTAACACGTGCAGCGGCTCTGTCTTGCTCTGCTTGTTCTTGTATTACAAATTTTTCAGTTAGTTGAAAACGTTGTTTATCAAGTTCAAAACGTTGCTTATTAAATTCTAAAATATCTTCTGCTGCTTGTAGGCGTCGTGCTTCTGATTGAAATTCACGTTGACTTGTTTGTGCCTCTTGTGCACTTCGTACTTTTACCAGCTCTACCTGATCTTTTAAGAACTGATTTGCTTGTTCTTGTGGCTGAGATTTTGTAGTTAATGCTATTAACTCTTTTTGTTTTGTAATAGCATCCTGTATTTCTGCCCTACGTTGAGTATTAGTTTCTTGTGCTAGAATTGCTTCAAATACTTTAATCTTTACATTTGCTTCTTCGAGTTTATAAGCGTCTTGTGCAAACTTAAGCTGTCTGTCTGCCTCTTGACGAGCAATTAATGCTTGTTCGTTAGTAGCAGAATTAATGGCTTGAGCATTTGCAAGCTGATCACGCTGAAGCTGTTGCAGTTTTAATTCTGCATCTAAAACTTTTAACTTATTTTGAGCTTCTAATTCAGTTTTAGCTGCAAGCTTTTGAATATCCGTTGCTTGCATTTGTGCTAATGCATTTTGAATTGCAGCTCTGGTACCTTCTAGGGCTTGGGCTTGCTGTAACATTGCTTGCATACCGGCTAAGTCGCCTTTGGGTATGCCTTTGCTGAATTCTGCAAAGCTGCCGCCCCGCACTAATTTTTGACTGTCTGCAATTTCTCTTTCAAGTCGTTTTACAAGATCTTCACTAGACTTTCTTTCTGCTGGATCTAATGCAGCGTTAAGTTGCAACAGCTTTTCATCTTGTACAGTTTTTTGTTTTAGTGCAATAGTATTTTCAATTTGAGACTTTATTAAGGCTTCTTGTGCTCGTAAGGTTGCAACCTGAGCTTGTAGCATTGCCTTATCGGCTCTGGCTTTCATCTCAATACCAGCTTCGGTACCGCTTAATATACCAGCAATAGCACTGGTTACTGTTGCTCCGGCTTTAGCAAACTCACCTGCTAATCTACTAGCTACAACTTGGGAACCTTTTTCTAACAATAGATATTGGGCTTCTTCTAGCTGTTTTGTAGCTGTCTCAAGTTGAGTTTTTAAGGTAACTTTAAAATCTATTTTACCTTTAGTTTGCTCGCGTAATTGCCTAATTTTCTCATTTAATTGTTCTAATTCTTGCGACACTTCTTGAGAAGCATTAGGAAACTTTTCAATACTAGCTTTTAATTTCTGTGCGGCAGGTTCTGCTTCTTCTAACTGTTTAGTAAGATCTTGTATATCTGCATCTACTACACGCAAACTTTTTGCAGAATTGGACAGACCCGCAAGACCTAATATTAAATTTTTTGGAGCGTCAACATTTTTTAAATCTTTTGATAGCTCTATAATTGCTTGGAGATTTTGCTGTGGATCTTTTAAAGCAAGGTCTAATTTAAAGAAAGTTTGTATTAGTGCATTACCATATTCAGTAAAACTATCTTTGGGAACATTTTCAGTTATAAATTTATTACGAGTTTCACGAACCTTTTTAAAACTTTCTTCTAGTTCTGTTAATTTAGCAGCAGAAATTTTTCCAGCAGTTCCAACTTTATCTAGCTCAGCACTTAATGCTGCAAGTGCACCTTTGGAATCAGGTAGTTTTTGTATTGCAGCTTTTAATTTTTCAAAACTAGAGATATCTTCTATTTTTGTTATCTTTTTAACTGCTTGTATAAAACTTTTTCCGGCCTCGCTATTTTCATCAATACCTGCAACTGCAGTAGCCAAGCCTTTGGAAATGCTTTCAGTAGCCTGAGACTGTACATCGCCACTCCACAAACCCTTAACCCAATCTACTATAGCATCAACATTAGTAGTGCCTATTTTATCTAACTCACGGTTACTGGCTTCTACTACTTTTGCTACTTGCTCTGCTAAACCACCAATAGCATTTGCACGTGCTTGTACCGACTCAGCAGTAAACTGCTCTAGTACAGGCTTTTTGTTAATTACATCTAGTGTATCGCTGAGTGTTTTAGTACTGCTATCTAAACCTTTTAGTGCTTCACCGGTCTTTTTTGATTCTTCTGCAGTTTTGCTAAAAAACCCAATTACTACTGGTAATATGGAAGCAATTAAACCAAACCACATAAGCGCACCGCTCAAATAACTGCCCAAGGTAGATAATGCACCCCCAAGAACCGCTATAGAACCGCGAGCTAATAATAAACCTTTACTAAATCCAGTTATATTGTTTTCTTTTATTTCTGCATTTAGTAATTTTAATCCACCTGTAATACCAATTAAACTACCTGCGTATGCGGCGTTTGCTGCAATACTGCTGCGAACAGAAGCCTTTTCCAAAGACTCTGCCATTTTTTGATTTAAGCCAATAATGCTGCGCTTATTGTTTATATCTTTTTCGGCTTGTGAAATATTTTCGGCACGCACTTTAGCGTACTCCAGCTCAGCATTTTTGCTATCCCGTATAGCTTTAGCAGATTCTTTGTAAAATTCCGCTTTTTGTGTTTCACCAGCTTTTGCTAATCTACGGCCTTCGGCTTCTATGCCGCGTAGTTCACGCTCACTAACATCTTTAACTTCTGTTTTGGCAAAAGCTCTTTCTAAGCCAGGTCCCATTTTTACGCCTTTTTGGCGTAATTCCATCATTTTATTTTCAGCACGAACTACAGCAGCCAACTCTTTATCAGCTTGGGCTTCGGCTATTTTTATCATTTCAGCAGACAGCTTTTGTCTGAGTGCAATAGATTCTTGAGCCTTTTGTGCTGCAGCTTGTGTAGCCGATCCGGCTTTTTGTTGCAAACCTTCACGAAGCGAAGTAATTGCAGGTATAGCTTGTTTTAATATTGTAAAACCAACTGCTGCTATAGCCCCTGCCAATGCAGTTGGACTACGGGATAATAAGTCTATAACTGGAATTAAAAACTTATTAGTAAATTCTAAACCTTGTTGTACTAGATTGGTTAACGCTGCGGTTAGCTTATTATAAGGATTGGCATCTAAATCTAACTTGCCAAACTTATTTTCACCTTCGGCTAATACTGCATTGGCAAAAGCTTGGCGCTTTTCAAAATCAGTTATTTGTCCTGCAGTTTTGCCTACGCTACGAGCATACTTTTCTGTAGATTCTTCTAATTTAGTAAATAAACCTAATTCATCTAATAATTCAGGCTCTAACTTAGTAATACCACGACTTAATCTGCTAATAGCATCATTTATATCTACTCCCAGAGCTTGCGAAGCTTTGGTTGCTACTTTACCTAAACGCTCTACTTGACTAGCGCCTAGTCCAGCTGCTGTTACTTTTACAGTTGCTTGCATTGCTTCACGCAGGTTAATAGCATAACCTGTGGCCGCGACTAATCCTTGACTTAAAGTGGTCAATGATGTGCCGCTTTGCGCTCCTAACTGTTGCATGCCTTTAGTTAAATTAGCAGTATCAACAGCACGACTTAATGCGTTAAATGCGGCACTTACTGCATATACATTAGCAGCATAGATAGCATACAACCTGACCAAGCCACTTAAGCCCTGAGCCTGATTAGCAAAATCTCGTGCACTGGCACCAGTAGCACCAGCAGTACCACGCATTGCTCCGTACTGCTGTATGGCTTGTGAGCCGGTTGGCTGCGCGGACGCCATTGCTCCGGTTG
>CAYOWH010000099.1:0-7007 GCA_964407615.1 uncultured Bacteriovoracaceae bacterium | reverse complement strand
GGGGGGGGGGGGGGGGGCGGGGGCGGGGGGGGGGGGGGGGGGGGGGGGGGGGGGGCAGCGAGCGGCGGGGCCGGCCACGGCCCTCCTCCTGTCGGACCCAGCCATTGGGCCCGATGGGGCGGCGACGCCAGGCTTCCTCACGTCCCTCGCGGGCTGCCCGTACCGGCGCCCCCCGACGAAGCACCCCAAACGACGGTCAACAATATCCGCCTGGCTCTGGCCGCCGAGCACGTCTACGAGTCGGTGGATGCCTTGGCCTACGCCCTCCAGGCGCAGCTGGCCTCGTTCGTGCCCTGGCGGCGCCGCGACCCGTCCTACAAGCCCATTGTCTCCGGCTTTGTCTGGACTCGTTCCGGTCCCCGGCGGGTCACGCTGATGCTCGACACGGGCGCCACGCACTGCTTCATCTGTGCGCAACTGGCCCACGCGCTCCGTCTCCCGGTCTCTTCGGCCCCTGGCCCCGCGGCCGTCACCCTCGCGACACCCGACGCCACCCGCGCGGTGCCGCCCCCGGTGGTTGTCCACTTGGCACTCGGAGACGCGACGCCTCTCCGCGAGGTCATCGACATGTCGCCGCTGGACCTCGGCCCGGATCTCGACATCATCCTGGGCTGGGATTGGCTCTCCAGTCACGACCTGCGATTTCTTTACCCGCAGGGCTGCGTGTCCGGCGCGGGACCCCAGGGCTCGCTCTCGGTTCCTCTACGTCCCACCGCCCCAGCGCCCGCTCAAGCCTCGGTGCTCATTAGCCACGGCGAATTCCGCCGCATGCTCCGACGCGTGGTGCCTGCGGGACCAGCGCCCCCGGCCGGGGCGCAGGCGGGGGCGGCCCGCCTTGCTGTCCCTCCGCAGGGCAGCCACGGGGGCATGTCGAAGCCTCTCGACCCGCTGGGTTTGGCGGAACTCGCCGCGGAGGATAGTCAGCGACAACTTCGACGGGCGCGTCGTCGCGCTGGCCTTGCACCACCTCCCCGGCTCCCACGGTTCATCGACGGCACGGAGATGCTTGCCGACGGCACGGAGCTCCACCTCGCGTCTCTCCGGTTCACTGAGGCCTCGCTCGCCTTGGAGGGGCGGGACCACCCCTCCTTCGAGGCGCTCAAGGCCGAGTTCGCAGACGTCCTCGGGGGACCACCCCCTGGCCTCCCGCCGGACCGGGGCATCGAGCTTGTCCTTGAGACCGGCAATCGGCCCATGCCGCGGACCCGGCCCCTCAAGCGGCTGTCGGAGGGGGAGCTGGCCGAGCTCCGACGCCAACTCCGGGACCTGCTCGACCGGGGGTGGATCCAGCACTCAACCGCGGGGCACGCTGCATCGGTGGTATTCGCACGGAAGCCTGATGGGACGTGGCGGATCTGCTACGACTACCGGGGCCTCAACGCCATCACGGAGCCCCAGGTGGAACCGCTCCCGCACATCGACGCCCTCCTGGACGAGACGCGCGGCGCCAAGTGGTTCACCAAATTTGATCTAGCTCAGGGTTACCACCAAGTGCGGCTCCGGGAGGATGACTGGTGGAAGACGAGCTTCCGCTCCCAGCTGGGCCAGTTCGAGTGGAAGGTCATGCCCTTTGGCCTCCAAGGCTCGTCGTCCGTGCTCATGCGGGTTATGAACGCCGCGATGACGCGCGGCCTTCACCCGACTGCGCCCGGGCCGGCGGACAGGGGGGACCGGGGCGTGCCGGGGGCTAGCGGGCCCCTACATCGGTCCGTGGTCGTTTACATGGACGACCTCCTCTGCTACAGCCCCTCGCTCGAGCAACACCTCCGCGACGTACGGGAGGTCCTGGCAATCCTGCGGCAGGAGAAGCTCTATGTCAAGGCCTCCAAGTGCGCCTTCGGCCGCGAGGAGCTCGGCTTCCTGGGTCACCGGGTCTCGGGCGCTGGCGTGTCGGTGGACTCTCGCAAGGTCGCCGCCGTCCGGGATTGGCCAGTCCCACCGTCCAACGTGGAGCTGCGCCAATTCGTCGGGCTGTGCAACTACTACCGCCGCTTCGTTGATGGCTACGCCGACATCGCGGCCCCGCTCACGAGGCTGTGTGGCCCGCACGCCCCATGGCACTGGGGTCCCGAGGAGCAGCAGAGCTTCGACGCACTGAAACGTTGCCTGACGACGGCCCCTGTCCTTCGCACCTTCGACCCGAGCCGGCGCTCAGTGCTTACGACTGACGCCAGCGAGACCGCCATCTCCGCCGTCCTCACTCAACCCGACGACGAGGGACATCACCACCCGGTGGCCTACGAGAGCCGCAAACTCACGGCGGCAGAGCAGACTTACCTGCCGCATGTGCTGGAACTCCTTGCTGTTGTCCATGCCCTGCGGGTGTTTCGCCACTACCTTCTCGGCAGCGGCGCACCCCGCCCGCAGGGGGTCCTCTCGGACTTCACGCTCCGGACGGACAACCAGGCCGTCTCGTGGCTTCGCACGAAGCGGGACATCAACCGCTTCCTTGCGCGCTGGCTCGACGAGATTGAGGAGTTCCGCTTCGACGTGGAGCACGTCCCTGGCCGCCTCAATCCTGCTGATCCCCTGACTCGCCGCTCCTTCCCCGGCGCTGCTGTGGCCGCAACGCCGGGGGAGGGGAGGGAGTGCGCGCCGCCGACCGCTGCGGCGGCGGTCGTCAACCCCGGACCTGCAGCTGCAGCAGGTCCGGGGGCGGGGCTCGCTGCGGCTGCGGGCCCAGCTCCGACGACCGCTGCGGCGGCGGTCGTCAACCCCGGACCTGCAGCGGCAGCAGGTCCGGAGCCGGGGCTCGCTGCGGCGGCGGGCCCCGCTCCGACGACCGCTGCGGCGGCGGTCGTCACCCCCGGACCTACAGGAGCAGCGGGTCCGGGGGCGGGGCGCCCCACCTCTACTGCTTTTACCTTGCTCGCCGGAGCGCAGGTGGGGCTTACCACGGGCGTCTTCACGGTTCCGTCGGGCCCTACCCAGTCGGAGCGCCACTTTTTGGCTCCTGACTTTGTCGCCACGTGGAGCAGGGAGACTCCGGTGGATCCGTTCTTCGGGCCGATCTTCAAGGGAGCCACTGCCACGGTGGGAGGCCCCGTCGACTGCCACGGCCGACCTGTCACGAGCGCGACCAGCCGGCCGGCGGGTGGAACCTTCCTCATTCGCTGTGGCCTGCTCTACCGCAGGGGGCAGGGCGAAGCGGATCGCCTGTGCGTGCCGGACGGGGGGGGGTTACGGGCGCGCATCCTGCAGGAATGCCATGATACGCCGCTGGGTGGGCACTTCGGCCGACATAAGACGGCGGCCCTCGTCCGCCGGCTCGCCTACTGGCCGGGTCAGACACGCGATGTCGACGCCTACGTTCGGTCGTGCGAGGTCTGCCAACGCACCAAGGCCGACCACGTGGGCCCGCGTGGCCTGCTCCACCCTCTTCCCCTCCCTTCGCGCCGCGGCGGCGTGATCGGAGTCGACTGGCTGGTGGGCCTCCCCAGGACGGCGTCGGGCTTCGACCAGGTGCAGGTGCACGTGGACCACCTCTCCGGCAAGGTCCACGCGGTGCCCACTCGTGCCACGGACACGGCGGCGGACGCGGCGCGGCTCATCCTCGAAATGGCCCTCCGCTCTGGCGACGGGGTCCCCGACGTCCTGGTGGTGGACCACGACCCCAAGTTCACGAGCAAGCTATTCAAGGAGTTCACGCGCAGCATCGGCTCGAGCCTGCTGATCGGTTCCGCGTACCACAAGAACACCAATGCACGCGCGGAGCGGGTCAACGGTGTGCTGGGCGACACCCTGCGGGCATTCGCCAACGGCCGCAAGGACGACTGGGACGTGTGGCTGCCCTATGCCGTATTCGCCATCAACAACGCGGCCTCGACGCTGGGTGGCGACCTGACCCCGTTCTTCATTGATCGGGGCCAGCATCCCCGCCTGCCGCTGTCCCTGCCGGACTTGCGGACGGCCGGGGAGCCGGTGACCGCCTATGCGACTCGGATGAAGGCCTTGGAGCAGGAGGTGCGGGCGCTGCTGCACGCGGCGCAGCAGGAACGCAAGGCGGCTCTGGACCCGGGCAGGGTGGACACGACGTTCCAGGTGGGCGACCAGGTGATGCTGCGCACGAAGGAGCTGCTCGACGCCGCCGAGGTCGGCAAGCTCCGTCCGCGGTGGGAGGGCCCCTTCCCTGTGGCGGCCCGTGCTGGCCCTAATGCCTATACGCTGACCCTTCCGCACCGCTTCAAGTGCAGCCCCACAGTCAACGTCGACCGGCTCAAGCCCTACCACCCCCGCGCGGGCCGGCCCGACCCACCCGGCCCTGTCTCTGACCCGGGGCAGGAAGGGGAGCACGTCGTGGAGCAGCTTCTCAACCGCAAGACCCTCCGTGGTCGGACCTTCTACCTGGTGCGCTGGCAGGGCCACGCCTCTGCGGACGACTCGTGGGAGCCGGTGGAGCACCTCGCGCACTGCCCGGAGCGCGTCGCCGAGTACGAGGCGGCGGCTCCACGGCGCCCTAAGGCGCTTCGGGCCCTGCAGCGGGCTAGCGGGCCCTCCGCGGCGGCGGCGGCGCCCCCCGTGGCCGAACCGCTGCCCCCCGTGACGCCCCCCCCGCCTGCGCCTCCGCCGGGCTGGACCGTGGCGCCGGCGGCGGGCTCGCCGGTGCTGGGCTCCGCCATCCTCTACTGGTGGCCGGACGAGGGTTGGCAGCTCGGTCGCGTGCGTCGACGCAGCCGCACGGCCCCGTTCACCCACGTCGTGGGCTACCGGCTCGCCACAGCGGCCTTCGCCGGCGAGGTCGACTCGCTCCTGGATGCAGCCTCGTACGGGTCGCGCTGGGTCGCCCTGGTCCCCGTGCACGCCTAGGTTGTTCCCAGAACGGCTCTACCGTCAGAATCGGAGCCGGCAGCCCGGCCCGATTTCGGTGACGCTGGGCCGGGTCGGTGGGGCCGCTGCTCAGCCCACGGCCGGCCCGCTGGTCGGCCGCCTGCGGATACTTAAGCAGGCGTTTGGAGATAATAATAGAGAAACATTTGCCATGCTTATGCCATGCTCACGCGTTCTTATGGTAGTGATCGCCTAGATCTAGCGCCCTCGAGGAACTTTTTTTGCGGAAAATAGTTTGGTGGTTGCATTGAGTTAACGTCTTCAAGAAATTTTCAGCGGACAATGGACATGGCAGACCACGACGGCCAACTGGCACCACCCCGACAGCTCACACCCCTTCCCCGACAACTGAAGCCGCTCACACCCCTTCCCCGTCGAGCTTCACCTTCCCCATCTAATGTCCCACGTCGTACCGTGGCGCCCTTGGACGGGATCCAGCAGGCGGAGGACCACCGTGAGCTGCACGACAAGGTGGCCCGCCTGGAGGCACATCTTAACCGCCTGTCCTTCGAGGCTCAACGCTCCCCGAGCCCGGCCCGCTCTCCCCAGCTATCGCAGGACCGTTCGGGGCGGTCACGCTCCGGTTCCCCGCCCGTGGAGCAGTTTGACATCAACAAGGAGATGATCGACCAGCTCAAGCAAATGAACACTCAGCTCATGGCTCAGCTCGCGGCGGCCAACCAGCTTGTCGCCGCCGCATTGGGTGCCGTGGACCGCCGCGACCCCGCACCGCCCGTCAGCCCGGCAGCCGTTAAACCCTTCAAGGACTGGCTTCCGCAGGTGAAAGCCTACGCTGGCGAGGCTGACCGCACACCCGAGGCCTTCTTGGCCCAATATTACCTCTATGCGCGGCAACAGAACGTCCCCTCTTCGGAGCGTGCCCGCCAGTTGATTGGCAAGCTCACCGGGCCTGCCCAGACCTGGTACACTCTCACGTTTGCCAATGACGCTGTCGCGGCCACCGAATCCCAGATCGCGTTGGGTCTGCGCAAGGCGTTCGGGCAAGAGTACGCGGGGGTTCAGGCCCTCCGCGCCATATATCATGTCAACCCCCTGCCGACACAGAATGGGGCCCAGCGGCTCCTGGCGCTCGACCATCGCGAAGAACAGGCGCGGCAGCACCGGGTCCCCCGGGATGCAGGCCCGTTTGAGACCCGCTTCAGTAGGGTGCTGGCCCTATTCTTCCCTGAGGAGCTCAATCACTTCCTCGGCGAGCTCACAGCCGACCCTCGCTGCTCCGAGGAGGCCCTCCGCCAGCTCGAGGAGAAGCCCGCCCTCTTTGAGACCCACGACGCCGCCGGGCGCGCGTCGCTCGCGCCGACCTCCCCGGCGCGGGAGACCCTGTTCGCCGCCCGGGTCCAGCTGGCGGAGGCTGCCCTCCGGCGACTCCAGGCTCCGTCGCAGGGTCCCGCTCGGGCCCGCCTGGCCAGGGCTGACGGGTCTCCGGCACCGCCCCTGGACCCTTCCCCCGAGGCGAGGTCTTCTACGGCCTTCGAGCCGCCCCCACCTGCCGCATCCTCGCCAGTCGCGGGCATCTATGACGATTATGTCGCCAGGTGCTGCCGTCTGACGGCGGAGCACGCGGCCCAGTCGACAGGGACGGGTTTCGTGGGGCCCCCGCACTACTTCGGGGACAACGCGGATGACGCCCGGAAGGGCAAGAATCAGGCCGAGCTAAAGCGCCGCCGGGCTGCTGGCTACTGCTTCAAGTGCCGCATGTCCGACGTCAAGGAGGTACCCTTCCTCGAGTGTCCGCTCCACGGCGCATTGGCCTCGGCCCCCAACGCGCCCACGGTCGGTCGAACGCGGCAGGCGACCGCGCAGAGGCGCGGCTGACGGGACATGCCCGCCTCCCTCCCTTCCCCCGAGTCCTGGCCAGCGGACACGGGGGGCCGGCGGCGGTCGTCGCCAACGTGGCGGCGACCCAAACCACCGGAGGGTGGGGGGGGGCGGGCGAACCCCCTCGCGGACGCAGCTGTCCTGGCCTGTGCCGTCCGCGGCTCGACGGCCGGCGGCGCAGACGGCGCGGCGGCGGCGGGTGGGGGAGGAGCGACCGTGGCTGCAGGGGGCGACGTCCCGGGCGGTGACAGCAGCGGGCCGGCGGCGGGCGGCGGCGGAGCTGCAGCAGGGGACGGCGGCGCGGCGGCGGGCGGCGGCGGGGCGGCGGCGGCGGGCGGAGG
>CAYOWH010000098.1:0-7108 GCA_964407615.1 uncultured Bacteriovoracaceae bacterium | reverse complement strand
CATTCACCAGGTGCTTCGCCGGGATCAGATGGCCATCCACTTCCATCGCGTGATCCGGGCTGACCCGCAGGTCCCGCGCCGGAATGCCGGCGGCCAGCGCACCGGCCTTGATCAGCACCGGCGCGGTCTTCGCCGCCATGGCCGCATTGCGCGGCACGGCAACATCCATGAAGCCAACCCAGCGCAGAGGCTCAAACCCGGCCTGACCACCCCGCATCGCCAGCACCATGTCTCCGGCGCGGAGGTTTTCCACCGCATCTTCGCCATTGGGGGTCACAATGCGCGTGCCTTCGGCGAAGCAGACAATGGCCTCCCAACCCTCCGCCCAGATGGTGTCCGATCCATCCCGATAGAGCGAATAGCTTCCGCTGCTTGAGAGAAAGGCCCAATCAGATTGAAGATCGAGCGTATCATTGCCGAAGCCGCCAAGCAGCGTGTCAATGCCGGATTCGGTCAGCGCGCGGATGAAGTTTTCATCACCAGCACCAAAATCCAGCCAATCATTGCCGCCACCGCCGAGAAGGCTATCAGCACTATTACCGCCCGTCAGCGTGTCATTATGGCTCGAGCCGATCAACCCTTCGATACTGACCAGAATATCATTACCTGCCCCACCAATGACGTTGCCGGAGCTGATATTGGCGTCAACACCCGTGGAAGCGTCAGCGTAGCTCGCGATATCCGTGCCGTCACCGCCCTCCAATCGATTATCGCCAAGCCCGCCTTGCAGCGTATCATTACCATCGCCACCGTTCAGCGTGTCATCACCGTCAAGACCGCGGAGCGAGTCATTCCCGGCAAGGCCGTTGATCAGGTTGTCATTGGCATCACCGGTCAGCACGTCATCCTGATTGCTGCCGCTAGCATCTTCGATGCCAATCAGATCATCTTCGCTGCCGCCATAAGCCGTTTCATCGGCAAGGCTGACCGTGACACCATGCGCGGTGACATAGGCATAATCCACAAGGTCACGGCCAGTCCCGCCAATAAACGTGTCATCGCCAGGCCCACCCTGGAAGGTATCGTTCAGGGCGCCACCTTCAAGGCAGTCATTGCCGATACCGCCTGCGATCGAATCATCGCCGTCACCGCCGGAAATCTGGTCATTGCCACTGCCACCATCAAAGGTGTCATCACCAAGATCACCGGACATGTCATCATTGCCGGTATCGCCAACGACAAGGTCATTGGCTTCACCACCGGCGAAGGTATCGCCGCCAACACCGCGTTCCAGCGTGGCTTGGCCGCCTTCAGTCAGAATGCGTTCTATATCAAAGAACCGTGTCGTGCCGCCTTCATCTAAGACAAACCCCTGAACCAAATCTACCGTGACGGTTACGCCAAAGCCGCCGAAATCACCCACATCAACGCCATCGCCGCCATAAAGCGTGTCATCGCCATTACTGCCCACAAGCGTGTCATCACCATTACCGCCACTCAGCACATTGGCAAGGCTATCACCCACAATGCTATCATTGCCGTTGCCGCCGAGGACGTTTTCGATACCGCTCAGCGTATCAGTGCCGTCGCCGTAACCACGCATGGCGCCAAGATCAACTGTGACACCACCACTAACATTGGCGTAGCTGGCCAGATCAGTCTGGTCACCGCCTACCAGCGTATCATTACCACCGCCGCCAATCAGCGTATCATTGCCAGTGCCGCCATCAACCCAGTCATTTCCAGTATCGGCGGCAATACTGTCATTCCCGGCTTCGGCATAAACCGTCTCGGCGCCGATCCCACCGCTAATCACATCAGTGCCGGAACCGGAAAGCAGTACTTCAAAACCACTGAGACCGTCATTACCACCCGCAAGTGTCGCGCGATTAGTGGTAAGATTGACGGTTAAATCCTCGGTTTCGTCCGAATAATCCAGCCAATCAATAGCGGCACCACCAATCAGCGTATCATTACCAAGGCCACCATTGAGCGTGTCATTGTTAAAGCCGGCATCCAGCCTTTCCGCATTGTTCGCGCCGAGCAAGCTGTCATTACCGCCAGCGCCAGTAAGAGTTTGATTGCCCCCGCCACCCGCAACCACGGTATCATCGCCGGAGTTGCCCCGAACCTGTTGGTTTGCGCCGGTCCCGCCCAGCAAACTATCGTTGCCAACACCGCCATCGCCCGTTTGGCTACCGCCACCAGCCAGGACCACCGTATCATTACCCGAAACTGCCAAAATGTTTTGACGATCACCGCTACCAGCCACAAGGCTATCATCGCCTATTTCTTGGGCAGCAGGGCCAATATACACATCATTTGTGCTGCCCAATAAAATCGTGTCGTTTCCAGCAGCACCAGTAACCCAGGTGCTAAGGCCGTTTGCCAGGATACTGTCATTGCCACCATCGCCAATAATTTCGCCGTCAAAAGTAGCGCTCCAAACCAGCGTGTCATTACCTTCACCACCGGAAACATAGCCATAGCCCAAGGAAGCGGGACCATCACCGATAATACTATCATCACCATTACCGCCGAGAGCGTGTTGACCAGCAATCAAAGTGTCATTGTTATCGCCACCAGAAATTATGTCATAGCCTTCGCCGAAAATACTATCATCGCCAAGGCCGCCATCCAGATTGTCATTGCCAAAGCCACCATCCAGCGTATCATTACCATTACTGCCCAAAAGCGTATCAGCGCCATTACCGCCATTCAGTACATTGCCAAGACTATCGCCCATAATGCTGTCATCGCTGTTGCTACCGAGAATATTTTCAATACCAATCAACGTATCGGTGCCGTCGCCGTAACCACGCATGGCGCCAAGATCAACTGTGATAATGCCACTCGCATCGGTGTAGCTGACAAAATCCAAGCCGCTACCGCCATCAATCCAATTGGCAAGACTATCACCCAAGATGCTGTCATCGCCATTGCCGCCAAGGATATTCTCAATCCCTGTCAGGCTGTCTTCGCCATGCTGACCGCTGCTGCTGCCAGCGCTAAGATTGACCGTGATTGCGCCAGTTGCATCGGCGTAGCTGGCGAAGTCATTGCCAGCGCCGCCATCCAACGTGTCATTCCCTTCGCCGCCAGCAAGCGTGTCATCGCCCGCATCACCGCTTAATGTATTGCGAAAGAAATTTCCAACCAGGCTGTCATTATCAGCGCCGCCAGAAAGATAGGTCAGATAGTCATTAGTACCGCTAATGGCGACAAGCGTGTCATTACCGGCGTCGCCGTAGAAGGAATTGTAGCCACCCAGTCCTGCAAAGAAGAGAGACTGCAGGCTATCTTCACCATCGCCGCCGTAAAATTGGGAATTATACGCGTTGCCATCAACCAGCGTGTCATTGCCGGCATCGCCGTAAACGGTATTTGAAGAACTGGAGTATGTGTATTCGTGCGCTTCGTTCAGAAGGCTATCATTGCCTTCGCCGCCGAAGAATAGTGCAGACCCTTCCGAGGCTGTAATCAATGTATCATTGCCGGCATCGCCGGAGAAGCTATTTGCATAGGAGTAGTAAATAGCACCCCGCAGGCGATCATCGTCATCGCCACCGCTATATGATCGATATTGGACGAAATCGCCTGTGATCAGCGTGTCATTTCCACCGCCGCCATAAAGGCCCGTGTTACCGTTGAAGTCAGCATAAAAATTACCCGCCTCTCCCGCTTCGCTTAGGCTATCGGCATAGTCAGAGCCAATGACACCGGAAGCGAAACCGCGATGGGAAGGTTGGTTTAGATCAAGAAGGTCTTCGCCATCCGCCCCGCTGCTGGCGCCAATATTCAGGTCAACCGTGACGCCGCCCGAAGCATCTGCGTAGCTGAAGAAGGTACCAAACAGCGTATCGTTGCCCAAGCCGCCCTGAACAGTAAAATCTTGGTAAAACGACCCATAAAGTGAGTCATCGAACGTTCCGCCCAAAATGCCTTCAATGCCTGTCAGGCTGTCATTGCCATGGGCGCCAGTATTAGGACCTATGTTTACATCGACACTGACGGAAGCTGTAGCGGTGGCGTAGCTGGCCCAGTCATTCCCTTCGCCACCAATAAGGGTATCATTCCCGGCAAGGCCAACCAGCGTATCCGCACCGGCACCGCCCTGCAGGATATTCGCGACCGAGTTACCCACAATGCAATCATTGCCCGAACCGCTCAGGATATTTTCAATTCCGGTCAGGCTATCTGTACTGAAAATACCCGCATCAAGGTCCAGGGTGATGGCGACCGAAGCTTCAGCAAAACTTGCCCAATCATTGCCATTGCCGCCGACCAAAGTGTCATTGCCAAGCCCCCCACCCAACGTGCTTCCATCCGGCCCCGCAATCAGCAAATCATCATTACCGCCACCAAAAACCGCTTCGAAGCCGATGAGGCTGTCCTGACCATGGTCACCATCGCTACCGCCAGCAGCAAGATTGACCGTAACGCTCCCCGTGGCCAGGGCGTAGCTCAGCCAATCACTGCCATTGCCGCCCGCCAAGGTATCATTACCACCGCCGCCGGAAATGGTTTCATTGCTGGCGCTGCCAAGAATTGAATCATCGCCAGAGCCGGAATTGACCGCTTCGATACCCGTAATGCTGTCGATGCCACCTGAAGAAAACGTCGCGGCGCCATTCAAATTGACAGTAACATTCTCTGTTTGAGATGCGTAATCGAGTAAATCTCCAGTGTCTGCACCGCCAAACAGCGTGTCATTGCCGGCACCGCCAATCAGTGTATCATTACCAGAACCGCCATTCAGAATATTGCCGTTGGGGCCTGCGATCAGCACATCCGCATAATTGCCGCCCAGCGCAGCTTCAATGCCAGTCAGGCTGTCACTGCCTGCTGCGCCAGCGCTGCTGGACGTACCCAGATTGACGGTGATACCACCTGTGGCAGACGCGAAGCTTACCCAGTCAGTGCCATCGCTACCCACCAGCGTATCATCGCCACCGGTACCATCCAGTGTTTCATTGCCATTGCCACCCAGGATCGAATCAGCAGCGTTCGAACCCTGCACAGCTTCAAAACCATTAAAACTATCATTGCCGTCACCAAAGCTGCGTCCTGCGGCAAAATCCACGGTAACTGAAGTACTGGATGAAAAGAACAGCAAGTCCGCATTGGAAGTCAGGCCGCCGGACAGGCTATCATCCCCAAGGCCACCATCTATCGTATCATTCGCGGAATCCCCCGCGATAGCGGTGTCATTACCATCGCCACCAGAAAAATAATGGCGGGATATGGTCAGCCCCTGGATACTGTCATTGCCGGTGCCGCCATAGGCATGCACATAATCTATATTGCCGTGACTCAACCGACCGGCCGGCAGGTCAATAAGTGTATCATTACCGGCGCCGCCATCCAGCGTGTGGGCTACCGCGAAATTTCCAATATTGACAATACTGTCTTCGCCATCGCCACCCGAGAAAAACTGGTACGGTTCACTGCCGGAAACAAGCGTATCATTGCCTGTCTCGCCGTAAACGGTCTGCTGCTGCGAACTGTCAAGCGCTACGCTATCATTTCCCGCGCCACCCAGGAATATAACGGAGCTTCCATATCCGCCCCCAGCCCCAATGAGGGTGTCGTTACCGTCTTCGCCATTCAGTGTCGCATAGCTGCTACCTTGCAAGATACGATCATCATCGGCACCACCAAGCATGAAGCGGGCGCCATATAATGTGTCGCTGCCTGCGCCCCCTTCCAGGGTGAAGTAAGCGCCCTGGGTGTAAAGTGAATCATTGCCTTCGCCACCCGAAAGGCGTCCCCAAGCGCTGGAAGACCATTCTTGAGCCAGCAAAGTATCATTGCCGGCGCCACCTTCGATGGAATCAAAGCCCACTCTACCATCGAGAAGATTATCAAGACTATCACCCAGAATACTGTCGCTGCTGTTGCTACCGAGGATATTTTCAATACCCGTCAGACTGTCATTGCCACCGGCGCCGCTGCTGGAGCCTATCTCAAGATTGACCGTGACAGCATTGCTGGCAGTGACATAACTGGCCCAATCGGTACCACTGCCGCCATCCTGCGTATCATCGTCATTGCCGCCACGCAGCGAGTCATTACCGGCACTACCGATCAGAAAGTCATTACCAGCACCGCCATCTATACTGTCGTTACCGTTCTGCCCATCAATCGTGTCGGCAAGCGGATTGGTCTGCCCGGGAAAGGCGGCTCCCGGCCAAGTGTCGTTACCATTTCCAAGATCAGTGGCAAAACCACTCAACGCAGAACTCCTTAAGCTTGGCGGCGCACTGGTTCTCGCCCTGGCCGCTTATCTCAATCAGCCGCCAGGGAGTGCTACATCCTGCCGGACAACGCGCAGAGGATGAGGCATGACTTCTTCCGGACAGTAAAATTGTCGGGGAAACAAGTAAGTCCACATCGTCCTTCTTGGCGACGAAAACATCATCTCACAAAATTCCTTTCTAAAATCGTATTTTTTAAGACGGTACCAACGTAAAAATACAATGATCTTCGCTTAATTTATCCCTAAGGATTATAGTGATGCTAAAATTTCGATTTATAATGGTCGTGCATATGATCAGATATGAATGGCACGCCACGCGTGATAATGCGCTTTCCGTACACACGCGCGCGCGGGAAATATGCGTAACTCTTGTTTGGTGGTGAGGCTCGCGCCGTCAGGAGAGGCAGCCTGGCCGGGATATGGGATTGATCCCACAGACACTCAATTTAACCCTGGCTTGGTGGCCGGGATTATTAGGATGACGGGAGCTTTTTCTTAACAAGTTTTCCCGCATTCTGGGCGGTAGCTGCGATGAAGAACATCAGAAAAAAGCCCTTCAATCAGCCCATGGACTTGGGGATAATCCGCAGCGCCAACCGTTCCCAGACAGGCCAGTCCTGACCAAGCAATCCAATGTTTTCTGTGGTTGCCCCAAAAGATACCATGGATCACGCTTCAGCGCACGCAGGGTTCCCAAGGGCCAAAACGATATCAGGCATGCCCGGTTCACATAAGTGAACCGGACACACACTAAACTTTGAGGTAGTCGTATTTTCCGAGCCGCCAAGTGTTTCCATTTGGCTTGAAAATGCTCGGTCTGAGATCGCATTTTCCGAGCCGCCAAGTGTTACCACTTGGCTTGAAAATGCTCGGTCTGAGATCGCATTTTCCGAGCCGCCAAGTGTTACC
>CAYOWH010000097.1:0-7269 GCA_964407615.1 uncultured Bacteriovoracaceae bacterium | reverse complement strand
AGCCCCCGCAAGTATATCCAAAATGGCTGGCTCAAAAGCACTCAGCGCAGTATTGCTTGGAATCTTAAATTCTGGGCTGGAAAAGAACCCAAAGAGCTTCTATCTTAGCTCTCCATGTCTGAAGCAAGATCTGGAATCAGAAAAGTTATCATCATTGGATCAGGCCCTGCGGGATTAACGGCTGCCGTTTATGCCGCTCGCGGGAATCTTAAGCCTCTCATGATCGAAGGTTATCAAGCAGGCGGGCAACTTATGCTCACAAGCGAAGTCGAAAACTTCCCGGGCTTTCCCAAAGGAGTCATGGGCCCCGAGCTGATGTCACAAATGCGCGCTCAAGCTGAGCGTTTTGGAACAGAATTTATAACGGCCGACGTCACCAAAGTTGATCTCTCGGGAAAAATCAAAAAAGTTTGGGTGGATAGCAAAGAATATCACGCTCATACAGTGATTGTTTCAACAGGAGCTTCTGCAAATTTGCTTGGCCTTGCCAATGAAAGTCGTCTGATGGGTCGCGGAGTGAGCACCTGTGCAACATGCGACGGGTTTTTCTTTAAAGACAAAGTCATTGCCGTGGTGGGCGGAGGCGACAGCGCCATGGAAGAGGCAAACTTTTTAAGCCGTTACGCTTCGAAAGTTTATCTCATTCACCGTCGCGACACCTTTAAGGCTTCTAAAATCATGGTGGATCGCGCTCAGCAAAATCCCAAAATTGAATTTAAAACGAATAAGATTTTGGAAGATGTTTTGGGCCAAGACGGAGTAACTGGAATTCGATTGAAAGACACCCATAGCGGCAAATCCGAAGACCTTACCCTTGAAGGAGTTTTTATTGCGATCGGGCACACTCCCAACACCAAGCTTTTTTCCGAAAGCCTCAAGCTTGATTCCAAAGGATATATTTTAACAGGTGTGGAAAAGGGTCACGTGACTTCTACCAATATTCCTGGGGTTTTTGCCTGCGGAGACGTCCAAGATAATCGCTACAGACAGGCCATTACTGCGGCCGGAAGTGGCTGCGCAGCCTCGTTGGACGCAGAACACTACCTTGCCCAACATAATGTGGAATAAGCGCGGGAAAAAGTTACGTTGTTTTTGAATCTCTAACTTGAAGGCTTTGAACCTTACTGCTAATTATGAAAGAACATTAAGTCAGTTTGCCGAACCGACTTTCTCAACAATTGGCCCGTCGACAAGTGGTAAGTCAGCAGATTTTGATTCTGCCATTCCCAGGTTCGAATCCTGGCGGGCCAACCAAATCAATAAAACCTCTAAACCTTAGAAAACGAAAAACAGAGCGAAAACCTGAATGGCAAGACTGAAATTTTCAAATTTTTTAATTGGAGCTTCTGAGCTAACAGATTGATCTTTTTGACAGAAAACTTTGAAGGATGCAAATTCCAACGACTAAAACCTTGAAACCAAGCTATTATCTCTAAAAAAGTAAATTCAATAATAGGCAACCAAGGCTCGCCGTAGTTGGGAGTCGAAAACCAAGCAACACCATCGGGCTTTAGTTTTGAATTTAAAGATTTCAAAAAAAGCTCGGGATTTGATGTGTGCTCTATAACTTCCTTGCCATAAATAACATCAAACGAAGAATCGCTTAATTCCCCAAATTGAAGAGCATCTTTGATAAGAACTCTTTGAAAGATTCTTGGATCAGACAAAGACTCAGATTTTTGCAACACTCGAGCATCAATGTCACAAATAGTTATTTTAATGTTCCGAGGTAATCGTTGAAGCTCATGAAGCAACCCACAACCCACAATCAAAACTTCATAAGTTTTATTAGGATCAACTGTGTGATCTTTAAAAAAGTTTAACAGACTATCTTCTAGTGGCCGATGATAAACAGACCAAGGAAAAAGACCTACTTTGCTATGATTTTTAAAATAATCAATCATGAAACTTTACTCTTTTGGCAACAATCATATATTCGTAGCTAAAACTAAAATCTGACTCTTGAACAACTTCCTCTAAACAGCTTGAAATTAAATTCTTCTTAACTTTAAACAAAGGATTAAAAAAATTTTGAAAGTAATAATGGGGATATTTTTTAAAAACGATCTTAAAAAGAAAAGCCATAAAAGCGGGAAATAATCCTAATCGAAAATAAAAATCTGCTTTTCGAGAACCCAATCCAAAAACCTTCTCAACCTTTAAATCATGTTTTAGTAGCAAAGAAGACCAAACCTCCGCAGAGTAAAGATGCCAATGCTGAAAAAATCCGTTCACTGCTCCATTTAAAGCTAGAGCCACTCTTGGGAACTTCTTTAAAAGATTTTTCTGTATTTTTCCTTGCAGTGCCCATGTGGGAGTGGGCACAAACAAAATGAAAAAACCATCTTCACACATCGCCTCTTTAATGTTGAAAAGTGCAGAATCAATATCTGGTATGTGCTCTAAAGAGCAATTTCCGATAACAAAGTCAAATAACTTACCCTTAAAAGGGACATCCTTCGAAATATCGTGAAGTCTGGCATTAATTCCGTTTTGTTGAGCCAACTTAATTTCATGTTTTGAAATAT
Source organism: uncultured Bacteriovoracaceae bacterium (assembly GCA_964407615.1). Lineage (GTDB taxonomy): Bacteria > Bdellovibrionota > UBA2428 > UBA2428 > UBA2428 > CANIGN01. The sequence continues at coordinate 4,741 of CAYOWH010000097.1, read as the reverse complement.
CAACACCCCAAATTTCATTTAATTTTTTAAATGCAGCCCACCACGAACCATCTCCACAACCTATGTCCAGGATTGGTCGATTCTTTAAAGATTGATGCATTTCAAGAAAAAAAAACAGAGCTTTTAAGCGATGAAGTTCTCGAAGAGCCAATGAAAAGGGAACTTGATTAATATACTTCCAATCAATTTGATCAGCCCTTTGACGATTCACTTCAAGCATCCTCGTAAATTATAAAGGTCATTTCACTCAAGACACAAGATCAAATAGCCAATAAGATTTAATTAAATGATCTATTTGTTTATCATTTCTCAGTTATGTTTTTGTGTAGCAAATTCTTTTCAAATTCACTGGTTAATTTTTGTAAGTATTTTTTTCCTACTCGCATCCGTCTCAATGGGAGTCATCCTAAAGGAAAATCTATCTAAACTTAATTCGGTTTTTTTAAACTTATTGATCAGCCTCAATCTTATGTGTTGTTTAATTGATTTACCGTTGAGCCGATTAGATACAGGTAAATTCGCCTTAATCTTATCTCTATTTTATGTTGCATTTATATTAAGTATAATTATTTTATATATCGATATTTTTAAGAAAAATCTTAAGAAAAAAAATTCTCATTTTTATGTTCAATATATAAGTCTCGGACTCATCATTCTCATTTTAAAATGCTTAATTCCTCAAGTTGTTAGAGATCCTCAGATTGATGTCTTTACTTGGCTAACTGAAGCAAGTGACTTTTTTATAAAAGGAGGAAATCCTTATCTAGCTAAATTCAGTCCTATGGGGTCTCAAGTTTTTGGATATGATCCAGGTTTTTATTATTTCCCTGGAACATTATTTTTCCTGATACCATTTCGTTATATAAATTTAGATATCCGATACTCTCTTATAATAACAGACTTGGTCGTTGCCCTTTTATTTTATCTTATCTCATTATTAAATTACGGTAAAAAAAAGGAGGCGATTTCTTTTGCTTTATTTATTTATACACTTCCAAGTTCATTTTCTGTCATAGAAAAATCGTGGACAGAACCCTTTATTTTACTTGTCTACTTAGTTTCTTTATACCTAGTTATTAAATCAAGAAGTTCTTTTGCAAATTTTGTCTTGGGTTTATTGCTCACAATAAAACAATACTGTATTTTTTTAGTACCTTTTCTATGGTTGCATAATTTAAAAAACACAAAAGAGAAAGATAAGAAATGGTTTAAACCTCTATTTCAAACCTCTCTTGTTTTTTTATTAGTAGTAGCCCCCTTTTTTTATTGGAATCCTTATAAATTTATCGATTCTACCTATACGGTTTTCACTCAACTTCCGCTAAGAAAAGACTCTCTCAGTTTCTTGCCCATTTTTGTTGATCTGGAATGGATTTCACCTCATTCATTCAGAAACGTAAATTTATTAATTTTTTTAATAGCTTTTTTACTTTTTTGTTTTTATTGTTTGAAAAAATCACCAGGTACAACCAAGTCCGCTGAGATTCCCTTAAAACCCACAGTGATTCTTTTTGGTTTTATATTCTTTTTCGGTACTCATTCATTCCTAAACCAATACTATTTACTTATAAATTTACTGCTATTATCTCAAATAAGCTTACAGCCTCAACACCCTTTGATAGAATGCTAACATGGCTTCGATGAAGATTTTGTTTCATGCACTCAGATATCGACTCAGAGACCTTCCATTTGAGGTTAAGCATCAAGGAAGCACCATTGAGGTTCAGCTCCTTGCCGATCGAAAGGCAAAATGGAAAAATAAAGACCTCTCGCTCGAAGTCTTTGCTCCCCTCTTCAGCGATTTTGGAATTAAAATCCAAGCTCAATCACTCAGCGTTCCTCAAACTTTGCCCTCCAATAAATGGAAAAGTTTTTTAGAAAAAATTGAAACTTTTGCAGACCTTATCGCAAAAGAAAATCTTCAAGATATAAAAATCTGGGGAACCTTTCCCCGTCCTCATGCAACAGGATTCAAAGAAGGAACCCTTCCGCAATCTACTCAATATCTCCAAGAAGTTTATGCCGATAAATTCATTTCACCCGAGAAAAAAGGCTTCATCATTGACCTCAGACGCAGCAACAGATCTTTTCTGATTTCTGCAGACGAAGAGGCTAAATCTTTTTTTGATGCAGCTTCTCAAATTGGATCACTTGCTTTGGGGTACAATGATCCCGAAAAACGCGGCATCCTCATGCACCCCGAGCACTACGAAGTGCAAACAAAAACTTCTGAAACAGAAATTTTCAAATCCTACCAAAACCTCCTCAAAAAAATATCCAAAATGCCTCACATTTATTTTTTCAACTCTGGTGCTGAGGCCAATGAAGCAGCTCTTCAACTTTGCGTAAGAGCCTACCCCAAGCGTAAAAAACTTATGGCTTTTTCAGGCTCTTTCCATGGGCGCATGTTCTTGACCCTACACCTTACTCACAGTCCTTCTAAAAGATTACCCTTCGAAACCTATAGCGACATCGTCAACTACGCTCCCTACCCCGAGACAAAAACTCCCTCACAAGAAATCATAATCACCGAAGAGTGGCGCAGTCTCTGGAGCGATCCTCAAAGCTCAAGCTTTGGCGCTCGCCTTGAAAAATTATCATCTACTGCGGACACTCAGACAAAAGCCGAAATTGAAAGTCTTCTGTATTTGAACGAGGCATTTAAAAAAGAAGAATACCTTGCAACGATCATCGAGCCCCGACAGTGCGAAGGCGGAGACAGGTACGGCACCAAGCGCTTTTACCATGCACTTCGCTTACTCACGCGCGCCTATGACGTACCCTTGATTTTTGATGAAGTTCAAACAGGTTTTGGTTTGGGTGGACCTTTCTTCTGGCACACAAGTTTTGACCTCAAAGACAAAAACGGAAAAGAAGATTTTCCAGATTGCATAACTTTTGCAAAAAAAGCTCAGGTCTCCGGAGTACTCACTCGTTTTGAGGGCCCCCTTCAACACGAAGTCAGCTCTGTTTCCATTCATCGTGGATACATTCAGGCAATGTCTCATTTTGTGCACGAGCCAGTCGACTACGCTTATGTTGAAAAAAGACTCACTGAGATTCAATCTCTTGTAGGAAAAGAAACCCTTCAAAACATTCGAGGAATGGCACAAAATTTTGCATTCGATCTCCCTTCCGACACTCTTCTCAATAAATTAATTTCTTACCGCTTTGAAGAAGGAATTCTCTTCTATCCAGCTGGAGACAAAACAGCGCGCTTTCGATTGCTTAGGAATTTTACAAATGTTGAAATCGACGGTCTCTTCACATCGCTTTACATGTGCTTATTAAGAGCCGCTTCAGATAAACTTATTCCCGAAATCCCTAACCTTGATAAATGGCTTGAAAAATTAAGTCCTGAGGGAAGACAACAAGTTAACAAAACTAAAAATTTGCAAAAGGAAAATCCCTGGAAGAATTTTCCCAAAAACATTGATGAAGCCAAAAAACTTAACTCCATTGAATGGCAAAAAATCTTTACCACTCTTCTCAAAGAGCAACGCGACTGCCTGAAACTTGCAAGCAATGCGGAGTGGCCTTTAAAAAAACTTTCTCAATCAAGATTTGAAGACATTGTAAAAGCATACGAAAGCTCAAGCGAATTCACGTGGCTTGATTTCTTATGGCAAACTTCACGCTTAAAAAGCTGGGATGTTCAAGTTGTTCAAAATTCAAAAGAACTTTCCCAAATTCGCTCAGAAATTGAGAGACTTGAAAAAGAAACTTACGAAAAAGCCCGTCAAACTCCCTTCGAAGATTTTGAAAAATGTATCGAAGCCAACAAAGGCCTTGTCCTCATCACAAAAGATAAAGAAAAAGTTATAGGCATCAGCGCGAGTGCAGCGATTAAAGATTTCAATACCATTAAACTTGTATGCGACGATCCTCTGAAAAACGACAAAGACACTTACTATTCGATTGAATTAGTGGTCGATAAGAGCCTTCTTCACCAAGGCCTTGGACTTAGACTCAAAACAGAACAAATCCTTGAACTCACCCACCGCAAAGGCAAAGCTATTCGCAGTCGCAACCGCTTTCCTGAGGCAAGCGCAATGATCCGATTAAATCACGGATTTGGCTCACAAGTTTTGGATCAAGAAGCCAATGTTTATTCAGATGGAGGGGTGGCCTACTATCAAAGCCTTCGTCTTTCTTCGAAAACAGAAAAAATCTGGAATCCACGCCATCCCTCGATGCTCAACAAAGGATCACTCGCAAACTTTGTGAGCCCTGCTTACATCGACAACATGCTTATCCTAAAAGAGTTGCTTCCCGCTTCATACAAGCACGTCTATCTTGCTTCCAGCACCGGAGAAGCTCTCGACAAAGCCATTAAATGCTTCCGTCTTGCAAGACCCAAGGGCAAGATCATGTTTGGCTTTGAGGGAGATTACTTTGGAAACTCAACCACTTCTTCTGCAACGCTGTCAGGTGAAACCTCCTACTTTAGCTGGCCTCTCTTCAAAGGAATAAACGACGAAAACTTTGAAAAGTGGATTGAAGCTCATGCAAAAGAAAATAATCACGAAAGTATTTTGGGCTGTGCCCTTGAATGGAAGAACAATACGCTCGCTATTTCTCAAAAAATCAAAAAACTTCAAGAGCTCAAAATCCCAACCGTTCTCAAAGAATGCTCTTCAAGCTTTTGGAAGGCTGATAAAAAAGAATTTGTCTTAAGCGGAACATCACTCAATCCAGATATTTTTTATTTCTGGGCAGGCCCACAAGTCGCCGTTGTTGC
>CAYOWH010000096.1:0-7272 GCA_964407615.1 uncultured Bacteriovoracaceae bacterium | reverse complement strand
GCTGAAGAATTAAAAGGCTCAACTTTCTCGATCACTTCTATGGGTAATATCGGCGGTACGTTTGCCACTCCGATCATTAACTACCCAGAAGTAGCGATTATGGGTGTTTATAAAATTCAACAAAAACCTGTTGTGAAAAACGGTCAGGTTGTTGTGGGCAACACAATGAATCTTTCTTTGAGTTGCGATCACCGTGTGGTGGATGGCGCTGTCGCTGGACAATTCTGTAATGCAGTGATTGATCGTCTCGCGCATCCCTCAAAACTCATGTTGGAGATGATATGAACTTTGACGTCGTTGTGATTGGTGGTGGCCCGGGCGGCTACGTGGCTGCGATTCGTGCCGCTCAAGAGGGTTTCAAAACAGCTCTCATCGAACAACACAAGTTGGGCGGAGAATGTCTCAACTACGGATGTATTCCCTCTAAGGCTCTCATTTCTGCAGGACATGTGATCGATAAAATTTCTCACGCCTCTACCATGGGAATCAACGTTCAAGGCATGAGTGTGGATCTTGCAAAACTTATCGACTGGAAAGCCTCGATTGTAAAATCACTCACAGGTGGCATCGGGCAACTGCTTAAGGCCAACGGAGTCACTCACATTCCAGGCACTGCCAAATTTGAAAAAGTCGAAGGCGCGCAAAAAGTTATTTCTGTGAGCGGAGAAAAACCGTCTCAAGTAACAGCTTCAAAAGTAATCATCGCAAGTGGATCCGAAACGGTTCAATTGCCTTTTCTTAAAATTGATGGGCAAAGCGTGCTTGGATCAAAAGAAGCTTTGGATGTTAAAAAAATCCCAGAGTCGATCACTGTGGTGGGCGGCGGATTTATTGGTCTTGAAATTGGAACTTTCTTTTCAAAGCTTGGAACAAAAGTCACTGTGGTCGAAGCTACTGAGCAACTTCTTCCCGGCACAGACAAAGAGTGCGTGGAAGTTGTTTTTAAAAAATTAAAGAAAAAAGGCATCGAGCTTTTACTCAAGACAAAAGCAAAAGATTTCAAAAAAGTTGGGAACAAAGCGGAACTCACTGTTGAAACAGCAGATGGACAAAGCAAAAAAATTCTCTCCGATTGGATTCTTTTAACAGTGGGAAGAAAACCTCGCTCCAAAGATCTTGGACTTGAGAAAATCGGCGTTCAAGCCAACGACCGCGGATTTATTCCCGTCAACAATCACCTGCTCACAACTTGCCCAGGCGTTTACGCGATTGGCGATGTGATCGGTGGCCCTATGCTTGCGCACAAAGCGAGCAAAGAGGGATTAGTGGCTGTGGAGCACATGAAAAACCCCAGCACCACAATCGATATCAAAGCGTTACCATGGGCGATTTTTGTGGATCCAGAAATTGCCGTCGTCGGACACAGTGAAGAAAGCGCTCGTGCGGCGGGATGGAATCCTGTTACAGGCAAGTGTCCTTTCGTAGCAAACGGACGTGCTCTTACGACGGGCGAGGCTGAAGGTTTTGCAAAAATCATTGTTGATCGCGACTCGGATCGCATTTTGGGCGCGACGATGGTGGGCCCCGATGTTTCAAATTTAATTATGGAAGTTGCAGTAGCGATTGAAATGGGCGCAACGTCTCATGACTTGGCACTCACGGTTCATGCTCACCCCACACTTCCCGAAACTTTGATGGAAGCTGCAGAGGCTGTGCATGGAAGAGCGATTCACTTTTTTCAACGCAAACCCAGCGCTGCACCTACGGCAAGTCCATCGGTTAAAAGTTAAAGAAGATTATGAATTTTGTTGATTGGGGTCGCATTGATTATTCAGAGGCTCTGATCAAACAAAAAGAATTGCTCAAAGAGCGACAGGAAAACCTTATCGAAGACACTTTTGTTTTCTGTGAGCACCCTGCCGTGATTACTCTTGGCAGAGGCAAGCCCAAGCCTGGAGAGCTTCCCTTTTTTGCTCCTCCACACATACCCACAGTTAACGTAGAACGCGGAGGGCTTGCGACTTACCACGGCCCCGGACAACTTGTGTGTTATCCGATTGTGCGACTGGCACCCAAGAGTGAAACAAAATTCCCTGGGGGAATTGTTTGCTTTATTCGTTTACTCGAAAACTGGATGATCAATGTTCTTAAAAAATACGACGTGCCCGCTTGGTCGATCGACGGAAAAACGGGCGTATGGGTAGGAGAAAAATTAAGCAACGAAGAAGGGTCGCTTACACAACAAACAAGCCCTCGAAAAATTGCTAGCATTGGCGTGGCCGTCAGCCATTGGGTGACTTATCACGGACTCGCTTTTAATTTTGATACAGGAAAAAACATTTGGACAAGCTTCAACCCCTGCGGACTTGCAGGAGACTTGATGACAGACCTTAAAAGCGAACTAGTTCGAAATTCTTCTTTAGAAAGTAAAAAAGAAAATCTTAGCTACGAAAAACTCAAAAAAGAATTTATAGAACGTTTTTCTTCTTCACTCACTTGCAGGCCTTAGATGATCAAAAGCTTTCAATGAACCTCACTCTGAATATTCTTCTGAATCTTCTTTTGAATCCTCTTTAAAATCACTATTACCTACATCTTTCAGAGCTTTTCCAGCTTTTGTTATCCCTTTAAAAGGACCCTCAACAGCCTTCTTAATACCTTTAGGTAAAACAAGACTCGATGCTCCTGCTAAGACAGTATGTAAAACACACGCACGATAATCTGCGATGATTTGGGCCTGAGAAGATTGACTGGGATTTTGAGCACACTCGATTTGATGATCTGATTTATTTTTATTGAATCCATGACGAGAGAGTTGGTTGAGATCTTTAGAACACTTTTGGTAGGCATCAGCTCCTCCCTTACCCAAGGTAAAAACGTCAAAGCCCAATGCTGCTTTACTGAGCACCTTAGTCTTACCTACCGCTTCTGGTAAAGACTTCAAGCCATAAGCTAGCTTAGCCTCTTGAGCATTTAGAAAGGCAAGCCTTCCGTAAGCTGCAAAGGACCCTGCACCCAAAGTTGCAACGACTAAAGCGGAGTTCGTCAAAAAACTTTTAATGGATTCGCTTTGTGTGTCACCAGCTTTTCGAACTTTATGAAAACATTCCACAGCATTCAAATAAGTCTGAACTTGCGCATCTTCATATGAAAGTCTATCTGCTCCCTTAAATGCTTTTACATCAAGAGGCGGTGTTTTACTTAAAGTCTGATCAAAACGGTCACACATTATTAACTGACCATTCATACAATCAGTAGCTGATTGAAGTTCCTTAATCTCAGATGAAATTTTTTTTCGAGTTTCTTTTAACTGATTTACGAGAGCTTCTTTAAAGTTTTTCTTAACTGGATCAAAAGTTTTATGAAAGACTTTACCCTTCAAAGTTGGATAGAGTGTCTCAAGAAACTCCATTTCTTTTTGCTTTTTTAAAACCAAATCATTTCTTTGAGCATTTTTCTCTATTTGTGAAGCATCTGGAATCCCACCTGGACCTGCTACTAAGCCTGAACTGATATTTTTAGATTCCAAAGACGAAATATCATTTTTTAATTTTACATATTCTGGATAAATATTCTCCAACTCTTTGACTTGTGCCTCTAAACCACCGTTTGGTTTGCATTCCTTAAGCTTTTCACACCCACTTCGAACCATAGCATGCCCCATTGATGAGCAACTTTCGTTGAAAAGAGAAGTCTCTCCTAATACAGAATCAATTGCTTGCAAGCTTTCAAGAGATGAAAGAGTTCCCATTTTAAGACGAGCCATATTTGAATAATATTCTGCAATTAAGAATTTTTTTTTCTTAGGATCTTTTATGTATTTTAAACACTTATCCGAAAAATTTTCTTTATTACCACCCAACTTTGTAAGCTCATGAGAAGAAAGTCTTTGCGATAGATCTCCCTCATTTGGATTCACAGCTAAATTCTGTACTGGAGCCGCACAAAAATCATCATAAGTACCCTCTTTTTTTAAATTCCAATCTCTCATGTTTGAATGAGCATCCTTGTTAATCTTTTCGATGAGAAAATTTGGGCAACCTGAAGAAATCCTTTCACTGTTTTCAATATGATTAATAAATTCGTCTTTTGAATGTTTCTCTGCAGACATCTCATCATACTCAACAGTATGAAGGTTTTTTGCGTACAAGTTTTTGAGGAATATAAGTAAAAAGATAATTTTACAAAAATTATTCACTTGCCGCTCTCAATCATTAGATGTCTCCAAAGAGTTGTGATCAGGCTCTTCTTGTTTCTCTGATTTATTCTGATCCTTAGCTTCTTTATCTTTTGCTTTTGATAAACTGCTCGATGCTTTCTTCAAAACACCAATCGCACCCTTAAAAGGCCCTTCTAAAGTTTCTCTTAATTCAGAAGGTAACATCATACCCGACACACCTGCCAAAATACTCTTTGCAACACATGATCGATAATTTGCCACAAGCTGCGGCTGAGAAGATGCTTGAGTTGATTCTGAAGGGCAAAGCACATCTTCACTTGATGTATTTCTTTTGTATTTTTGATTGCTCAGTTGATTAAGCTCTTTAGAACAATGATTGTAAGCCTCTACCCCGTTTCTCCCTAAAGTAAACAAATCGAAACCTAAAATAGATCTGCTCGCAAATGTTGCTTTTTTCGACAAACTCACGGTCGCTCTCATCATAGCCTGTCGACTTGCTAAACTTGGAAGCAAAACAGAATTTTTGATTGCTGAGACCGAGGCATTGCAATAACCAGCATAAGCTCCAAGAAATATTGATGAAAAACTCAAGGCCATTCCCACGCCAAAGTCTCTGATAGCTTCCTTTTGATTTTCGTTCACTTTTCTAATTGCTTGACGGCACTCTACGGCACCCAAGTAGTCACGCACTTGTCCATCTTCAACCGTAAGCTCTTCTCCACGATTAAAGTCTTCAATATTCAACAGCGGAGTCTTAGATAAAATTTCTTCAAAATCTAAACAACCACTTGTACCACGCATGCACTGAACGCCTGCATGATATTGATTAAACTGCTCAAAAACTTTTTTACGACTTTGTTGAATTTGTTTTTGAATTGCTTCTTTATAATTTTGTTTTGAAGATTCAAAAGTTTTTAAAAATTCTTTTCCCGTAAGAATTGGGTAGATAGATTCTAGAGCTTGTATTTTATTTTCGATTTCAACAGCTTTTTTTTCACGCTCTGCAAATTCTAAAATTTCTTCACGTCGTGGAACATAACTTGGGCCCATGTTGGCAGTGGACAATGCGTTAAACAATTTATAATCATTAAAGTCTTTTTTTAGTTTTAAATATTGCGGATATATTTCTTGTAATTCTTTTGCTTGCAGATCCAACCCACCTTTCGGCTCGCAAGTCTTTAGCTTTTGACAGGCTTGAACAACATAAGAGATTCCCTCACGGGGACATTCTAGATCTTGAAGTGATTTTTCACCCAAAAGAGAATCCATGGCAGCCATACTTTCAAGAGTGGCCAGAGAAGCAATCTTTAGACGAGTCATATTGGAATAATACTCAGCCACTAAAAACTTTCTCCTACTTGGATCTTTCACTGTGTTAATACATTTTTCGGAAAGATTTTTTTCACTATCCCCTAAGCCTGTCATCGGGTGAGTGGCGAGTTTTTTTGAGAGTTCTATTGGGTCTGGAGCGTCGACAACTCTTGAGAGCGCATTCATACAAAAATCATCTGAATCACCGACTTTCTTTCCATACCAATTACGAACATTTAACTTTGCATCTCTTTCGGTTTTTTCGATGAGTGAATAAGGACATCCGCCCCAATACTGACTTTGGTTTTTTAAATATTCCCCCTCTTCTTCTGAAGAGAGTTTGATTCTTAATTGTTGGGTATCTTCGCTTGTTGAATGTAGAATTTTTGCAAAAGCTTGGCTTTCTATGAAAAAACTCGAAAGGAACAAAAGCCCCAATACAAATATTCGGGCAGAAAAGAATTTCACATTGATCTTTTCGTAAAAAAAGGAAAGAGACTTTAAGGCATTTTGTTAAGTTTTTGTTAAGGAAAACAAAAACTTATTTATCTTTGTGTTTTAAAATAATCTTCAATGTCTCTTTTTAAACTTCCATTACGGTCTCGGATAACCATATTATCCTCACAAAGCTCATACAAAACTCTTTGCTGACGTCGAACCCTTTCTAGTTTCGCAGGATCCTTAAAAACGATTGGATCTCTAGCTTGTTTTTCTAAACTTAGAAGATATTCTCCACCCCAACCTTGAATTTCGCCCTCGGCTGGAATTCGATTAGATCTTTTCTTAGCTTCTGCTACCATTTTCAGCCTCATTGCTTCTTTTAGAAGTTCATCGTCTTTGGCTTGTGCAGCTATTTCCACAACTGAATTAACATTTCCTAAGTTATCTTTGATAAGTGGGTTTTTAATAAATTCAGGATCAACTTCTTTCAATTTACCTAAAGCATGTTGGGCAACATCGACAGATGCGCCACCACCATTATTCCTTGAAGTATCAGATGCTAGTCTTGCAAAAGATAATTTCTCGTTTAATCCCTTTTGCGTATCCATTTTTTGTAAATGACCAAGCGTCTCAGATGAAGCATTGGCAGGTGGCTTGGGCTTAGGTGGAGTCAAAGCAGTTTGCGGAACCGAAACTTCGGGAGTTTTTGAAGGAGCCGTAACAGAGGGAGCCGTGCTTTGAGTTTGTGTTACGACTGTTGCCTTGGGTGTAGGCGCACTCACAGCAGGAGCAGGATTAGAAACTGGTGCTGGCATTGATGTTACCGCACGAACTACAGGCTCTTGTGCTGTAGGTTTTATGCTACTATTTTCGGCGACTTTTGCTTCATATTTTTTTACATAATCAGCAATCGATGGATATTCCTCTATGAGAGCTTTTTTTCTTAGCTCTGCCGCCTCCAGTTTTTTTCCAGTCATCTTAGCCATAGAAAAACCAGAAGCCTCAATATCTTCAAAACGATAAATGTATGAAGCTGCTTCAGCCTCATTCATTTTAAGATGTTTATTCTTAGCCAAAAACTCTTGAACATATGCTCTTGTTGTTTCATTGACTAATCTACGATCTCCAGCAAAAGAAGCAATCTCTCTTAATTCTTTCACTCTATTATCTCCAGGTCGACTCATGATATTAGAAATTCCTGAGTTTTCTTTGAGATTACTCAAGGCTTTTTGAGCAACTTCTTCTGGCTGCAAACCTCCTGCCTTCAAAGCTCTCTCTATCTCAGACTTTGCTATACCTAGTTTATAAGAAGGGTCTGTCGTCTTAGACATCTTTTCAGACATAACCTCAATCACAGTTTTTTCTTGAGGCTTCAATAAAGAGTCATATGAAACATTTGA
>CAYOWH010000095.1:435-7431 GCA_964407615.1 uncultured Bacteriovoracaceae bacterium | reverse complement strand
CCAGGCGGACCACATGTTTCTTGAGCTTGTCCACATTGAACGTATTCGTGGAGAGCTGCCAGTGCTCAGGGATTTCCAGGGTCGCCGTGGAGGTGGTGACTGCCTTGACAAAGAAGGGGCCAGCATATTTAACTCTGAAATGGGCATTGCCAGGAATGGGCGTGATCTCTGCATCAACATACGCCCAATCCCCTACCGCTAAGGTGTGCTCAGGGTCCCGATGTTTGTCCATTTTCGAGATCAGATGGCTCTGAGCGACCCGCCCCACATCCAGTGCTTCTTGCAAGCGAGTACGGAAAGACAGGACAAACTCCAGGGACGCCGGATCTAACGCATCTGGGTAGTGATCAGGGGATGCTGGTAACCTCGGTTGTCGCCCAAAAAAGAAATATAAGGGCGACATACCATGCCGTTCCACTACCGCAGAATTCAAGACAAATTGGATCAGTTTGGCATACTCGTCCCATCGAGCCAGTATATTAGGAAATTGATTCTGGTAAAGGATACGTTGCACCTCATTAATGATGCGATGCTGTCGCTCAATTTCCCCATGACTGTGCGGCGTATGGGGCGTGCTGAATTTTAGCGTGGAACCCAGCATAGAAAAAATTTCGTGCATTACTGCTGAGTGGAAAGGAGGGCCTCTGTCTGAGCAAAGAGAGAGCGGTGCTCCAAACCAACAAAATACGTGCTGTACGAACGCTTCAGCCACATCCAAGGCAGTGGTGCCCTTCATCGGGACTAGGACAATCAGCTTGGAAACCCGATCCGTCAGAGTGAGGAGACACGTATAGCCCTTGGCTGACTGAGGTAATTCAAGGAAGTCCAAGGTCCAGTGCGCCCCGGGCTCTGCTGGTAACGCATGAGGCTCTGAATACCCCCCCGGCAGTCGATTAGTGCCCTTGGCTGCTTGACATGCCGCACACGACGCTGCATATGCCCTAACCTCTTGAGACATTTTTGGCCAAAAAAAATGCCGGGTGACTGCAGCTAGCGTGCGATGGCCGCCAGGATGTCCCCCCTCATCGTGAAACAACTTGCATATCTCTGAGCGCAGTGGACCCGGAGGCACCACTATTCGCTGTCGTCCATCTACCTCAGGTACCACCACAAAATCATTATGCACTGCGTAGAGCAGTCGACAGGCTGGTGGGGGATGCTGCTGCGAGAGGAGTTGCGCTTTTATTTGACTAAGGTGAGGATCCGCTGCTTGCGCCGCCTTGAGTTGTGCATAAAACTCAGTCTCGACCCTTGACTCCTCAAACACAGGACACACAGGAAAGGCCCCTGGCATTGCCTCTTGACCCTCGTGTAACAACAGAGCCAAATCAATCAGATCGAGAGACACCTGAGTTCCTGCTTCAGTGACTAACAACACGGCCACTGCAGGACGGGACAGATAGTCTGGCAGCACATTCTCAGACCCAGGCAGATATTCCTGAATAAAATCAAAGAGACTGAAGAACTCTATCCATCGGAGTAGGCGGTCCGAGAGTGTGGTAACATTCTGTGTACTGAGCCACTGCAGGCTCTGATGATCAGAGCCAACAGTGAATGGCGCTCCTAATAAGTAATGGCGCCATTCGGCTAGGCACTCCTTGACAGCTAAGCATTCTCGTTCACGGGTCGTATAGCGGGTCTCTGCTGGCGAAAGTTTGCGCGAATAATAAGCCACTGGGTGCCACACTGACTCAAACTCTTGTTTCAGGACACCACCCAGAGCTATCCCCGAAGAATCAGCTTCAACCCGTGACGGGAGCGACGGGTCAAATAGCCTTAGCAGGGGCGGCGACGCTAATGCTGTTCTGATAGCCTCAAAAGCCTGCTGGTGTACTGGCAACCACTGAAGTCGTGCTCCACTCTTGGGCCGAGAAGCTGCAGGATGATCCTTAAGCAGATCGGTTAATGGCGCTGTGATGTGAGCATATCTGGGGATGAACGAGCGGTAGTAATTTACCATACCTAACCACCGTTGTAGTTCGTGGACCGTCTGTGGGGGAGCTAACTGCTGCAGAGCTTTCGTGCGCTCAGGATCAACGGCACGACCCTGGGCGGAAAAGAGAAAGCCCAAAAACTTGATCTCAGTTTGAAAAAATGAACACTTGACTTCCCGAGCAATGAACTGGTGTTCTCGCAACCGTTGCAAGACAATTTCCACATGACGAATATGCTCTTCTGCTGACCTTGAAGCAATCAAGATGTCGTCAAGGTAGCAGGAAACAAAGTCTAAGTCTCTGAACACTGAATCCATCAATCTTTGGAAGGTAGGAGCTGCATTTGTTAAGCCCATACCCATCACCTTCCATGCGAAAGACCCAAACGGTGAGCGAAATGCCGTCTTCTCCACATCCGCTTCTGCAGTGCGTACTTGGAAGTACCCCCAGCGCAAATCGAGCTTGGAGAAGAAACGGCATCCTGCTAGTTTATCAAACAGCATAGACGGGTTGGGCAGCGGATATCGATCTTTGATGGTCACTGCATTCAGTTTGCGGTAGTCAATGCAAATGCGGTAACCGCCATCTGGTTTTTTCACAAGAAGTAAAGGGGCTGCAAATGGAGAGCTGGTTGGGACTATCAACCCATTGTGCAACAATTCCTTGATCATTCCCCGCAGCTGTTCCAAGAGAGCTGGGGACAATTTATGTACCGGTGACGCCGGTACTTGAGCCCCCGGCTGGAGATGGATCTGAAACTGGACGTCACGCTCTGGAGGAAACGGTGGAAACTCACACTCTTTGAAGACAGAAGAACGAAATTCGTCTAACAACTGTGCAAGCTTCTCCCGTTGAGCTGCTGGAACATGTTGCAATTTGGCAGATTGGCCATTGACAGCTGCCATCGTGAGGAACACCCAACCGTCAGCGTCATCAGGGGAGGGCAGATCATCTAACCAATGTCCAGCTGGTCCCGCTGGTGTTTCTAACAGAGGGTCCAGGATGGCTGTCCTGGCTATAGGGTCGTAGGTCAGCTGAAATTGTCCCACCACTGCCTGTAAGTCACTGTCAGAAAGTGGTTCCCATTGTACTGCCAAGACTGGTGATGTAGCCCCCTCCAACTCTGAGGTATTCTGGTCCTGGCTGGTGGAAGGGCACCACCGCGATTCCACCTCTACAATAGGGACTCCTTTTACTTCAACCACATCATGCGAGCGTGGAGGAGTGAAACGGACCACTTTGCTGTCCGCCTGTTTGGAGATCTCATAGGTCTTGCACTTCTGGAGGAAGCCTGCCCCCAGCAGGCCGTCGAAACCTGGTAAGTCCAGTACACCGTAAGCCACCCTGCGAGTACATGTGGGTGTGAACCGGGTGTTGGCTAACACTAACGGCACCCCCGCTACTTTCTCCCCGCTAGCCGTACTGATGGTGGTGGACGCCGGCAGAGTATCCCAACCCCAGCGCTGCACAAATTCCTTGCTGAGGACCCCTTCAAGAGTGCATGCGGAGTCAACCACCAACCGCGCCAGTACTGGTTGTGTCCCAGGTCGTGGAGTCATCCAGACTTCAATCATCACCAGGGACTCGCCCAGAGGCTTGGGGCGCAGTTGAGGATGGACTACACACAGACAATCAGCTCTCACTAACAACCGCTGGGTGGTTTGATCCAGTTCAACCGATAACACAGGCGGACCCGCCTCCGCTTGTAAAGCAGCGTCCCAATCAGCAATAGTGACCCATGCCAAGCGACCGTTATATTCTGGTTGGTCTGCTAGCCCATGGATAAACACTTGCCGTTGCCACTGCCCTGCACTGGAGCGAAGCCAGGTGGAGGAGAAAGGCTGTTGTGCTTCCAAATGGGATCCGTCAGAGGAGCATACTACCGTTTCTGGAGCTGATACAGGCGGTGGCTGAGCTGCTTCGGTCATGGCGCTAGCGACTGGCAGGTTGGCCTTCTGTTGTGCTGCATCAATGTTGGCCTGCTGCTGTGCTGCCTCGGTCGGAAGCACCTTATTGACGCTCTGTGTTGCTGTCTGCCGAGGCCCAGTAGAGTCTACAGCTGCCCCATCCAAAGGTGGAGCTGCTGTCTGCAACCCTGCCTTGGTAGCTAACTGTTGGCGCCGCCTGTTGGCATCCAAGAGGTGCGCCACTGACGCCCGCGTGTGACCATTATTTGGCCGTACGTCAGCGCCTGCTGCTCTGTCACTCCAAGTGAAGTCACCATCTGACTGTCGGTCCTCCGTGGTGGACCTAGAAGCGGTTAATCCAGCATCAAAATGAAACAAGTCTTCCTCGCCGGGTTGGATTTCCACAGGAGCTACCACTTGAGGATAAACTGGTTCCTCATGAAGCTCTGAAATGTTCCCCTCAACCTCTTCTGATACACCAAGTGAACAAGAGACCTGAGCGACACAGTAAGGACCAAGATGTGATTTATTGTCCTTGTGGCTTAGTCGCTCTGTGGCGGGGCCTGGGAGGGGGGTCTCTATATGCCCGCTCCGGCCCTGCCGTTTCCCATGTCTCCAGACGGCTGGCGATTTGCCTGAATGGCAGTCTGGAGGGCTGCCTGGAACTCCTGAGATGAAAAGGCTTCTTGCAGGTTTACGGCCGAGAGCGTAGGCGCTGACGGAGCAACCATCAGGACAGGTGCAGCAACATGTCGGCCAGTCTCCCCCCGTGGCAGCGTCTGTAACACCTTGGGCAGATGCAACCCCCTGAAAAAGGATCGTGGGTTCTGTTCCACCCCATCTTCATTACATCGAGATAGACGGGGGCAGACATACAGCGTGTGTCCTTGCATTTGGCACTTGGAGTTCTGACAGACCGCCTTTGGGAACACCTGGTGCTTGAGGTATTCTGCTTCGTACTTCTGCCTGAGCGAGTATGAAGGCTCATCCTTAAGGTGTCTGACTGGGATCTTCACCCTGGTCCCGTCCAGACCAGAAATGAAGGACAGTCCTGCCTTGTTTGGCTCTTCCTTGCTAAGGCTGGCAGCGGTGTGCCCTGCAGCTGGACTGCTTCGAGTAGCGTAAGGTACAGCTGCCTGTCCACGAGCAGACTGCTTACCTGCGTGACCGCCAGCGGCTCCTCCAGGCCAGAGGATATCAAGGTCCCACGGAGTTTCACGGTCAGCCCTCGCGTAAAGGGCCGCCCTAACCGCCTCCAGGGGGTAGAGATCAAATCGGGATGTGCGAGTGAATTCCCGTGACAGCTGCGACGGCGCCTGGGCGACCACCTCATGGAGATACAAAGTGGCAGCCAACTCGTCTTTCGCCTGCGGGGTGAGAATAGTAGCCCAAAACTTGAGCTCCGCATTATCGAGGACCGCCTGGTCAGCCCCTGGCGTGAACTTGCCCAACACTGCAGCCCGTTGGACTTGCACTGCCACTAATGCCAAAAGGGATTCCCACGAGTCAAGCGATGCCCTGGAAATGGAAGAGCTGAGCCCCTCAATTAAGTCTGACGGTTTCTTAAGTGCGTTCCTGGGGATGGTGGCCTCAAAAAGCTGCCGTAAGAACGCCTCCAGAGTCGGATAGTAACTGGCCTCTTGCTTGTCAGCACTCAAATGTCGCCACTTGGTCTGAGCTGCCTCATCCAAGCGCGTCAGGCAGATCTCCATGAACCACAGCCGCTTTTTCCGACTCTCAATTCCGTCCACTGCGTTGTCTTCATCGCGCAGAAAGGTCGTCCACACCTTCTGAATGTGGTGAATAGAGTCCAACATGGTCTCCAGCGGTGAACTGGGAATTTTCGTTGGGAATCGCTTCTCCAGTTCATTGGTAAGAGTCTTGCGCACTTCCCTCTCGTATTTCAGTTGCGCTTGCATGCTGGACGCATTGCTGCTGACAGTCTGGATGCTCTCGAACGAGAGTCGCTGGCCCACCTTGCGTTCTTCCTCGTGCGACTGTAAGCTTGGGCTAGCCTTGGTGGGCGTCGGGATGGCTGTGCGGAGTTCAAACGTGCCGTGTCGGGAGGTGAGTTGAAATGCGCGCTCATTGAGAATGGCGCTAAATCCGGCTTCCTGCGGTGGATTGTAGAACAGTAGTACCTTGTCACCCAGCGTCGCCGACACATCCTGCATGTAACTCATCACGGCTGACCATGAAAACTCGTGTATCCAGATTTGGCCATCACCATTCGTAGCCGCTGCCAGAGCAGGACATTCCACCCGGAACGGTTCTGGTTTCGGCGGTGCCAATTTGTCTGGCCGCCGGTCGGTGACAAAAGCATCATCTAGAGGCACGGAAACGTTCGACGCATCTGGCACTACCAGGCCACTTCGTTTCTTGGGACTTGTCACTTTCTCCAACGCTTTGGCGATAGCATGCACTGAGTAGAGAGGTTCCCCGTCCGCCCGGAGCAATTGATGCATTTTGCGCAACGCCTCGGGGGTCTTGGGCGGCTTGCCAGTTGCTTTACTTCCCTGATCTGTGCTGGCTTCCCAGCTTCTCTTTATAGCATCCAAGTGTTCTTGGTTTTGGACTTCGTCCGAATACGTCGCTGACGTGGGCGTTGTGCGTATCATGGCCATTATTTCGATAATTGGAACAGTAACCACCTTGCACAGCAGATAATTGTTTGGGAGCGTAGAATTTCTTCAGTCGAAAGACCGGAACTAACCTTCGAATACCACTGAGACGGAATCACGTCTACTAAGGGTGTACTTCGTTTGTCGACATCGCAGATGACGTCAACATTGCGGAAATGAATCTCTTATTATCTTTGACCACTACGGTCAAACCCCGAATTGGTGGCCATGCATCGCCTAACAATGGCGCCCGGCACAACATGGTTTCTTTACTTGGATCCCAAACTATCGCATATGATGATCTCAATTTACTCTGCATCACAACAAACTGCAAAAACCAAAGTGGAAGGTTGTTGCAAAATTTGCTGTTACATTTCTGTGTTTTCATGCTTTTCTTAACCTTTGGTTTTTTGGCAGAGGGTGTGTGATTTGTTCTGGTGCAAGCTTACCTTGCACTTTGCTAGATTCATGTTTTCTAACTTGTCTTTTTTCCTATTTTTGGGTCTAAAATGTTAACAGGATCCGGTAAGTGCT
>CAYOWH010000095.1:0-425 GCA_964407615.1 uncultured Bacteriovoracaceae bacterium | reverse complement strand
CGGCACACTCCCCCCTCTGAAATGCACCCCTCCCTCTCCCCCCCCAACTGGATTTTTTTGTTACACGCCGGAGGCGGGAACGGGTCAGGGATCCGCGACACAGGAGTCTCGGAGGTACGTGTGGATGTGGGCCACTGCCGAAGGTATTTTGCGAAGGGCTGCGTCAGATAGCCATTCGCCATACGCGCTGGGTAATCCTTGCCAATGCACGTAGAATTGGAGATCTGTGCGTCTACCATCAGCTCCAACTCGGCCAACACGGCGATGGTGGGACACCCGTGAGACTATACCTTGGTCAGCAGCAACTCTTTTAGCAAAGCGACGTGGGCACGGGGGAAGTGGAGCCCCCAGACGGACCACGTGTTTCTTGGGCTTGTCCACATTGAACGTATTCGTGGAGAGTTGCCTGCGCTCAGGGATTTCCA
>CAYOWH010000094.1:0-7466 GCA_964407615.1 uncultured Bacteriovoracaceae bacterium | reverse complement strand
TCAACTGGAGCAGCGGGATCTGCCATTGTCCAAATCAAATGCCACAGGACCGGTATTTTCTGGGCCAGAGTCACCCGGACTAGACTCAGCCAGTCTAACTGGACTTGAGTTAACTGGGCCAGTACTCACCAATCCAGCATCCACCGGGCAAGGGCCAGCCGGGCCAGTAGCCGGGTCAACGCCAGCCGGCCTAGTGTCAACCGGACTAACACCAGCAAGACCAGAGTCAACTCGGTCTGTATCAGCGGGGCCAAAGCTAACCAGAACAACGTCAGCCAATCAAATGTCAACAGAGCCATGGTCAGCCGGACCACAGTTAGCAGAGCCAGTGTCGACTGGGCCACCCTCAGCTGGGCCAGTGTCAATCGGGCCAAAGTCAGCCTGGCCAACTTTCGTTGAGCCAGATCCTGCCGGGTCTGGATCAGTGTCAGCCGAATGGGCCACACCATCAGCCCGGCGGAATTGTCTGACCCGGCACCAGTCGTCACTAATCAACCAAGCTTCGCGCCCTTTCATGGTGGCCATCTCAATCGACGGGCCGGGTCTGCTCCCGAGTCCCGTTTTGTTCGGCTTTTGGGAGGCTGCGTTCTTCACTTTACTCATAATCAGCATATACGAATTGTTTTTCGCCGTCAAGAAACCTTTCTGTTGCATACTTCAAAACATACTTGAACTTGCGGATACTGCCCTACCAGGAAAGAAACTTTCGAGTTTGAACAGACTCGAGACAGTTATTTGCTGGCTTCTGGTACTCTGTGCAGCGCTTCGAATAACACTCAACTCTCGGGACCTTGCACTCACCTGGCTCAGTACTGGGTGGTTTGGAATCACGGCCACAAGCCTGAAGCACCTGTTTACCAAAGACCATGGCGCTGCACCCCCCCCAAATGCTGATCGACTATCTTGCATGGACCGGCTTCTCCCCCTTCTCGCATGGCTCTCGCTCAGTATCCTGCTGTGCTGCTATTGGCATGCCACACAACCGCACAGAGCCTCCACAGAGCCGCCGCCTACACAGTCTCAGAGATACCCACCTCGGCATGAACGCAGGATATACCTTACCCTGGTGATCATTGGTATAGGGGGAATAATCTTCCTCACTGCTGCACACCAGGCACCAGTCTCGCCTATAACCTGGTCGAACTGGTCAGCGGGAGACCTGCCAGGGAACTTCTCCTCTACCTCTAGCCTCCACAACAGTACCATGGACAGGGGAACTATATACCCAGATGTTGATCCCAGTTGGACCCACTGCTCGGACCTGGCCACTCCCAGTCAGCGGTTCGACTTACATCATCCAAACATGACAGCTATGGCAGCTCTCTGGTATGGCACCAGAGTAGTGCGATCCGGTGCACTTCCAGCAGACTTGGCAGATCATGCTGAGTACAGATGGATCACAAGTGAGTTGGGCGGTGTTAGCGGAGATGAGGAAACAAAACAAGACGCAGCTAAACCGGGGGTGGGCAATAGGCCACAGCATGAACCTTTACGCAGGAGCCAGCGTCTCTCCAGAGTACAGGCTATGCCCAGTGAACCACCCGCAACCCAGACGACTGTGCCCACGGTCTATGTCCTTGGGCAGCTCCCCCGCTCTGACAGACACCAATGGAATAAACTCCTCGCTGACTTCCACTCGGATGAGCAGGTACAACAAACACTCGCGGAGATCATGGGCAATGCACAGCGCTATCTCCAGTGGCAAAACCCTTCGCACGACCTCGGCTATGAGTCAAAGCAGCTCATTCCGGGAGGCACACGAATCTGTTTTTTTAGTGGGAAGATCACAACTAGGGAATCAGCTGCTTTAAGTAATCACCTCATTAGCCTCGGAAGCAACGTCGATGGACACGCTTATGAAGTAGTTGTTGATGGAAGCGGCGTGACATCCGCGGACCTGGGGCTGGGTCAAGCCATGAACCACTCATGCAGTCCCAATGCTGTAGTGGAAGTAATCGAAACAGTCTCTGGCCTGGATCTCCTGGCAATCAAAGCAATCAGGGACATTCCTACTGGTGCTGCGGTATGCATCCACTATGACCAAAGGGCCAATGCCAAAGAAAAACGAAACCAGCTCACGTTCTGGCGGTGGTACCCTCCCACTTCAAAACCGCCTGGCGGTCTCTGGCATCGTATTCAATGCGGATGCGCCAAACCCTGTCCAAACAATCTCTGGAGGGATGAGCTCCGATCACGACGGCCAAAACCTCGATGCGTACCTCCAGGGATGAACAGGAGCAGTGCAGCAGGACCACTATTCACATCCCCACTGAGCACAGAATCAAGAGCACAGGCACACTCATCATCCTCAGAGCCGCCATCCTTGATCCCACTCCTACCGACGCCCAGAGTAATCACAGCAGATCCGACGGGATTGGCAACACCCTGTCCGGTGAGAATAGAACAGGGGGCGATGGCAACGGTGAAGATGAAGTGTTCAGCTGCAGCTCAGCAGAACCAGACAACAGTTCCAGGGAAAGATGCGCCATCCTGCAAGATGCAGGCTCCACAACAACTGGTGCAGACTAAGAGCCGAAAGACCCATGCTGGAACCGCCTCCACCTCGTCACAACCTTCGCTCCAACTTGACTCGGAGGGCGAGCGAGAACACGATAGAAAGGGTAGCACCGCTCTCAGGCGAACAGCGACGCAGACGGGAGGAGCCCAAGGAGCGACACCACAGCGTTCGCCAACGAACTGGCAGCAGAGTCCCCTGACTTCTTTGCAGATGCGAGCTACACCCACCTCATCTGGTGGAACTGGAGCGGTGGACAGACGGAGCCCATCTGACGCACCCGTCTTGCCACTGACCCTGGATTCCTGCGAAGCACCGTATGCAGAGAAGAAAATCAATCAACAAAGCACCGAAGTAGCAATCAAGCACTCATCAATACAACCCGGGATAGACGAGCCATCAGCTGACATCAACTCGAGTAGACACTACTACTCCAAAATGAGTCCGTGTGAATTGTGGGAACACCTTGAAGATCTTAGAGCTGAAGATATTGATCTCGATGACGCGCTTGTAGCCTTACGTGGTCTCCAAGGAGACCGCCGAGTACCCAGCCCTAGACAGAACTCAGAACTGCGACCTATTTCAACGGGGGAACAGCAACAGCTTAGACTCGTCGAAACGTGCGACTCTCAAAGCAGGGGCGCTACCGAAATCGGCCGTGACTCTGTCTGTTCCGCGACCAGAATGGACACCCGGGCCTGCTCCAATTCTGGAATAGGTGGCACTCCTACTTCTACGCTTGGTCCAGATCCGAAGGCTGTACCCAGTGCCCGGACAATGGTACCCTCTAACATACTCGAGGCTGAACAGGCCTTGCGAGCATTCGATTACTCCGCTCGATGGGGACCAGCCTTATCTCTCTCCCGCTTTGACCGCCTTGCGAGACGCAGACAGTACCCTGGTGCACCTACTGGTTGGGAATGGGTGGATGGTATCCTTCGCCGGTTCCCCGTCTTAGGAAACCTCAGAGCAGCAGAACAGTACCGTGAAGGCGCAGATATAGTTTCTGTAGTGGCCACCACATCTGCAGAGGATTTCCCTGCTCCTTCTAGGGCACAGCTGCCAGACTCAGGTATCCCCCTAAAGACGCCAGCCTCAAGGGACGGACTATTGGCAACTCAGAAGGTACTGGCTCAGGAGAACTGCCTGGAGCGGCAGCCGATCCTGCCACCTGGTAGTGCTGGGAGCTACTTTTACAGTCGAACTCTCCCGAATGTCGGAAACACTTGCTTCTTCAACTCGGTGTTGCAAGTAGTGGCATCAATTCCTCCTTTTGTGGCAGAAATTGCTGGAGAGCCCCTTCAGCCTGACCATGCGGACGACTCGTATTGCCTTGCGTTCTTAAAGCTTTTCATACCAGCAATTGCCAAACCGTCCTTGGAACCGGACACTGTCCTGAACATATCCTCAGTCAGGAGTGATGAGTTGCAGATGGACGACGGAGATTGGGCTGACTTTGTACTCCGACTGACGCGGCGGTATGACCCCCAGTACAACCTTGGAGCCTTCGCAGACCCCGGAGACCTGCTAGATTACATCTCATCCATAGTACCCAAGGTCGGACAACTGTGTACCATGGACTTCGGATGGTCCACCCTGTTCTCGTGTGCATGTGGAAAGCAGAGCCGGGATTCCACTGTGCGCGAGAATGGGATCATGGTTTCAGTTTCAGATAGCAGGCCGCTAGCCCACCATATCCTCGGCGCTTTCAGCCCGGAAACAGTAAACGGCTTTCGCTGCCAGCGGTGTGGATCTACATCTTGCGCAACACGCCCGGCAATCCGCCAGCGCTCCCTCCTCACTCTGCCGAGTTTCCTTCGAGTCAACATAACAGCCCCGCTCACCCCTGAAGGATTACCTCAGGACTTCCACAAGCACGGACCGTTAATTGAGTTTGAAAGACTGGATCTCTCTCCCTTGGCCCCACCACCTCAAGGTGAGCAGGCCCATTATGTGCTGCGTGCTGCAATCATGTACAGCAAGCGGCATCACTGGGTCTATCAGCATGATCCACTCCCGATCTACATCAGCGATGAGCACAGCAGAGTGGCGACTCCAGCGGACTTGCAGATGGTGGCCCGGTGCGCTCGAATCTTGATTTATGAGCGCCGCATCCTTCCGTACCAGGGAATACGAATGCCAGAGTTGAAGCTGCCGCAGCAATACTCGGAAATGGTATCTACTAAAGTCGGGCCGATGGCGATGCACGAACCAACGCCCACTGTACACACAATGAGTGTACCCATGGCGAATCCAGAGCAGGCAGCAGCGGCAGCAGCAGAGCGAACCCTTGAGTCAGTTATACAGCAGGAGCAGCCGAAAGCAGTGGCGACAGAGCAGGTACCAACGGTCCAACCGACAGCGGCCACCAAGCGAGAGTTGATAAGCCAGTACGAGCAAGCGGTGGAGAGTGCAGCGGTACTTGAGTCGGCGGGTAGACAGGAGCCGGGAGCAGTAGCGGAAACGGTGCCGGCTTTATGTACTCGGATCCTGCTCTATGAGCGTGCCGTACCGTCGGAGGAGACGCCAATGCCGGAATCAACAATGCAACAAGAACAAATGACAGGACAACTGGCGGAGCTGAGATCCACGACGTGGGGGGGAATAGAGACTGCAGAACGAGCATCGACATTGCAGCAGCTTCAAACAGTGACAAAGGCGACGGGGCATTTATCGGGGATGCAGCCGGGGCCAAACCTAGTGCCGACGTCAACGGGATCAGATACAGCAGTCACCAACTGTAAAGGTAAGCCTGTTCAGCATAGGCAGATGGATCCTGTTGCCCCGCTGACCAAAGAACAGCGGTCATTTTTGGCGGTGCGAAGGAATAACCCCCCATCAGCCCCAACAGGCAAACCAAACCTGAGGCAGAAAGTGCTTGGTGATTTCTTCGCGATGCTGCCAGACCAAACTTCTGTTCGCCTACCACCTCCGGATACCGCGACCTCTACGATCACTTCGCAACAACCTGTGGCGTCAACTGAGCAGGGTGCTAAAGTGGCTCCACCTCGACCATCAGTGGAGGTAAACCGGAGTACAAGTTGCAGTGCAGCGACCCGCGCGGTTTCAGCACAGATGAAACCCCCTCGGCCAACCTCTGACCCTTACTCGGCGAACTCAGATACGACACGAGTAGACACATCTCGGTTGATTGTCCTTAAGCCAGCACCACCAGGATCCACTCCGTGGAAGCCCGGAACTAGGGGCCTCTACCCGCTTCCCAAAGGAACCCAACCCCCTGGCTCCCCCACCTGGCAGCAAACCCTCCCACTCTGGAAAGTTCGTGTCGATGGACTCAAACCTCAGCAAGCCATGTTCCAGATGGCAGACAATCTCACCTCCAGTGCGTTTTATATTGCAGCGGACGATTGGACCCGCAGGGATGGAAAGGAGTGGGGAATAGGTAAGAGGTTTGGAGCCTTCCACAGTGCAGTTGAATTTGTCACTAATTTCCTGGAAATCTCCTCGACCAGATGCTTCTATGAGATCATTCGCAAGGACCGTCCTTGCAAGGCGTACCTGGACCTTGAAGCGGAGGCGGGAGCGATGACTGAGCAGGAAGGAAAGGCTCGGTGCGAAGCAGTGATTCAGGAGTGGAGGCGAAGAATCCGGAGCCGCTGGCCTATGGTCGAGGATCAGTGTGCACACAGCCTTGGTCACATGATCCTCACCGGGAGCAGAATGACAAGTGATGGATTGAAGATTAGTTATCACATCATATACCCCTGGCTAGTTTTTCCATCCAATACAACGATGCTTCACAATGAGGTTGGCGCCATGAGTGAAATGCCCCAATTCCAATACATCACAGCGAAAGGAGAGCGCAAATCATTCATCGACCCGGGTGTATATACCACTAATCGACAGTTTCGACTGCTGCTCAGCTACAAACTCTCGGACCGATCGGGGACTGCACTGAGCACCTCCAACCACCCGACTATCGCCTTGTTTATCCGATCCTGTATTACGCATATAGAAGGCGCAGCTGGCTGGATACCCCAGGAGGAAATCCCCAGGACGCTCGCCCGAAAATCTTCTGCCAAGCAGCGCGTGAGGAGAGGAGCACGTTCTGAGAACACTGCCCTGGAGGTACCCACCCCACTATGTGACTTCCTACGTCAGTTGCTTCATAAGCAGGGACAGCCTAGTGGAGCCCTCACCTTGACAAATCACACGCAGAGTGAGCTGAAATTCCGATGGCAAGTCTCCTCTGGCCTTCTCCGCCCGTGCATGACCGCTCAGATATGGCGCCCGTCACAGCCTGGGCACATGAGCAACGGTTCCTGGGTCTCCGTTGACAGCTCAGGAGGAGTATATCTCACATGCCTGCACCCGCTGTGCCTACAACGCGGCTATTGCAACAAGCGGCTCCTAGGATGGGTCCCGCTATCGCTCCTCTGTCTATGCAGCAGTGGTGACAACGGGGATGCTTTTGTTGAGGCCGGCAGTAGTAGTACCGCCTGTGGATTGAATCCTGACGTTCAAGCTAGAGGTGCTGACAGCAGCGGCGATGACAGAGTACAGAGCAAACCGTGTGGTCGCAGCTGCGAAGAAGATGGGGGAATCAACGGCGCGGTACTGGTGAAGACCAGTATGAGACGTTACCTGCAAAAGACGGACCGTTTGAGTAGGAACCGCAGTACTGAGAATCGCCGAGGCTTGCCCCCGGAACCGCCCGTGGTTCCCCCTGTCCCGGACCACTCGCATGCCCCGTCTAGTCAACCCCAGTCGGATGGTTCGATTGAGGGCCAGACTCCAATTCCCCCTCAGGGCCCCCGGGAGAGGCGCCACAAGAAACTATCACGAGCACAAAGTCTGGCTCAGGTGGCAACTGAAAACCAACAAGAGAAGATAGTGCCTTTCCGGGCCTGGACGGTGGAGACTGGCCTGTGGGGGGGAAGAGTTCTCGACACTCCGGAGACCATGATCGAGGACTCTGACCCAGTTTCCA
>CAYOWH010000093.1:0-7597 GCA_964407615.1 uncultured Bacteriovoracaceae bacterium | reverse complement strand
GCCTAACCAAGAGCGAAGCTCTTTGAGATTAGAAGGCACAGGCCATTTGGATATCGCATCCAATTTCTCAGGATCGGGTCTAACCCCGTTTCGTCCAACGAAACATCCTAACACTGGTATCTCGGGTGCTCCGAAGATACATTTCTTCAAGTTGGCATACAACTTGTGAGTTCGCATAGACTCAAAGACTGTGCGGAGATGTTCACGATGAACTTCTTGAACTGTCTTTCCATTTTCAGCGCGGCTGAAGATGAAAATGTCGTCGAAGTAAGTTCGACAATAGCGCCTGTAAGGCCTAAAGATATTCGTGATGAGCCTGTTGAATGTCGCGGGAGCATTTGATAATCCCTGCGGCATAACAAGCCACTCGTAAAGCATCCCAGAGGGAGTGCTTACCGCGGTCTTGGGTATATCAACGTGTCGAACACGAATTTGATAATATCCATCCCGGAGATCAACAGTGGAGAATTCGGTTGAACCGGACATCTCATCAATGATCTCATCCCTTCGAGGGATGGGAGTCTGTGCGGGGATTGTGGCCGCGTTCAGCTTATTATAAGCGTGAACGATACGCCACCCTCCTGTGGGTTTCCTAACACAGAAGGTTGGACTACAGTGAGGAGCGTTGCTCTCTCTCACCTGCCCTGCAGCCAACTTCTTCGAGAAGAACTCGTCGATCACATCGACTTGTTCTTTCGGCAGAGGCCATTGTCGTGTGACACAGTACTTGGTGCCCGGCACCAAGTCGATTTCGTGTACGACTTCTCTTTGGGGTGGTAACTCCGGAGGAACTTCTTCAGGGAAGCAGTCCTCAAACTCTCTTACTATATCATAGTAAGGAGAAGTTCTCTTTAGATGGTCCCAGCTTTGAGCTTGGTAACGATCATGTTTGGTGTCACCAATGAGAACAGACGGGTCTTCCGTAGAAGACGTAAAGAGGAGCGCATCCTCGCCGCCGTCTTCGATTGGCACTATCGCCCATAGCTCTGCTATGTTACCTTCCTTTAGGCCTGCAAGGAAGTCATCGTATGACATCTCGGGCATCGACAGGAGCTCTGTGGCTCGTGTCGGCAACACATTGGGTTCACAACTCAATCGGGGTTTCTCACCGTCGTGATCACCCAACCGGCTCCGTCTGGAGTAATGTGACTTCACTTCATCTCGGATGAAGGGACGGACGTCTGGGTCCCCATCACCGTCGTGGACGAGTGGGATCTCAACAGAACCATTAAATTCTCGAGGTGCGACCTCGGAACCAACAGCGGCACCGACGCTATTGTAGTGTGGTGTCTGGTTCAGCTCTTGTTCTGCCTCAGAGGTAGAACCAGCTTCGCTAAGCGGATCAAGCATAGCGGATCCAGCATGGGCCTGCATGCTGCTTGATATGGAATACGCGGCGGGGGTCATTACTTCCCGGCGAATACCCATATCGGAAGGACCGATGTCTTTGGTCCTCCAATCAATCCATGGTTGGTGCTTCTCTAGCCATGGCATACCGAGAATCAAGTCATACTTGTAACTCATATCTAATACAATTAGATTTTCGTTGCATTTGAATCCACAGAATTCAATAGGCAACGTGATAACTATCATAGCACTAGTTATCAAAGAACCATTCGCCAAGCGAACAGTGATAGAATCAGTTTGACTGTTCTTTCGCTCTTCATATTCAGGATGTTGCTCAGCAACTCGCTTACTGACAAAGTTGTCAGATGCGCCTGAATCGACCAAAACCTTCAAGGGATCTTTGAAGCCTTTCACAAAAGCTTTAAAGACTAACAACTTAGAGTTGTTGACTGCGTCCCACGCACTACCTTCCGAAGGAAAAGGAGCCAAACTGCTCACGTATGCGAAACGTTCGCACACATTGAGAGTAACCTCCTTCCCAATAGACTGCTCCGCGT
The DNA here is from genome assembly GCA_964407615.1 of uncultured Bacteriovoracaceae bacterium. Lineage (GTDB taxonomy): Bacteria > Bdellovibrionota > UBA2428 > UBA2428 > UBA2428 > CANIGN01. Next base: position 5,693 of record CAYOWH010000093.1, on the reverse strand, counting down.
CTATTGAGAACTCCCGTTTCCCTGGGACGATCCTTGGGAACGAGTCTTCTTTCGACCTCTCCCTCTCTGAGATCGAGCGGCGAAGTTCAGAGTTGCACTCTGCACTGGAGCTGGTGCTCTACAGTAGCGAGCATAGTGTCCCGTCTTACCGCAACGGTGACACGTGACACTTTGCCTTGAATTGTTGGAAGTGGTGTTAGACACCTTCTCAACATTACCAATGTCCATTGGTTCTGGCTCATTATCATCTTCCTTCACAGAAGTGGATGAATAATAATAGCCATTGGCAGCTGTCAAAGACAGATCTTCTGCCATAACCACTTCCACAGCTTCCTCGAAGCTTTTAGGGCGAATCCTAAACAATTGAGTCCGTGGGGCTCCTTTGTTAAGATTCTGCATGAAGACAGTCACTTTGACTTCTTCAGGGAGCGGATGTGTAATACAACCCGCTGCAAGAGCTCGGAGCTCTTGAATGTACGCTAAGAGCGTACGCTTGCCCTGTTTACAATTCAGGAACTTGGATCTATTGCGATGCTCTAGATCCGGAGGCAAGAATGTCTTGCAGAGATCTGCTTTCAGGGATTTCCAATCCGGGAAAGCGTCTGGCTTTGCGCGAAGCGCAATGCGAGACCAATCTCTTGCTGAACCTCGTAGTTGAGCAAGTGCGGTGATGACTTTATGGCGTTCATCGTCAAGAAGCCTAGCTTCAAAACCCATTTCCATTTCGTCACACCAGAGCAAAAGCTTTTCGCCTGAGCTCCCATCGAAAGTACTCAGAGTAACTTTCAACGGCTTAAGGTGACTGACCCTTAGGGCGGTCTCCTTTGGCGCGAAAGCCTGACCTCCTGCAGCCAAAGCTTGGACTGCTTGGTCGATGCTCTCCTCAGCTGTGTGCTTTAAAAGCGCAGCTAATCCAGCTAGTCGCTGTCGCTGAATGGACTTATCCGTCGTGATAAGACCCATTACCGCATCCTCTCCAAGAGTTTGCGCAGCAACTCTGAGAGTCTCAGACTCTTCAGGCGACAGATGCGAGGCATCAAACTTGCTCATTTTTAACGTCTAAAAGACGGACTCTTACTTCTCACGTGACCTTTGGTCGCGGGATTGACTTCAAGTGCTACCAAATGTAGTAGGGCTGTTTGACAGATACTACACACTTGGTCGGCAGAGGAAGGACTTTGTGCTTGTTGTTAGACAACAGGCCAAAAGGAAAATGAAGTCACCGATAGAGAGTAAATGTAAGAGTGATATTGAATCATTACAGCTAGTTTCCCTACGACTGTTCACTAATAAACCTTAATACATACTAGGAATAAGATAAAGTAACTTCCTAATATAAAGTCTAATACTAAATATCCAACTAAGAGTCGCAGTACAATAAAACCTAATCTCAAGTTAGAAATACGATAGAAACACTCTAAGTATTTCACAAAATGGCTAGGCGGTAATCCAAATAGGAAAAACTAGGAAATCCTAGGGATAACCGAAGATAAGAAGGGAACACCTTCTACGTACAACATTTGTACAACAACCAGGAATAGAACACACTAACGTAACATCACAGTGATGACGTGTCCTAACCGGTTAAACGTAACTGTGTAACCACCGAATTTTACTGTACCCAAAAACTGGTACGGGTTTCCGGGTTTACAGGTACACGGGTTTTTGGTAGAGGAAAATCGAAGGGCTCTCATTTCTCAATTTGCTTAGCGTAAAACGCGGCAAAGAAACTTTCGTAAAGCATTTCCAAAATGCAAAACGAGTTTGCTAAGCAAACGCAAATGGATTCTAAATCCATCGCAAAGAAAGAATCTTCTTCTGAGAACATCTCAGAAAAGATAACAGTGAAAAGAGCTCGAAGTACTAAAAGTACTGAGAGTATCATCACTACACGAGCACAAGCGACCAAGAATGCTTCTTCACCGAAGAAAGCATCAGTCGCGGCAAAGCCGATTGCAAAGAAACCAAAGGTTTCTAAAGCAATTAAAACAAAAGCTTCTAAAGCTTCGTCTGAGTCAGAGGTCTCTGAGACAACTGGCAAGTCAGAGGAAAATCCACAGCCGACGAATGCTCCAAGAGCAATCGTTACAAACGATATCGATTGGGAAACCCAAGTCGATTACGGCTGGAGTTCTGACGATGAACCACTTTCGAAACTCACGAAAAAGGGTTCACAGACGAAAACCAAAGTGAGTCAAAAGGACACGAAGGTATCACCTTCGGCTACTGTAGCAAGTCCAACAGACGAGAAGGTATCACCTTCCGCTACAACGGCAAGTCCAAAGGACGTGAAGGTCTCACCTTCGGCTCCCGTTTCTGAAACAGGGATAGACAAACCAACTCTCGAGTCTTCCGAAGACAAGAGTGAGGAACCCAAAGTCCGTGTCACGGAGACGGGTACTCCTGTCGATGACTTCTGGGAAGTGCCTGAGGCATGGAAGGAATCGAGTCTATCCGTAGAACTCGGTAAGTTAGAGTCAAACTCTAACAAGAGCCTAGTCTCTAGATACCTTGTGAACAACAATGACCCCAAGGGTCCTGTATCACAAACCAAGCTGCTGCAGCTAGGTATCAAAGACCTTAGTCCTTCTGATATATATCAGAGTGACGTCACTTGTACGTATTGGGCTAGGCGTTACACGCCTACGCAATACAGAGCAAGAGGAGACAGAAAGAAGCGTTACGGAGTAGAGGCTTTGCCTCCTTCCGATAAACTCATTCCTTTCATCGTCATAGACGAGAAGGATACTTGGGAGTCCTACATCCAAGACTTTCTTAGATGGGATGCCCAGACTAAGTCATCTTTAACCAAGATGGCTAAAAGTCAAATAAAGCCTGCCACTGTGCATAGCAAGTGGACATCGTTTGCTGAGGAGCGCCTCAAAGGCAACCCAAAAGCATTCATGTCTAGCAAAGGCTTTACATTCGCTTCGATTGGTCGTACCAAGGCAAGGCCTAGGCACGACGAGTTTCAAACTCGCGCACGAGGTCAGGAATATCCTGTTGCAACACCTCGTATGGCTCCCACGTTGGGTTACTATAACCCTGCCACTGCACCTGTAATTGCAGGCGGCCATGAAGCCTACGCTTGGCCAGCACACGCTGCACGATGTAGCGTCGAACGCCATCGGCGTGAAGCAATGCAGGCGGGCGACACCTTCGACGAGTATGAACACTCTGTCTCTTGCTTTTGTCCTCGTTGCAAGGACTTCGTCCTCTTGACCTTGGTGAATCGGTCGAAGAAGGAATACAGTCAGCTTTGCTCCTTAGAGGAGAAGGCGACTGAGAAGCTCGGGACCTTAGAGGCCCGTTGCGGAAAGTTAGCTCTTGACCTTCAGGAGCTTGGTCACAAAGAACATGACCGCCGTCTCGACTTGTATAACAAGTTGAGGAAGTTCCGCGACTTTGCGGGTGAGCAGTTTCATTTCTTAAATGATCTGCTGAAACGGCTGCCTGATGTCCGAAAGGCCACGGGTTCACCGTTACCTTCTCCCTTGGCGTCTCCTCTGAGGAGAAGTCAGCTGCCAACGGCTGCTCCGCCACCACTCGAGATGAGCGCTCTCCCACGCTACGTGTGGACGCCAAGTGACCTCGAAGAGGAGAAAGCGGGCGGGATGAGCGATGCTCCTTCGACGCCACCTCTAACTCCTGAGGAGGGGGAGTGTATGCCTTAAGCTTACCCACGTAGAACGTTGGGTGAAGGCGAAGATAGCTTGGAATATCCAAGCGATAGCTAACCTTCCCAATTCGTTTGACGACTTTGAAAGGGCCGAGAAAGCGAGGCTGCAACTTGCTAGACTCGAGGCTAGGAAGGGCCGTTGTAGGTAGATCTTTTGTTGATAACAAAACTAAATCACCTGTATTAAATACATGTTGATTGTTTCTACCTTGGGTATCTGCATACCTCTTTTGATTATCTTGGCTCTCAGCCATTCTTTCTCGTACGCGTTGAAGCACAGCTTGACGCTCTGAGATAAAGTGCGAAAGACCTTTGGTCTTGACACCCTTGAGTTTCTCAGTGACATCGTGACTATCACGAAGCATCAGAGGGACAAGAGGGTTTCTCATATTATTTATGAAGAAGGGAGAAACTCCTGTCGTGCTATGCACTGAGTTGTTTATTGCAAACTCAACAAGTGGCAGGTAACCTGACCACTTCGAAGGATGTTCACTGGCCATGCCACGAAGAACATCTTCGACAACGCGATTCGCACGTTCGGTTTGACCGTCCGTTTGCGGATGTGCTGCGGTAGACATGGTAAGATCCGTGCCTAGGAGCTTGAAAAGCTCCGACCAGAAAGCAGCAGTGAAGCGTGGATCGCGATCAGAGACCAAGGTCTTCGGAAGACCATGTAGTCGAAAGATCGTATCCATAAAGATACGGGCACACTGCTTTGCAGTAACCGACTCCTTAACTGGGATAAGATGTAACATCTTGCTCAGTCGACAGACAAAAACAAGAATCCCATTGTGATTCTGCGCATCTTTGGGGAGCCCAAAGATGAAGTCTAAACTGACTGATTGCCAACAATCAGAAGGGACCGGCAAGCTCTGCAACGGAGCTGAGCCCAACTGAGAGGGTTTGACCCTTTGGCATATCTCACAAGTGGAAACGTAACGTTTTATCCACTTAAACATCTTCTTCCAATAGAAGTGTGCTGCAACAGCAACCAAAGTCTTGTCGCGGCCAAGATGGCCAGCGGCATGTGAGTCATGATACTCATAGAGTATCTTATGCTTCAGATCTTCTGAGGCAGGAATGACTACACGAGGACTGTCGCCAGGCGTCAGTTGATAATATAAAAGTCCATCGACTACTGAGTAGCGATGCAGACTTGCCTTGACGCTTCGGTCCACTCTGACTTTTTCAGGGTGCTTGGCGTTTAACGCCTGTATGATCTGACGGCACTGAGTGTCATCTTCATACGCTTGCCGTATCTCGTCATCAAATGACTTGACGGTAGACGAAGAAATGCTAACCTGGTTAGCATCCGTCTCATAATCAGGACGTCGTGACAGAGCATCTGCCACAACATTCGTACGTCCTGGTTTATGCTTCACTGTGAAGTTGTACTCAGCGAAGAAAGACTGCCATCGCGCTAAGCGTGATGAAAGATGCGGAGTCTTCAACGCTGTAGTCAAGGACGCATGGTCCGTATAGACTGTGAAAGGCCGTGGGCCTAACACATGTACACGAAACTTCACGAGTGCATACTTGATAGAGAGCAGCTCTTTATCATGCACCGGATAGTTAATCTCAGCAGCTTTAAGCTTGCGAGATTGATACGAAACAACTCGTTCCTTTCCCTCTGCATCGACTTGCATCAAGGCGCAGCCTATGGCAAAGTCCGAGGCATCACACACAATGTGAAAAGGACGATTGTAGTCTGGCAAAGCCAAGACTGGAGAATCTATAAGACTCTCTTTGATCGTATCAAAGGCTTTCTGTTGGCTCGAAGTCCATGTCCATGACTGTGACTTCTTAAGGAGTTCGTTTAACGGACGAGCCTTATCTGCGTAGTTCTCACAGAACCTATGCAGATAGTTGGCCATACCTAACCATGAGCGAAGCTCTTTAAGGTTGGTAGGTGCGGGCCATTTGGAAATCGCTTCCAACTTCTCAGGATCGGGTCTGACCCCGTTTCTTCCAACGAAACATCCTAACACTGGTATCTCGGGTGCTCCGAAGATAC
>CAYOWH010000092.1:0-7735 GCA_964407615.1 uncultured Bacteriovoracaceae bacterium | reverse complement strand
GGGCTAAAGATTCTAACTTAAGGTATAATCCCCTTACTCCAATGTTTACGGGTATTATTCAAGAAAAGGTTCCCCTTAAGTCACTGACGTGGGTTAAGGCAGAGGGCTCTGAAAGTATGCTTTCATGCATCTTCAAAATTGAATCCCGGCATCCCTTTCGCAAGTCTTGGAACTTGGGGGATTCACTCGCTCTTGATGGGGCTTGCTTAACCATCACGAAGATCGAGCATGGAGAAGCTTCGTCGCATTTTTATTTTGATGTTTCCAAGGAAACTCTTTCAAAAACCCACTGGGCCACTTCTATATCCCAGTCAGTCGCCGGAGAGTCTCCTGAGCGAGCTCAACCTCGTATGAAAGAATTGCACCTAGAACCTGCTTTGAAAATGGGAGATGCCTTGGGTGGGCATCTTGTTTCGGGACACGTTGAGGGCTTAGCTCGCTTAGAATCAAAAAAAACAGAGTCAAATAAAGATGGCCCTCAATATCTTGAGCTTTGTTTTTCTCTTCCTAAATCATCAGGTTTGGGAGCTTTTCTGATTCCCAAGGGTTCGGTCACCTTGGATGGAACAAGTTTAACCGTGAACGAAGTGATCGATTCTCAAGAAAAATGTTTTTTTAAAGTTTATCTCATCCCTCATACGTTAGAGAATTGTCATTTTTCCTTGTTGAACGAGGGAGATTTTGTCAATATCGAGAGCGATTTGATGGCTCGTCATTTTTGTCGTTACCAAACTGTTGTGAGTCACATGGAAAAGGGTTCTTCGTAAAAAAATAAAAACTTTATGAGCTTAGAAAAAATCGAAAAAGCGATTCAAGATATCAAGGCCGGAAAAATGGTGATTATTATCGACGATAACAATCGCGAAAATGAAGGCGACTTGGTGATGGCTGCGGAGTTTGCCACTCCCGAGGCGATCAATTTTATGATCACTCACGCACGTGGGCTTGTGTGCCTGACGATGGAAAGCAAAAAAGTAGCCGAACTTGATTTGCCGTTGATGGTGCAAAATAATCAAGCTCCGTTTCAGACAGCATTCACGGTGAGTATCGAAGCGCGCGAAGGTGTGAGCACAGGCATTTCTGCTTATGATCGCTCGCATACAATTCTTACAGCGATCAAAGAGGGTGCGACTCGTAGAGATCTTGTGGTTCCTGGGCACGTGTTTCCTCTGAGAGCGGTTGATGGCGGAGTGTTGGTCCGCGCCGGACACACAGAAGCTTCTGTGGATTTGGCAAGGCTCGCGGGTCTTAAGAGCGCGGGAGTCATTTGCGAAGTTTTGAATGCCGATGGAACAATGGCTCGTGTTCCTGATCTAGAAAAATTTGCCAAAGAACATTCTTTGTCCATGATTAGCATTGCAGATTTGATTGAGTATCGTTTGCACTGTGATGAAAGTTTGGTGAGTGAAATTGCTCGATCGCAGATGCCCACAAAATATGGCCCGATGGAGCTACGAGTGTTTCAAAGTCGCTTAGACGGTGCTGAGCACGTGGCTTTAGTTGCGGGGGATCCTTCGACTTTTGAAAAAGAGCCCACCTTGGTGCGCGTGCATTCCGAATGTTTAACGGGAGATGTTTTTGGAAGTCTTCGTTGCGATTGCGGAACACAATTAGACAAAGCTCTCAAAATGATTGCTGAAAAGGGTCGTGGGGTTCTTCTGTATCTTCGCCAAGAGGGGCGTGGAATCGGGCTTCGTAACAAGATTAAGGCTTATGCTTTGCAAGATCAGGGGTTGGATACGGTTGAAGCCAATGCGGCTTTGGGTTTTGCTCCCGACTTGAGGCATTATGGAATTGGCGCTCAAATTTTACGCTCAATTGGCCTTAAAGAAATTATTATTCTCAGCAATAATCCTCGCAAAATTGTGGGGATTGATTCCTATGGACTCAAAGTTGTCGATCGTGTGATGATCGAGGGCGTTTGTCAGAACGAAAATATGCGTTATCTCGAAACAAAAAAAAATAAGTTAGGTCATTTGATCCCATGACGATTGAAGCCTCTCAAAAGCTTCTAGTAGAAGCTGAGAAAAATATTGCTCAAAATCTTGCAGAGTGGTCTCGCTTGTCGGCTGAGATTTCTCGCGTGGGGATTATTTCAACGCGTTGGTACGGTGAAGTCATTCAAAACTTAAAATCTAGTGCGGATGATTTCTTGGGACGCGTGGAACTAAATAAAAATAAAATTGATCACGTTGAAGTTTCTGGTTCATGGGAACTTCCTTTGGTGGTGAGTGAATACATTCAACAAAAAAATCCAAGCTTTGTGATTGTTTTAGGATGCGTAGTGAAGGGTGAAACTCCTCACTTTGATATTCTTTGTTCGAGCGTAACCGAAGCCTTAATGAATCTTCAGCTTCAATCTCGAATTCCTCTGGGCTTTGGACTTTTAACCGTCAACTCTCTTGAGCAAGCAATGGCTCGTTCAAATAAAGGAGCCGAAGCCGCAGAAGCAGCTTTGCGTTCTTGGATCTTTTTAAAAAAACTAAGTGGAAAATAATTAATGGCAAACAGACATCAAGCTCGTGAAATGGCCTTTCAACTTGTGTATGAATGGTCGCTCAATGATAACGCATTCTATGATGAAAAACGTATTCGAGAATATTGGAAGGATCGTTCGAAAGAAGATGAAGAAAACAATCCTTTTTACTTACGTGTCTTAAAAGGTGTTGCACAATTTCTTCCGCAAATTGATTCAAAAATTGAGGTTTTGTTAGAGAATTGGTCATTAAAGCGCTTGGATCGAGTGGATCTTGCCGTTCTTCGCTTAGCTATTTTTGAATTATGTTTTGATAAAGACGCAGATCGTCCAGACGATGCTGTGATTATGAACGAGGCGATTGAGCTTGCAAAAAGGTTTGGGGGCAAGGATTCACCTTCTTTTGTGAACGGAATTTTGGATAAAGTTGCCAAAAAAAATCTTGAGACTGTATCTTAAGATTGTATGAGTTTATCTGGTTCTAAACTTCGAAAAAAAGCTCGAGCTCTTTTAAAAAAAGCAGAAGAACAGGAATTATCGAGAACTTTTGAAAAAAAGCCGTCTCGATTGAAAGATGTTCCTCAATCCCATCAAAAAGAAGCTTTCACTCTCAAGTTTGGTCGCTTTGAAGAAACTCAAGCCAGCCAAGCGTATCTCGTGATTCCTGGAGAGGTGATGGATGGGGGCGCAGAGATCAAGCGACTTTCGGAGAGTTTGGGGTTGCAAGTCACGTCTCAAAAATTTCTAAAAAAGGGACGAAAGATTACGGGCTCTACCTATCTGGGCCAAGGAACTTTGGAGCAAATTCAAAATGCAATTTCTGACATCGAGCAGATTCTCTTGATTGTGGATGCGCGCTTAACTCCAGGCCAAATTCGAAATCTTGAGAATTTTTTAAAGATCCCCGTTCTCGACAGGCGCACTTTGATTCTGGCTATCTTTAAGAGAAATGCTCAAAGTCATGTAGCAAAACTCCAAGTGGAGTTGGCTGAATTGCAAATTCTAAAATCTCGCTTAGCAGGAGTTTGGGAGGGCTTGTCGCGACAAAGAGGAGCGGCGGGAGGAAAGGGCGGAAGAGGCTTGGGAGAGACGCGTTTGGAGTTGGATCGTCGTACTCTTCGCCGTAGAATTGAAGCGATCAAAGCAAAACTCAAAAGTGCTGAAAAAGCTTTTTATACTCAATCACAGGGTCGTTCTCAGTTTCCGAGAGTTGCTCTTGTGGGATACACAAACGCTGGTAAATCCTCAATTATGCGAAAACTAACTCAAACAGAGGTGTACGTAGAAGATAAGTTGTTTGCCACCCTAGATACAACGGTGCGTACGCTTCAGCCTCTCACGCATCCAAAGATTCTTGTGAGTGACACGGTGGGTTTTGTAAGAGACCTTCCTACGGAGTTAGTTGCTTCTTTTAAAAGCACTCTTCTGGAGGCTGTTTCAAGTACTTTGCTTTTGCACGTTGTGGATATTTCAGATGCAAACTGGAAAGAGCAAATAAAAGTCACGGATGAAACGCTTCATGAAATTGGAGCAGATCATATTCCTAAGTTTTATGTTTTTAACAAAATGGATATTTTAGAAAGTTTTCCGCAAATAAAAAAAGCGGAAGTCCGTCGTTATTTGAGGCAGCAATTTGGTGAGGGGAGTCATTTTGTAATGACAAGCACGCTCACTGGTGAAGGATTGTCAGAACTACGCTTGAAAATCATAGAACATTGTGGGGTAAATGGTGAGATAAATGATTTTAAAGGAAGCTAATGAATTCACCTGCAGAATTTTTCAGAGACTTTGAACCAACAAACACATCCCTTCCTCTCTTTGTGTTAAGTGATGGAACGGGCGAAACGGCTGAGAATCTAGTCGATGCCATCCTCACGCAGTATTACGGACTAAAGGTTGAAGTTTATCGTTACAAAATGGTGCGAACAGAAGCGCATGTGAAATCAATCATTGAAGAAGCTAAACTTCGAAATGCGCCGCTTATTTACACCGTTGTTTCTCCAGAAGTCCGTGTGGCTTTGTCAGAAGGAATCAAGCAAGCAGGAATCAAAGCGGTGGATGTTTTGGGTGAGACGCTTGATTTGATTAGTAGCGTGTACAATGCCAAGCCATCTCTCACACCTGGGTTATTGCACCAAGTGGATGAAAAATATTATCGTCGTATTGAGGCGATAGAATTTGCTGTGAAGCAAGATGATGGATCACTTCCCGAAAATCTCAAACAAGCAGATCTCGTTTTGGTAGGCGTGTCGCGTACTTCAAAAACTCCTTTGTCGATTTTTCTTTCGCACAAAGGATACAAGGTTGCGAATGTGCCCTTAGTGATGGGAATTGAAGTTCCCAAAGAACTTTTTGAAATTGATCAAAACAAAATTGTGGCTCTTACGATTGATCCTGAGGCTTTAACAAAGATTCGTCGTGAGCGACTTGTGCGTTTGGGGCGTGATCCCGTAGGAGATTACGCAAGCTCATCTCGGGTACGCGAAGAAATTGAGTGGGCTTTGAAGCTCTTTTCTCGCAATAAGCGTTGGCCTGTTTTTGAAGTCAGTAACAAAGCCTTAGAAGAGACTGCGGCTGAAATTGAACGTCGAATGCGTGGTCGTTTGAAGCATATCAAATCAGATTTTAGATCAGCTTCTTAATTTTGAGTCGATATTTTGACATGGCTTCATTCTTTGCTTCTTGCCTCGTATACTAAATTCATGGCGAATTTGAGTCGTTTAGCTTTTTTTACATCTTCTGTTTTGTTTTTAGGCGTACAAGCAAGGGCTCAAGAGGCATCTACTGATTTGAAGCCTCTTTACAATTACCAAGTTCATTCTCAATATGGTCCGGAATCAGCAGTTTTAAATCCTATTTTTCCCAAAGACAGTAAGTTCGAGTTGAGTCTTGGGGTGAATTATTCGCCTTTGTCCTCACTTTACGATTATGCAGGTGTTTCGGGTGGGGCGGTTTATCATTTTAATCGTCGACATGCGATTGAGCCGATTGTGCTTCAATATAATTTTGGATCCCTAAGTAATTTTGCAAAAACTCAAATCGCAAACAAAGTTGATGCGGGAAAAAAGGCTCAGCTTGGAGTGGATCTTCCGAGGATGATCGTTTCTTCTAATTACATTTTCACTCCTTATTATTCAAAAATGCATTTAACTGATCTTGCAATTGCTCATATGGATTTTTATGCGCTTGCGGGGCTTGCGGGTGTTTATACAGAAAGTTTACGTCTTAATAATGGTTTGGGCGTTAAGAATTGGCGAGTAGGCGCTAACTTGGGAGTGGGTCTTCGTCTTTTGATGAAAAGTCGCTATGGTGTTCGTTTCGAGGTTCGAGACTTTATTCACACAGCAAATCAGTTGGGTTCCAACGAAATGACAAACGATATTCAAGCCTCTTTAGGCTTCAGCATTTTCTTAGATTCATTTCCGGACTATACACAAATGTAAATGTTCGATTCGATTCAGAAGAGTTTTGGTTCTGCTATCAAAAAATTGCGCGGCAAATCGCGGATGAGTGAGGCTGAGGTGGACGAAGTCCTTGCGGATATTCGTGTGGGCTTGCTTGAGGCAGACGTGCATTTTCGAGTCGTGCGCGATTTCTTGGCTCGAGTGAAAGAGCGTTGTCTTCGCGAAGAGGTGCTCAAAAGTCTCACACCTGAGCAGCAGGTTTTAAAAGTTCTCTCCGAAGAGCTGACTTCTATGCTCGGAGGAAATGCGAAAGAATTAGATTTTAGTGTGAAGCCGCCCGCAGTGATTTTGGTGTGCGGTTTACAAGGTTCTGGAAAGACAACTTCGCTCGTGAAGCTTGCGTTGCATCTCAAAAATAAAAATAAACGTGTGTTGGTTGTGAGCACAGACGTGCGTCGACCTGCAGCACTTGAGCAGCTCAAACAACTCTCAGAGCGCAATGGAATTGACGGAGTTTATCTCGAAAATCAGGCCCAACTTCCTCCTCTGAAAATTGCCGAAAGTGCTCTTAAAAAAGCGCAAGAAACGAACATAGAGGTTCTGTTGGTGGATACCGCAGGACGTGTTCAATTAGATGATGAACTGATGAGCGAGCTTCAGTCTTTGACCAAGGCGTTGAATCCTACGGAGCGCTTGTTAGTGATCGATTCAATGATGGGTCAAAGCGCGGTGGATGTGGCTGAGGGCTTTCAGTCGAAGGTAGATCTTACGGGTGCGATTTTAACCAAACTCGATGGCGATGCTCGTGGAGGGGCGGCTTTATCTCTGGTTTCTGTAACGGGAAAGCCCATTAAATTTATTGGTACGGGCGAGCGAGCCACTGATTTTGAGGTTTTTCACCCTGAACGCATTTCATCTCGTCTCTTGGATATGGGAGATGTCTTAAGTCTTTTAGAGCGCGCAGAAGAGGCGTTAAAAGACGAAAACATTGGCAAAGAAGAAATGGCTGAGGGAATGCTCAAGGGAAGCTTTACCTTGGAGGATTTTCGCAATCAGCTGCGTATGGTTTCGAAGATGGGAAGCATGGGAAGCCTCATGAAAATGCTTCCTGGCATGGGGTCTATTCAAGAGCAGTTTAACGAGCAAGAGGCTGATAAGGAATTCAAGAAGATAAACGCTATTTTGGGGTCCATGACTCAAGAAGAGCGTAAGCAGCCCCAGGTGATCAACGGCTCTCGTAGGTCACGAATTTCAAAGGGTTCGGGAGTAGCTGTGCAGGAGATTAATTCTTTCTTGAAGCGCTTCGAAGAGGCTCGTCGAATGAAGAAAAAAATGGGTAAATGGACTAAGTACTTTGGGGGGGCAGTTGGTGGGGGTGGAACTCCTGCGGGCCTCGATCCTTTTATGTCGAAGCGAAATAAGGGCTTTGGACGCAAACTTTAAGATTTTTAAAGCTCTTTCTCATCCCTCTTGAATTGAGACTTATTTTAGAGCATAGTGCTCTGACTATGGTCGTTATCCGTTTAGCTCCCGGTGGAAAAAAACACTCTCCAGTTTATCGTATTACAGTTGCCGATCAGGACTCTAAGCTCCGTGGTCGTTTTTTAGAGCGCGTAGGCATTTATAAGCCCGGAAAAACAAATGGTTTTTTGAAAATTGAAAAAGACCGTTATGATTTTTGGGTTTCTAAAGGCGCGATTCCAACTGAAAGAGTTCAAAAACTCGTTAAAGACAATCAAAAAGCTCCTCAAAAAACTGCTAAGTAATTTAGCATTCAAAAGTTTAGTGATTTTGTGTCTCAAGAGCTTCTCGTTCCCTTAGCTCAAATTATCAAAAGACATACTTACAAAGAAAA
>CAYOWH010000091.1:0-7848 GCA_964407615.1 uncultured Bacteriovoracaceae bacterium | reverse complement strand
CAACCGGAGCAATGGCGTCCGCGCAGCCAACCGGCTCACAAGCCATACAGCAGTATGGAGCCATGCGTGGTACAGCAGGTCAAACCGGTGCAAGTGCCAGAGATTTTGCTAATCAGGCTCAAGGTTTGAGTGGTTTAGTCAGGTTATATGCTATTTACGCTGCTAATGTATATGCAGTTGGTGCTGCATTTGGTGCATTAAGTCGCGCCATGGATACCAGCAATATGGTTCGTGGACTGGATCAAATTGGTGCGGCCAGTGGCGTTGCGCTCGGTGGTTTAAGCAAGCAGCTAGTTACTGCAACAGGTGGAGCTATTAGCCTACGTGATGCAATGTCTGCGACTGTAAAAGTTACAGCTGCTGGTTTGGGCAGTGAAAATGTATTAAGATTAGGTCAAGTAGCAGCAAAAGCATCACAAGCACTTGGTGTTGATATGGGCGATGCCATCAACCGTTTAAGTCGTGGTATTACTAAGCTAGAGCCTGAATTGCTGGACGAATTAGGTATTTTTACCAAAATCGATCCTGCTGTGCAAAAGTATGCATTAAGCGTAGGCAAAAGTGCAGCTCAACTAACGGACTTTGAGCGTCGCCAAGCTTTTGCAAATGCTGTATTAGAAGAAGGCGAAAAGAAGTTTGCTGCTATTAAGGTAGATGCTAATCCCTATAACAAATTAGCAGCTAGTTTACAAAATATTGCTCAAAATGGTTTAGAATTAGTAAATAAAGTACTGGCTCCTATAGTAAATTTATTAAGCAGTAATCCTACTGCTTTAGTATTGGCTTTAACTGGTATTGCCAGTACAATTATAAAACAAGCTGTTCCGGCTTTTGGGTTATTTCGTCAAAATATACAAAAAGCCAATGAAGAAGCTAATAAAGCTGCACAAGCCAGAGCAAATTTTGCTATATCTACTCAACAAGATTTAAATAAAAAACTTCTAAATTTGGTAGAAGCCAGAGCAGACAAAGAATCTGAAATTTTAGATACAGCTGAAAAGAAATTTCAAGCACTAAAAGCACGAGGAGTAAAAGTATCTCCTACAGTACAAAAAGTATTGGAAGCGCCAAGTGTACTAGATATAACAGATAAACAGGTTGCTTCTGTAGAGCGGGCAGCTAGTGCTGCTAAAAAACGTGGATTGACAGAAGAAGCAAAAGTATATGATGAAATAGCTACTTCTATAAAAAATGGTAGAAAAGCTGAAGAAGAATATTTAAAAACTAAACGAGATGCTACTGATTCATTAATAAATGATGTTAAGTCTAAAAGAACTATTATTGGTTTAAATGCCGCTTTAGCAGAAAGTGCAGAAAAAGCAAGTTTTAAACAACAAATTACTAGTAATGCAGCATATGCCGGTAGTTTAATTGGTCCAATTAATGCTATTAAACTGATGCGTGCAGAACTTAATGCTAGCGATATACGCCTTAATATGCTTAGCAAAACTATGGTACTTGCTAAAGGAGGATTATATGCATTTGCTGGTGCGGCTGCAACAGTTGGTGCAGCGCTTTCTGCAGCATTTGCAGTTATTGCAGCCTTAATAGGTGTTGGTACCATATTAGTTACACTTTTTACTAATACCAGAAAAGAAGCTGAAGCTAATAGTCAAGCTTTTGGTCAGTTGGAAGAAAGTACTAAAAATTTAACCAACTCTATAGATGTACTAAATAAAAAGCCTTATCTAGAACAGTTCAATGCCGAAAGTGTTAATGCCAAAGCAAATGCCTTAGAAGGTTTTAATACAGCACTTCAAAAAGCTAATCAAGCTGCACAAGCAGAACTATCTGCAATGAATTGGTTAGATAAAAGCGTTGATGTAGTAAAAATGCTGTGGGGTGGTGATGTACAAAGCAAACTTAATAAAGAAACTGCTTATGGCCTGTCTAAAGCATTTAGTAGTGCTCAAATAAGTGGCAGTGAAGCTGGAAAAGTAGCACGTGATTCAATTGCTAATTTATTAAAAATTGATCCAAGCCAAGTAGGTGATTTAAACAAAGTAGAAGAAGCCTTAGGAAGATTAAGTAAGTCGGAAGCTGCAGCTGCTCTTGCCGCAATTAATGCTCAAGTAGAAAACTTATCAAAATCCAATCGTGCTTCTGCCGTTGCATTAAGCGGTTTAGAAGAAGGCTTTAAAAAGATTGATGAAACCAGAAAACGATTTACACAAGAATTTATACCCCAAGACAGTTTTAGTCAGTTTGGTAGCGCATTAGTATCCACAAGTTTTGAATTAGAAGCGGCTCTTAAAAATCCTACTACTCAATTGCAAGCAATCAAGCGAACTTTTGAGGAATTAAAATCTATTGGTGGTATATCTCCTGATTTGTTGATTGGACTACAGGATGTTGCTAAGAAATCAGAAGAATTGCAAGTATTAACAGCGAGCTTACAAGAAACCGAAGTAAGTAGTGAGCAACTTAAACTTAAGCAAAAAGAGCTACAGGCACAAATTGATTCTAAAAGTTTAAGTGGGCGACGCTGGAAAGAAGTTAATGCTGAATTAGAACAAGTAACTCAGTCTCTTGCTGATTTAGACAAATACAAATCTACAACTTTAAATGTAAAACTTAATTTGCAACAAAGCATTGATGCTTCTCAAAAAGTTATTAATGAGGCTCAAGTTCGAGTATTCGAAACTGGTTCGCAAATTGTAGCCAGCAAATTAAGTGCAGAATTTGCCAAAGCAGGTCAAACCATTACTGGCGGTTTTGCTAGTTTATTAAGTGGTACTGAAACTGGTATTAAACTGCGTGCACAAGCAGAAAAACAAATGTTGGCAGTACAAGCTGCTCAAATCAAAGCACAAGAACAACAAATTCGTGCTACTGCAGAAAATACTGTAGCATTAAAACAAAAAACTATATCGGATAAACAAGAACAGTTAAAAACCGCAGCAGTAGATGATGCAGCAATATTAGGCAGAGAAATAACAACTTTACGAGATGAAGTCGGATCCCTACAAAAAGCATTGGCACCTGGCGGCAGCTATGCTAAGTTGGCTGAGCAGCGTTCGCAAGAAATGCGTGCTACCGGCAAAAGCGGAGTAACCGGAGAAGCTCTAAACCTAGCCAGCAGTCTGCAAGGTAGCCAAGCAGCATTAGCTAATATTGGTGCCCAAGGTTATGTTGTGGAATTAAATCTGCAAAAAGATCTTCGCGAATTTGCGGAAAAGGCTGGTGTTGCAGAAAAGCAGCGTGAAATAGAAAGATTAAAAGCAGCCAGAGAGTTAATAACTGTAAATGGCGAAGTATTTAATCAAACAAACGAAACTGCTCTTGCACAGCGCCAACAATTAGATACATTAATTCGTCAAAAAGAAGAAGCTTTACGGCAAAGCGATGCAGTTGCCAGAGTGAATGCATTGGAATTTGTAAAAACTGAACTAGCAAAGTCTAGTTTAAAAAATAAAGATGAGTTATTAAAAAACTTAAGCAAAGAAATTTCTCTTGTAGAGCAGATTGCTGGCGAGAGCACAACAACTGCACAATTAAAAGAACAAGTTCAACAGCAAAAAGATATTTTAGAGCGCATTCAACTTCGCGGACGCGTTGAGCTAGAGCAATTTGATCGTGAGTCGCGTAATAGTCAACAACGTCTAGAAGCTAGGTCGCTGGAGCTGGATGTTCAGCAAAAAAGTTTTGACATATTAAGCAGAACAATTCAGTTATCGCCTGAATTTGTAGCTGCCGAAGAAGAAATTTTAGCTCGTAAGCGTGCCCAACTTGAGTTTGATAAACAACGTCAACAATTAGATCAAGCACGTCAGCGTGGATTATTGGATCTTGGTCAACAAGAACAAACTGTACTTGCTGGAGCTACAGGCGAAGATGGACTAACGGAATCCGAAGTAGCGCGACTAGCTGAAATTGAAACCAAACGCAAACAAATAAATACCGAGTATGCAGCAGGAATAGCACAACAAACCGCAATATTAACTCTAGCTGAACGCGAAGCTGTTGCCAAAAAAGCAATTGCAGACGAGCAAAATCGTTATAATCTTTTACTATCACAAACTCAAAGTGTTGGCGAAAGTTTAAAGGGTATATTTGAAAGTCTAGGTACAAGTGCAGATAAATTTGCTCAAGGAATAAGTAGTTTTGTTAGTAGTTTTACAGAACTAGGTATTCAAACTGAAAAAAATCTTAAAGCTATAACAAACTTTGAACAAGCCTTAGCTAATCCTGAGATTAGCCCAGAGGAGCGTGCAAAAGCGGAAACTGAACTTGGTAAAGCCAAGCAAAAGCAAACCAAAGACGAATTAGCTGGTAATATTAAGTTAGTATCCAGTGCCAAGAATTTGTTTAAAGAAAAGAGTACTGGTTATAAAATATTAAACGCAATTGAAAAAGCCATGCATATTGCTAAACTGGCAATGATGGTAAAAGAAATGTTTTTTGATACTGCAAATACAGCTAAATCTGTGGCTAACAGTGCAACTCGTGGAAGTGCAAGTGTAGTAGAAGCTGGTATTGATGGTGTTAAAGCAGTAGTAAAAGCTATTAGTAGCTTACCTCCTCCATGGAGTTATGTTGCCGGTGCTGCAACCGCTGCAGTAATTGGTGGACTATTGAGCAAAATAGGCGGCGATAAGCCCAGCGTTAGCGGAGGTGGAGGTGCTGCAGTAACAGCAGAACAACGCCAGGAAACCCAAGGCACTGCAATGGGTTATAACGCTCAAGGCGAAAAAGTACGAGTACGTGAAGGCGTATTTGGCGATACCAGCGCTAAATCCGAGTCCATTGCTAATTCACTGGAAATCATCAAAGACAACAGTGTCAAGGGACTGGACTACGACGACAAGCTATTAAAAAGTTTTGAAAAACTTGCCAAAAGTATAGAAACAGCCGCTGGTGCACTATATTCTACACGTGGAATAACCACAGGCAGTGCATTCGATACCCAAGAAGGTACCAGAGGTACAAGTTTTCTTGGCATAAGCCTAAGCAAAACTACTACCGCTATTATAGACAGCGGCATACGTCTGAGTGGGTCATTTTTAGATTTAGCTAATAAAACTGGTGGTGTAATAGAAGGTTTTGAAACTGTACAAACTACACGTAAACGCCTTATCGGTAAAACAAAAACAAGTGTAGATACTCAAGGATTTGGTTTAGACACTGCAACTGTTAGGGCAATTGAAGATAGCTTTGCCAGCGCTGCCGATATTATCTATGAACTTGGTGATGAAATTGGTATAGGTGTCAATAATATTACTAATGCTTTGCAGAATGTACCCGTAAATGAACTTGTAAGTTTACGTGGACTAAAGGGCAAAGAACTACAAGAACAACTACAAGCAGTATTAGGTAGCGTAATTGATGAGGCTGCTTTTAAAGTATTTGGAACACTGGCGACAACTTATCGCAAGTTTGGAGAAGGTGCTCTGGAAACTGTAGTTAGAGTAGTTGATACTAATCGTAAAATTGAACAACAGTTGGGTAATATTCGTGGAACTGGTACAGCACTTGAATTAGGATTTGAAGTTACTGAAGCACTAGCAGAAGCTGCTGGAGGTATGCAAAACTTTATTGAAAAAACCGATGGTTTTATAGATAAGTTCTTAACCGATGCAGAAAAATTAGTACCAACTCAATTAGCTGTTTCCAGAGGTCTTGATAAACTTGGATTAGGTTGGGTTAAAACCAAAGATCAGTTTAAACAAGTTGCACAAAGTCTTGATGTAACTACTGATTATGGCAGAGAAACTTTTGTAGCTTTAATGAATATTTCTGAAGGGTTTGATGAGGTTGCTACAGCAGCAGAAAAAGCTTTTGAATCTGTAAAAAATGAGCTGAAATCTGTGGCTGAACAGCGCATCAGTGAATTGAAAGGTGCGCGTGATGAAATGCAAGGTTTTGCAAAATCACTGCGCGAATATCAAAGTTCCCTTAAAACCGGCAGCTTAAGTCCTCTTACACCACAACAACAGTACGAAGAACTCAAGCGTGAATTCCTAACTACACAACAGCGTGCCATGGGCGGCGATGCTGCAGCTATGGCTAAGCTGAGTGCTGCAGGCAGCAGCTTCTTGCAGGCTTCGCAACGGATGTTTGCTAGCAGCGCTGAATATGTAAGTGATTTTGACCTGGTATCCAGCAGCATTGATAGTGCTGCCAGTTTTGCAGAGCAACAAGTTGGTATAGCCAATCAAACACTCGCAGAAATTAAAAATGTGGTTGGAGCACTGGTAGAGTTAAAATCCGAAACAGAAAAAGTGCCAGTTGCATTATCAGGATTTGGCACCGCATTATCAGAGGCTTTAGCAAAGTACACAATCAGCAAGGCTGCCATGGGTGCTGCATTTGAAACCGGCGGCATACGCAAGTATGCTCTGGGCGGAGTGGTCACACAAATGACTCCCTTTCAGCATATGGGCGGACTGGGTGTTATGGGCGAAGCCGGACCCGAAGCCATCATGCCGCTCAAACGTATGCCTGGAGGCGAACTGGGCGTAACTATGGGTGGTAATTTTGGTGAGCAACTGGCCAAGTTGAATCAACAAGTAGCCGAGCTAACACAGGTGGTTGCAAATGGTGCGGTTATGAATGCTCAAGCTACCGATCGTAATACCGATGCTGTAGTAGCCGCTGTTGGCAATACCGCAGAAACCATGGAATACAAAAACAAGTTAACTAGCAGGATGCAGATTGTATGACAACAAAAGCTGAATTGGTTAGCTGGCTGAAAACCAGTACCGCCCGCAGGGTGGTACTGGTTGAGGTTGATGGAGTAATAGACCCTGTTAAACGTAATATCTTTACGTACACAGAGCAGTTTGATAACGGAAGTTGGAGTAAAAGTTCGGACAGAATAAGTAATACTAATGCTTTAGCTCCTGATGGTACGTTAACTGCGGATAAATTAATACCTAATACTATTAATGGTAGTCATTATGTATACAGACAACCAACTGTAATTGCTGAAACTACTTATACATTGTCACTATACGCCAAAGCTGCCGAAAGAAACTTAATTAGTTTATGGAGAAGTGCTACTGGAGGGGGTTTTGCTGGTAGTGTGGGAGCCGCTTTTGATGTTAGTACAGGAACCGTATGGGGTATAACCGGTAGTTGTGCTCCGCGTATAGAACCTGTAGGAAACGGCTGGTATCGTTGTTCAATACAAGTTACAGCAGCCAATACTGCTCCAGGCACTATTGGATTTGGTAGCCATAATTCTACTAATTTAGGTGGTTATATAGGTAGTTTTGTTGGTGATGATGTTGGAGGTTTATTTGTATGGGGTGCTCAGCTAGAAGTTGGTGAGTTAACTGACTATCAGCGTGTAGTTGATGCTGCGACTTTTAACCAAGTAAGAAGTACTCGATACTTGTCAAATCGTGCATATGGTACCACCAACACAGATACTCCTGCTAATACTCAGTACAGCGCAATTGTAACTGGTGGAGTAACCTTTAGTGAGTCAATGGATTTAGAAGGCCGTGCCACAATAGGTTATGGCGATATTGAACTTGACAACAGCACAGGAATTTTAGATAATTGGTTAAACTGGTCTTGGGCAAACAAGCCTGTACGTGTATATATTGGCGATTCTGGCTGGTCTAAAGCTGACTTTTATCAAATTTTTAGCGGTTTTGTAGCTGATATTGATTCAAAAAATCGTACTAGTGTAAATCTTATCTTAGCTGATCGATTACAGTACTTAAATGTACCAGTTACAGAAACACTGTTGAGTACTGTATCGGGCAATAATTTAAGTGCACAGGCTCAACAAAATCCTGTACCACTGTGCTTTGGTGAATGCTTTAATGTTACGCCTACAGTAATACATACCAGCAATTTAATATATCAAGTACATAGCGGACAGATTGAAGACATTAT
>CAYOWH010000090.1:0-8303 GCA_964407615.1 uncultured Bacteriovoracaceae bacterium | reverse complement strand
AACGAGGGGCTTTTTTCTCAAGATACAATTCAAAAACACCTTGATGATAATGAGTGCCTGAAACCTCAAAAAATCGCATAGCTCGCATCCTATACGAAGTCTAATCTCCTATCTAGGAGCTTTATCTTCGACTATGATTGGACCGCTATGATCGACCTTGAAAAAGAAAGCGAAAACCTGCTTATTTGGGCAGCAGAAGAAGCTTTCCCGCTCCAACTCCTTGCAGCTCTTTGTCGTATTGGCAAAACCGTTCAACCTCTTGCTCGAAATAAAGAAGGACATCAAAAAGTTTCCTCTCTTCATCCTAAGGTGAAAATCATAGAAAAAATTCCCGACCTAGAGTCAGATTTTAAAGAGGCAAAAATTCTTTGGGCTCCAGAAAAAGAACTTTTTTCAAACACTCCTCTCAGTAAAAACTCTTTCTCAGAACTTGAAGCCCTTGTTTCTTCAAATAGACAATTCATCATCGCCACCAGTCATAATTCCTATGAGCAGATGAAGAATTTTGAATCGAATGATCACCTAACCATTCTTTACCTTCCCGCTCTTATTGGATTTGGAGATCAAAACTTTTTTGAAAGTATTTTTGAAAGTATTCTCGATTCAAACACTTATACAGAACTTCCCTCGCAAAACTTAGTTTCGCTCAAAGATGCCGCTTCTCTTATGCTAAGCCTCGTCTTAGACAAAGATAAAAAATTTCCTTCTCAGATTTGGTGTGAAGGAAGCACTCTTGCAGGACCTGAAATTGTTGAGGGCCTAAAAGATTACAAAAAGCTTAGTCCTCAAAATATTGTTGCTAAAAAACTTAGAGATTTTTTAGGTAAAAACAAAAAATGGGAAATTCAAAAAACACTTCTCCCAAAACCGTCGCACATTGCAAACGACAAAGAAGTTTTTCCAACTCTTCTCACTCCTTGGAAAAGATTTTTCAAAGAAAGCTTTCGAGTTTATGAAACCACTCGCGATGGAAATCTTTTACTTCACTTTCCCCCTTCGAGGGCTCCTTAAGTGACAACACCCAAACGCAACAACACTGCTCACACTCTTGAGCTCAAAGATGGAAGAACTTTATTTTTTCACCGACCATTGCCCCCAAAAAATCCTCTCGATCTGCAAAGCTTTATCGAAAGCGGCTACAAACAACTTGAGGTAGAAATTGGCGCAGGAACAGGTCGGTTTCTAGCTGAAAGAGCGCAAAAATATCCCGATCGTTTTTTCATCGGAATAGACAAGAAAAAAGATCGAATTGATTCAACCTTTTCTAAGCTCTCGCGAACGGGACAAAACAATTGGAAGCTTCTTCGAACAGATGCTCGAAATTTTTTAGACCTTGAACTGCCTCCCATCAATACTTTGCATGTCTATCATCCCGATCCATGGCCTAAGAAAAGACATCACAAACATCGTTTTTTTCGCTCCCCAGACGCTAAACATTGGGCTCAGGCCATTGTAAAAGGCGGTGAATTTAGAATCTCCACCGATCAGCCAGATTATTTTGAAGAAATCATCGCCATCACTGAATCTTGGGATTTCTTGGAACTAGAACTCGCATTAGTGAAAAGAAGCGGAAAAGCTCAGAGCCGCTTTGAAGAAATTTTCTTAAAACAAAATCTTCCCGTGTATAAAGCTTATTTTAAAAGAAAATAAAGTCCGACTGCTAAAACAATCCGGTAATAACCAAACCACGCTAGAGGGTATTTTTTTAGGAAAGCTAAAAAAACTTTAATCACCAGGGCTGCCACAACAAAAGAAACAAACATTCCCAGCAAAAGTGACAACCACCAATCGCGATCAAATTGAAGCCCACCCTCTTTGAAAGCTTTGATCATTTCATACATTGTGGCAGCTCCTAAAGTGGGGAGTGCTAAGAAAAAAGAATACTCACTCGCATCTTTGGGGCTTAGTCCCATGTAACGACCGCCTAAAATAGTTGCCATTGATCTAGAAAAGCCCGGCCAGAGACTTAAGCATTGAGCAAACCCCACGAAAAGAGAATCACGATAACTAAGATCATCAAGGGATTTCATTTTTCTTTTCTTAGAATTTAAAAACTTCTCAAGAAAGATCATTAAAACTCCGCCCACGAAAAGAGCAGCCACAACCCACATGGGAGAAAAGAGATAAGCCTTAATTGTTTTATGAAAAAGAAGTCCCACAACCGCTGCTGGAAAAAAAGATAAAAAAAGATTGATAAAAAACTTTTGGCTTGTTGATTTTTTTGAAAGACTTGTAACTTTGTGAAATAAAAAATTCCAATACAAAAGCAAAACAGCAAGAATGGCTCCCAGTTGAATAGCGATAGCAAACGTTTTTGCTCCTGCGCTTTCTCCGATACCCAAAAAATGTTCCGTGATAATCAGATGCCCCGTTGAAGAAATAGGCAAATACTCTGTCACGCCTTCTACAATCCCTAGGATGAATGCCTCAAAAAATGTCATAGCTTAAGGTTAAGCGTGCTACGAAGTTTGCGCAATCCGACCCAACGACAATACTTCAAATGAGATAAATTTATTGCTGTGTCTTTTGACGATCGACAATGTCTTTATGCTCAGCCACACCTACACGAGCCGTTTCAATCAAAAGGCCAAGCGATTCCTGAGGAGAAGACTTTGTTGCAATAGAATAATAAATACGATCATCTCTAGATAAAAAATCATGAAGCAAATTCATTTGCTCAGAGCTCAAATCAGCAGGAAGAGCCATAAGAGCATCGTCACCGCTTCGAAAGTGAGCAATAATATCAACTCCTGTTTTTTCTTTTAAATCTTTACTCAATTGATCAAAAAAAACATTGAGTTCACGAGTTGATTCCACATAAATCTTTGGCAAATCTTTTCTTGAAGGATCGCCTCGCATCCAAGTATCACGAATCACAAACGATTGAAGACCAAATCCTCGAATGTCGATCGCAATAATACTTGTTGACCCCTTCAAAAAGGCATTTCGAATAAATTGAGCATGGCGCTGAGTCCAAGGACGGCGACTCACGAGCTCTAAGATGTTTCTGTCGGCTTTTTTGTAATTTGCTAACCACTCTTCAACTTTTGAAAGCTGCTCGGCGGTTAAAACATCGGGGGGAGGCAACAAATCTGCGCCCTGAATTGATTCCAAATAGAAAAGTATGTCTTGAGAAACTTTTTTAGAAATATTTTGCGGTATTCCCTGTCTTTCTAGACTTTTTTCAACGTCTTTTTTTGAAAAGGTTATGTTACTTTTCTTCTTGTCTTTAAATACACTTGATAAAACCTGAGTTGTTTCTTCTGTGTGTTTTGAAAGTATGTTTTGAATGTTTTCTCTTAGCTGGTAAGTCTGCTGTTGCCATGTATTGATATCAAAACCCATTGCCTTCAAGTGTGCTCCCTCGAAATATCTTGAGGATTCCACCTGCACTCGACCCATGAGCAAGCGCAGATAACCCATCCCTGTCGCTCCACTTGAGGCAAGATCGAGCTCTAATCTTTTTTGTAATTCACTCAGCACTATTTTTTTAAACTCAGCAACACTCAAAGATGTGATCACAGTTCTGTCCTTAAAATTTCGATGAATGAGCCGTCCCCACTCCGGATGCTCTCTTAAAATCTCGCTCAAGTGCCAATCTTTTAAAAGCAAATACTTTTCAGAAAACGTAATTCCCTTAGAAATAACATTAATATCTTTCAGCCCATCTTCTCTCATCCAAACAATGTGCTCGCCGTCTTTTAATCCTTCTTGGGCAAAGCGAGTCCACTCAACCATCAAAGAAGCAGACATACGATGTTGCTCAGATGCATATCTTGCTAAAATCTTTGTGCTAATTGCAGAAGAAAAGTTTTCTTGGCCATAGGCAACTCTCAGGAGTTGCGAACAAATTCTATGTCTTGAAAGAGCACTTTTCTTAAGTTCTTGATGCGCCCGTTGACGAAGAAGCTCAGCACCCGATTCGAGGTTTGAAGAATATAAAAGCCCACTAAAAGCAAAAACAAAAATTAACAAAAAATACAGTCGCTTATTTGCTTTCATAGAGCCTTTGGAGGCCCTTTAAACCTGCAAGATTCATGCAAAAAAACCCACAAAGTACGCTTCCCATTTGCAATTAAAAGCTACACTCACGCTAAAAAAAATAATCGATGTGTTAAAGCTTTTTACAGGAAAAGCGTAAATCAGCTTTCCTTAAATTAATGGTACCCATAAAATCTTTATATGTTGAATAGATTAAATCTATTAGTTTTTTTTATACTCATACAAAAATCTTTTGGTGGAGGTGGTGGTTGCATATCAAAGCCCGAGTACTACAACAAAACCCAAGATCAAATAATTATTTTTGATGAGTTTTGTGATCAGTCAGGCCAAGAAACAATTGAGTTGCCAAAAGGCGTACCCTCTTCACTTAAAGTTTTTTCTTTCGACCAAGCAAATTTTGGACGTACGATTATAAGTTCTTTTTTCTCATTTGAACCAGACGGCAACATCTACTTTCAAATGCTGTCAAAAAAAGATAAAAAAACTTTTGATAAATCTTATCAAAAAAAATCTGAAGCTGACTTTAAGGAACTTATCGAATTTTACAAAAAAAGAGATTTTGAAAAAATTGAATTCATTGCTTTAAAAAGGAATGAAAAACTATCACACTCAAATGAAGGCAAAGCTTATAAATATTACGAAATCTACGATTGGCCTGATAGCAATTTAAAGTTGGGCTGGAAAATGAAAATTCAAAAGGGAAAGATCGCAGAACCATTCAAAATTTTTGGACTGAAAGACGGTAAAGAAATTGAATTTTATCAAAACCAAGAACAACCTCAGTGGAATTTTTCGGGTGGAAGAAGATTCAGCTTCTACACAGATTCGAAAAAAAGTTTTTTATTGGCTATGTTTTCTGATAATTGGGGCGGAACTTATTACTTGAAAACGCAAGATTTCCCAGCTGTTTTTAAATAAAGACTTAACGTAATTTGTTATTCAAAAACGGTCTCACCCCGATGAGATGCTTTTTGAGAAGACTCCACGATTTTGGATTTAGCAGTGCAGACAAGATCCTTAGGCATCCTGGATTGACTTACAAAAAGCTTTAACTTGGGATGATCAAATTTCTTTTTTGTCAGAACCATGTAAGAAAATCCTGGATGAGTGAGTTTGATTTTTAAAATTTTCTCGAGTTGATCATCATAGGGAGCGAGACCTTTTTTTCTAAAATCTAATCGCGAGGGCTGAGCGTAACACCAACCCAAATGAGACTTAAGCAAGGGACAACCCATTGAGCTCTGCGGACAAGGCGCCACAACGGAGTAATCTCGAGCAAACTCATCTCGCAAATACATCAAATCCAAAGTTCCTTCTTTCAGTGGAGGCTCAATCACGATCAACGTGCCATCCTGTGACAATTGAGTTTCTAGAAGATTTTTCAAGAAGGATTTTTTCTTAGCTCTAAAGCGAGGCCCTGATCCCCACTCAGTTAAAAAATGCCCCATAAGAATGAGATCAAATTTTTCATTTTTTAAAGGGAATGATGGAAGTTTAACTTTTTGAGTCAGAATTTTTTGCGAATCACTCATAAGAGTAGAAAGTTTTTCTTTTGCTAAATTGAGTGCTTTAGGAGAATGATCCCACAAAATAATTTTTTCTGGTTCTGCAATTTGCTGCTCCTGCAACCAGACCATCAACGACAAAGAAAGCGTGCCTGGCCCGCAACCCACATCTAAAACACGTGCAAAACTAGGGGAAAACTTTCTTTTTTTAACTTCCTCTAAGATCCAATAAAGTTCAGGAAAATGAAGTGGCAAATAATATGCAACATACGCATAAAAATACTTGTCGATGTTGAGATAACCTTCGGGCCGCTCGTGACGTTGAGGGCCCATCCAATCGCGCAACTGTTGAAGCGCAGGCTTTAGTCGCGGATCTTTATAAATCTTGGCATCTAAAAAAGGCGAAAGTTTAGAAATCAATCTCTTTAAAAGCTTTTAGTGAAGAACAATCTTATCGGCTTTAATAGGACGTCCAAAACGAGTTGCTTTGAGAGGTCCAGTTGCTGGAATAGAAGGAGTTGTTCCTTGTGAGCGACGAGCAGCTTTTGATTCAGTGCCCATTTTTTTCTTTTTATTTTTGCGTTTAATACGAGTTCTTTTTCCAGGAAATGCCATGGAAAGAAATTTAAATGAGGCTTTTCTACGAGTCAAATAAGAATAAGATGGGTCCATGAGCACTCCACTTGAACGCTTTGATAGCTGGTACAAAGAAGCCCAAGCTTCGGATAGAGTCGATGCGGACGCCGTTGCCCTCGCAACAAGCACCCGAACTGGGCACCCCAGCCTAAGAATCCTCTATTTTCGGCAACTTATAGGCGAAAAATTCTGCTTTTTTACAAACTACCAAGGCCGAAAAGGACAAAATCTTAGCCAAAACCCACGTGCAGCCATCGTCTTTTTGTGGAATATGATCGGTAAGCAGGTGAACGTGGAGGGAGAGTGCTTTCCTCTAAGCCCCGCGGAATCAGACGCCTATTTTTACAAAAGGGCTTTTGAGAGCCAACTCAGTGCCGCAACTTCTAAGCAAAGCCAAAAGCTCAGTTCTTACCAAAAATTTTTAGATGAAATTGAAGAAAATCGAAAAAAATTTGGAAGCAAAATCACACGCCCCCCACACTGGGGTGGATATGGCCTCATTCCCGAACGCATTGAATTTTGGGAAGAACAACAACACCGTCGCCACAAACGCGAATGCTACAAAAAAGAAAAAGGAATCTGGGTTAAGGAACTGCTGTATCCTTAAGTTTTTAATATTTACAAAGAACAACTACTGCGCATTCTTTAAAAAACCTTGCTGAAGAAAACGGATACAATCTCGAATGGTAAGACTTTCTGTAGGAAAGATCAAACTCTCTTTTCCTGCCTTTTGATGAGGACGTTCACTGATTGGACCAAGAGTTTTACTTGTAAGAGAGTTTTTTGTTTTTTCAAGCCACTCATTCACAGGAGGGAAATCTCCATTTTTTGCAAGTAAAACTAAAACTTCCTTACCCTCATCAGTGCTAAGAAATAATTCCTTTAACTGATCTTCGTTGTGTGTTTTTAATAATTTATTAAATACTTTAACTGTACCATTGTAGTAATCTCTTGTTTTATCATAACTAATTTTTTGAAGTGCAGCTATCAAAGCTTTTGGGTTATTACTTAGGGCTTTTGGTGCGTACTGAGCAAGATCCTTAAGTGCATTATTAGCTTTTTTAACAAATTCCATTACAGCCTCTGGGTAATTTTCTAGCGCTTTAGGTAAGTTTTCAGCAATAGCTCCGAGTTCATGCATATTATTTGATTTTTTGATGGCACGAAGAAGTGCTGAACTAAGCTCAGCTTCAGCCTCTGGATGATTCTTCAATGCTTTAGATGCATGGCTAGCAAGAGATATGAGGGCTGAAGCTTCAGCTTTTCTAATGAATTCAACTGTAGCCTCTGGATAATTTTCCAATGCTTTGGATGCGTTTCGAGCAAGATATACAAGTGAAGCCCCTCCTCTGGATTTTTTAATGAATTCCATTACAGCCGAGTCATTTTCCAACACTTTAGGTAAGCCTTCGGCGAGATACATGAGTCCTTCATCGTTCGCTTTTTTTATGAATTCTATTATAGCCTCTGGGTGATTTTCTAGTGCTCTTGGTGCTGCACTTGCGAGAGTTGTGAGATCATGTACGCTCTCCGCCTTTTTTATATATGCCATTACTATTTCTGGACTTTGAAGATTTAAGTAATAACTGTATTCATTTAATTTAATATCGTTTTCAACAGCTAAGGACCAAGCAGGGTTTTTTGAAATGTCGATTTTACGATTTCTATGCTTAATCTCATCAATTACCTCATCAAAAAGCATTTCTTCTAACTGTTCTTTTGTGTATTTTTTTCTGTCTTTTCTGGGTTTAAGTAAATAAATATTCTCTCCATCGTTAGCCATCGCCTCAAAGACCATTCCTCCAGGGTTGTATCCAAAATCCTTGTCGTTAAAAATTTTATTAATAGCTTTTTCCACTTGATGATCTTCGGGTCTGATCGTTTCTTTTTTAATTTTTGGCGCTGCAATTACACTAGGAGATTTTTTGTAAACAGCGGCAAGTCCTGTGTTTTGGCTGATTGCACTACCATCACCTGCGATAAATCCTAGTGATCCTTCACTGGTTTTTAAGTGATCAAGAATAGAATCAAACATTGGGTATTTAGCTATTTGTCCGGTCACTTGTGATTGTATTTCAGAGCTAGCATCTATGGATTTTAACATTGCATCGACATCGTCGTAGTACTTACCAGAGCCAACTGGAGATTCCACTCGAATCA
>CAYOWH010000089.1:6428-8560 GCA_964407615.1 uncultured Bacteriovoracaceae bacterium | reverse complement strand
CGGTAGCCTTCAAACACTTTGATATTTCCATCGTCCATGCGCACAGGCACACTCACGATGAGCGCGCGCTTGGGCATTTTTAATCTTGTGAGAACGTTTGGATCGAGGTTCATGACCTGTCCTGCGTACTCAAGTTGTTTCACGGCATTTTGGTAAAATGTACTTTCTTCCCAGATCATTATGGTTAAATATAGTCAAAGAACCGTGTGGAAATCTAGAGAAGCTTTTGAAAAGAGCACTTTTTTTCAGCGCCTCAAGTTACAAGGCTTTAACATGGATGGTCTATGGGATGTTTATCTTTCAGGAGACCTTCGACAAAAACGATCGTTCCGTATAAATTCTCTTCGCTCAGTTTCCTTAGAAGATTTTAAATTCGAGCGATTTCGAATCGGATCCTCTCTCGAGCACTTTTCGAATGTTTACGAATTTAATGTGCAAGAAAATGCGCATTTAGCGCGACATCCTTTTTGGGGTGCGGGACTTGCCTACGTGCAAGATCCCGTGGCTCTCGAAATTATTGACGATCTAAATATTAAACCTCACATGAAGGTTTTGGATTTGTGTGCCGCACCTGGTGGAAAATCAATTCGTATTGCGGAACTCCTCAATCACACAGGTTGGATTGTGAGTAACGATGCGGATCACAAACGATCAAGAGTTTTATCCAATAACCTTGTTCGTCACGGTGTTTTAAATAGCACGGTGTTTGGTTCGGACGGAATTAAACTTGCTCAATCTTTTGAAAAAACATTTGATCGAATTTTAATAGATGCTCCTTGTAGCGGAGAGAGTTTATTTTTCAAGCGTGAAGAGCGTCGTCGCGATGTTTATGAAAGTGAAATTCAAGAATGCGTTGCCCTTCAGAATTCTCTTATAGCGGCAGCTGCTCTAGCTCTGAAAGAGGGGGGGCGGCTTGTTTATAGTACGTGCACGTATAATCTTTCAGAAAATGAAGAAGTTATAAGACGTTTTCTAAAAAACAATTCGAACTTTTCTCTTTTGAAAGAAGAGCGACGTTGGCCTCAGCTGCATGCAACCGCGGGCGGTTACTGGGCTGTGCTTGAAAAAAATGGCACTTCAAAAATCGAAAAAGAAAATGAAAAAGAAGAAATA
Source organism: uncultured Bacteriovoracaceae bacterium (assembly GCA_964407615.1). Classification (GTDB taxonomy): domain Bacteria; phylum Bdellovibrionota; class UBA2428; order UBA2428; family UBA2428; genus CANIGN01. The sequence continues at coordinate 7,447 of CAYOWH010000089.1, read as the reverse complement.
GGCTTTCGTCAGGATTGTTTAAGGCATGGATTAAGCGATGGAAAAAGAGATCCTGATTTGTTTGCTCATGCAATGAACCGTGCGCTGACAACAGTGACGGGATTTTTTCAGGAATCAAATCAGGCTGAAAATTTATTGAAAGATTCCATGGAGCCTTTTCAGGACTGGATACTGATGGATGAAAAATACGCAAATGCTTATTTGTCTGGAGAGGCGCTTTCCAATCCAGAGAGAAAACGTGGGCTTTTTTGTATTTTGTGGAAAGAAAAATGGCCTCTTGGACCTGCTAAGGGAGTTGAGTCTCGATTTAATAACCTTCTTCCCCTTGAAAGTCGCCGTCGAGGCTAATTTTGGGTTTGTCTAGTTTGGGTTTGTTTAGGCAGTTTCAAAGTTCTTTATGTTAGAGAGGGTCTCTGCTAGATTTGAAATGTCATGGATTTTCCTTGTTATTTAGTGGCTCTTCCTCAAATGCAGGATGAGTTTTTTTCTCAAGCAGTTGTGCTTCTTTCGCAGCAAGATGATCAAGGGGCGTTTGGAATTGTCATCAACAAGCCTATTGAGGTGGAAGGAAACGATGGAAATCACCAGGTTGTAGCTGAATTGCGTGATGCTCAATCAGATAAGGTTTATGAAATAAAAGATAATCTTTTTAAAGGTGGTCCCGCGGATGAGCAATCAATTTTTGTCATCCATGAAGATGAAAACTTAGTAGAGGGTGGCACGCGTTTGGGCGATCACCTTTTTCTCTCAACCAATCCCACTGTTTTGCAGTCTCTTTTAGAGATGGGACAAAGTGGACCGAAGCGACGGTATTTTTTGGGTTGCTCTGCATGGGGTAAGGGTCAACTTGAATCAGAAATTCGTGCGGGCTCTTGGGTCCTTTTGCCTTTTCAAGAAAGATTTCTTTTAGATGAAATGGACAAGCAATCAAGTGAACCTTGGTCTACTCGTTTGTGGCGTAAGGTTTTGTTGAGCGGAGGTTTAGATCCACTCACGCTTGTTTCTCAAGGCAAAAGCGA
>CAYOWH010000089.1:0-6328 GCA_964407615.1 uncultured Bacteriovoracaceae bacterium | reverse complement strand
AGTCGGTTGTGCATCCATCCCGTTTTGTTGAAGTGTCTCATGGCTGCGTCCACTATCGGGTAGCCGGTTTGTCCCTCGCACCACGCCTGAAAATCTTTTTGAGTTCCAGGCCATTTAATGGAATTGCATTTTTCTTGGAAGCAATTATCTGGAAGTGAGGGATTTGCTTGAAGAAGCATTTGATAAAATTCACGCCAGATCAATTCGTTTTGCCACGTGATAGCACCCGTGCTTTGAAGTCCCCACGTTTCTCGAAAAAGTTCTCTGGGGTTGAGAGTTCCAAATCTTAAGTGGACTGAGAGATGAGATGTTCCCTCTGTAAGAGAAGGAAAATCTCGATTATTTTTGTAGTCTTTAATGTTTTTGAGAAATGATTTTTTTAATTGATGAGCACTTTTTGAGCCTCCTTCAATCCAGTTTTTAGTTTGATGAAAGCCTACAGTTTCAAGTTCTAGTTTGTGTGAAAATTTTTGAAGTTTTTGAGAAGGGAGTAAGTTTTTAAGACGAACACGCGCTTCTTCAACATCGTGTTTACCAAGTTTAGCTCTCCACGCTTTAGAGAAAGGAGTAAAAACTTTAAAGTAATCTCCCACGAGGTTTTTTACTTCTTGAGCTTCAAAAATCACTTGATCTTTAAAAGTGATGAATTCTTTTCCGCTTTCCTTAAGTTTTCTCTGAACCGTTGAATCTCTTTTGAGGGCATAAGGCTCGTGGTCTCGATTGGTGAATACAGCGTCGATATTAAGATTTTGAGCGAGTTGCGGAATCTCTTGCATAGGATCACCTTGTAGGACAATCAGTTGCGATCCTTTCGCGCGGAGTTGAGCGTCGATTTCTTCAAGAGATTCAAAAATAAAAGTCAAGCGCCTATCATGCTTGTTTGATATTTTTTTTAAAATATTTGAGTCAAAGACAAAAACGACAGCTATCTCGTCAGAGCTTGCTTCTGCTTCAGACCATGCACGATGATCGTGCGTTCTCAAGTCGCGACGAATCCAAACAAGACTGCGTTTATAGTGGCTCATAAATGACGACTCTATCTCACACATTCTTTCTCAGCAAAGAGTGATCCCTGCTTGATCCTCCCATAGCATTTGATAAACTTTGACACCGAATGAACTTACAGCGTTGGCTTGAAAAAAAAGGCTTTCAACTCGAATTAAAATCTATTGAGGCAGTTGTGTCTCTGGCTTCAGAGGGAGCAACTGTTCCCTTTATTGCTCGCTATCGAAAGGAGCAAACTGGGAATTTAGACGAAGTTGCGATTCGTGGAATTTTAGAAACAAATGAGGAATTTTCTGAATTTGTAAAACGCAAAGCTTTTGTTTTGGAACAAGTTCAAAAAGCAGGAAAGCTTGATGCTGCGTTAAGAGCTCAAATTGATTTGTGTGACGATGCTTTGATCCTTGAAGATATCTATGCGCCCTTTAAACCAAAGAAAAAAAGCAAAGCAACGGCTGCTCGCGATGCGGGATTGGAGCCTCTTGCTTTGTGGGTTTGGGATACAGCTCAGGGAGTGACCAAGTGGGAAGAAGGTCAATCTCTTCTTGTGTGGGCTTACACTTATCGCAACGAAAAATTTGGAATTGAAAGTGCTGAAAAAGCGATTGAAGGTGCACGTGATATTTTGATCGAAAAAATTTCAGAAGATGTCGAGCTTCGTCAGTTTGTTCGTGAACATTTTTTCAATAATGGTTTTCTCCGCTCCGAAAAGGGTAAGAAAGCTGCTCCTCATAGCAAGTTTGAGCCTTATTTTAATTTTTCTGAGGCGATAAAATCTTTAAACAACTATCAGAGTTCTCATCGTTATTTAGCGGTGAGACGTGGTTGGGGTGATGATGAGTTGGTTGTAAAATTCGGGGCTAAGCTTCCAGCAGAAGACGAAGCTTTTTACGTAAGCATGTTCAATAAGTATTTAGGGAAGTGCCTTGTGAAAGCGGAAGCTCCGGGAGCAAGTCTTATCAAAGAATGTTGTGAAATGGCCCTCAAAGCACATGTTATTCCTTCGATCGAAAATGAAGTTCATAAAGAACTTAAAAGAATTGCAGATGAAGCGGCGATCAATGTCTTTTCTGAAAACGTACGTGAGATTTTGCTTTCTTCTCCTTTTGGTTCCAAAGCGGTAATGGGAGTTGATCCTGGTTTACGAACAGGCTGTAAGGTTGCCATTGTGGATGATACGGGTCGATACATTGACAGCACGGTGATTCATATTCATTCGACAAGTGAGCAAGAAAAAGCGACGAGGTTATTGGAGTCGTTTGTGGAGCGTTATAATGTGCGTGCGGTTGCCGTAGGAAACGGAACGGGCGGTCGCGAGACAGAAACTTTTTTGCGTAAAGCTTTAAAGCGATTTGCAAAATTGCAGGTTGTGATGGTTTCTGAGGCTGGAGCCAGTGTCTACAGTGCAAGTGAAGTGGCGCGTGAGGAGTTTCCGAATTTGGATGTAACGGTTCGTGGTGCAATTTCGATCGCTCGTCGTTTGCAGGATCCTCTTGCAGAATTAATTAAGATTGATCCCAAGAGTATTGGGGTGGGCCAGTATCAGCACGATGTTAACCAAGCTCGATTGAAGAGAAATTTGGATGATGTTGTGGATTCGTGCGTGAACTCGGTTGGAGTGAATCTGAATACGGCAAGTCATCACTTGTTGGCGCATGTGGCGGGAATTGGTCCAAGCCTTGCGAAAACAATCGTTGATCACCGTGCAACAAAGGGAATTTTTAAATCACGCTTGGAGCTCAAAGAGGTTGCTCGCTTTAGTGAAAAAGTTTTTGAACAAGCTGCAGGTTTTTTGCGAGTATTTGAATCGGATAATCCCCTTGAAAAAACGGGCGTGCATCCTGAGCGTTATGAGTCTTTGCAGTTTTTTGCGTCTCAAAATGGTCTTGCGCTTTCTGATCTTTGCGGCGAAGGTACAAAAAAACTTCGTGCAAGTGAAGAATTTAAAAATCAAGTAGGTGAGTTTACGTTTGAAGATATTTTGCGCGAATTGGAAAAACCCGGAAGAGATCCGCGTGAAGAATTTGTTCCTTTTCAGTATCGCGAAGATATTCATGCCGTGAGTGATCTTAAAAAAGATATGGTTTGTCCTGGGATTGTGACGAACGTTACAAACTTTGGAGCTTTTGTAGACATTGGAGTTCATCAAGATGGATTGGTGCATTTGTCTCAACTTGCAGATCGTTTTGTAAAAGATCCTCGCGAGGTGGTGAGCCCTGGCGACAGAGTGACTGTTAAGGTTTTGGATGTTGATACCAACAAAAACCAAATCAGTTTGACGATGCGATCGTTGAGGCCAGATCATAAAAGGTCTGAGTATGTCGATCATAAGAGAACAGAACAAAGAGCACCGGATTCTCGTCAAAGTGAGCGAAGACATGATGCGCGAGGCGATCGAACTCGTCGAGATTTCTCAAAGGATCGTCCTGCAAAGCCAAAGTTTTCGAACAATCCGTTTGAAATTTTGTCTGCGATTAAAAAAGACATCAAAAGATAGTTTTTTGTCTTTAAAAAAAATTAAGTTTATTATTTAATTAGCTTAATGGAGGATTTGTGAGTTATTTAAAAAAAGGGTTTATTTTTTCATTATCGTTTTTCTGTGTTGTGTCAATCGTTCGTGCAAAAGAGGGTCCCTACAAGACTGCTATTGATTGTATACAGAAAACAAAAGCTGCATTTGTCTTTGGTGATATTAGTAAAGACATTCGCGATAAGAAAGCAGCAGAAAATGCTTTAAGTTTTTCTGCTTTCTCTAAAGCATTAGAATCAGATGAATTCTTTAATCATTTTGACAAGGTTCCTTTTACGAATCATGTAAGTTTTTCTGTTCCAAATGAAGATTTTGATTATATTTCTAAACTTGAAGAGAGAGTTCTTAAGGGACATAAACTAACAGAATCAGAAAAAAAAGAGATGTTTCGGATACTTAAAGACACTTATAAAGCGTCTGTGGAAAAATCGGGCGATTACGAGTTTTTTTATCGTGATGAATTTCATGGAGATCTAAGTCTTAGAGGCGGCTATTGCTATTTTGTTAATGATGACGGAAATATCTATAAATCAGATGCTACAGATTTATTGAGAAGAGCACTCAAGCAGAATGCTCCAGGGGTGGTGTTTAGTCTTATCTTGCCTAATAGCAATAAAAAAACTCTTCTAGCTGCCGAAAATTCAGATGGTAGGTTTGATGTAAGAGAGTTGTATTCGACGGGGCCCTTTGTAAAAGGAGTTCTAGAGATGAATCTTGAAACTCCTAAACTTGCTAACAATGAACGTTCTGTTTTCCTGAATTACTTTAGTGATGAACTTCAGCAAGCTGTTGGTATAGCTAATGGGTTTATACCTTCTTCAACCTATTCAGTCACTGATGTAAACTCTGCAATGAAATCAGCTTTGAGATTTTGTAAGGAGACAGTTAAAGATGCTGTGCTACAGAAAACAATAGACAATGCTTTAGTTCATCTTGATAAAAAAACTAGATTTTTTGAATCAATTGAAGGGAATGGTTCCTCAAATAATACTCCTAAAAAATCTCATTAAATTATTATGTTTAAATTTTAACGTATATCGTTGTCTAATTGTGTCGTTATTCCTGAGAGTATAGTTTTCATGAAAGATGATGATTACAAAAAAAATGTTCCTCAAAGAGAAGAGGACATTCAAAAAAAACTCACTCCTCAGCAGTATGCTGTGATGAGAAAAGAAGGAACGGAAGCCCCTTTTTCTAACGAGTATTGTGACCATCATGAAGAGGGGATCTACGTGGATCGCCTGAGCGGTGAACCTCTTTTTTGCTCAAAAGATAAATACGATTCAGGGAGTGGTTGGCCGAGTTTTACTAAGCCTATTGATCCTCGATATTTAAAATTTAAAAAAGATCATAAACTTTTTCAAGAGCGAGTTGAGGTTAGGTCTTCGATTGCAGATAGCCACCTCGGGCACGTTTTCGAAGATGGCCCAGCTCCTACGGGAAAGCGTTTTTGTATGAACTCTGCATCTATGCGTTTTATACCGAAAGAAAAATTGCAGGAAGAAGGATACGGAGAATTTCTTTCTTTGTTTAAATGATTTTTCTTCTTAGTTAAAAATCGCTTTGTAGATCAGTAAACATTTTAAGTGGATATCGATCATCAAGCGCATGAGCAAAAGCTTGAAAGGCTTTCCAGCTATCTTCACCCGCCCCAACATTAAACCACCATAAACAAGCAGGACCAACAAGGCGGAGTCTAACGGTTTTAGATTCTTGAATCATGCTAAAGACAGAGAGAGCTTCATTGTCCAAGCCGATTTTTGCATTTTCTTTCACTTCAAATTCTGAGTTGCTTAGAACTTTATCTTTTTGGCGTGTTGTCATTTGATAACGATAAAGTTCAGGAGTTTTTTTAAGAGATTGGGTTAAGGCACTGTAATCTTGCTTGTGGTTGTTTCTTAGGAGAGCCCAATTAGAACTGTCTTTACCCAGAAGAGCAATGCTGGCTGTGATTTTTTTTTCTGCATCGTACGTGTCAATAAGGCAAGCGTTGATGGAATGAGCTCCCAAATCAAATCTCTCTTTTTGAATTGAAAACTTAGATTCAAAGGGTTTTTTTGAAAGGATATCTTGTTTTTGTTTTGAATAATCATTCTTATCTTCGATCAAGAATAAAAGGCTTACTAAAGATTTAAAATCTTCTTTTCGCGCTAGAAACTCACATTCTCCACGAATGAAAAACAAGCTACTGACCTCTCCTTTGACGCTTGGATCTTTTTCGTCAAAACTTACCAATTCAATTGTGTAAGGATTGTCTGTGGTGATTTTTTTTCTAAAATCTCTTTTTGTGTTTGAATACCAAGCTTTCAGTCGGAGCTCGTTGAAAGAGTAAGAATAAACATCGGGGCCTATTTCAAGAAGTTCTTTTCCTTGAAAAGCACGAATATTTTCGCTTGTAGTGCGGCCCAAGTAGAGGCCTGAATCAGTTGTGATGATCTTTGCAACGTACACCCCATCGGAATTAAGAATAGTACATATTTTTTTTGAGTTTTTCGGAAGAGTTTCGAGTAACTCTATTTGGAAGGTGTTTTGTGGAGTTTCGTTTTGAGGTTTAGCCTCTTTATCCGATTTGGAGGCCTCTGCTACAGGTGTTTCGGGTGTTAATCGCTTGTTAATGGCTTTGTAGTTGAGGGGAGGATTCTTGTTAAGTGAACAAGCCGTTAAAAGTATGAAAATACTCAGAAAGCGTCTCATGTGAAGAGGTGCAACTTTAGCACACTTATATGAAAATGGAAAAATACGGGCTAAAGATTCTAACTTAAGGTATAATCCCCTTACTCCAATGTTTACGGGTAT
>CAYOWH010000088.1:0-8590 GCA_964407615.1 uncultured Bacteriovoracaceae bacterium | reverse complement strand
GAAATTACTTTTGACGAAAAAATTTTTGAAATTAAAATCAATAAACTTGCGATTTGTTTTGGCTATCAAGTAGTTGCTAAAAAATTTGGAGGAAAAGTCGAAGAACAAACAGCAAGAGAATATGGCCGTGCAGTTATTTCGAGAAATCCTGTATCGTTTCATGATTTACTGTTTGAAGGCTTTCCCCAAGAAAGTATTGCGTGGATGAGCCACGGAGATTCCGTTACTGGACTCCCCCAAGAGGCTCAGCTTCTTTTAACGTCTGAGGGAAGGCCCGCTGCTTTTTGCTTAAAAGCCTCGCAACTTTGGGCTTTGCAATTTCATCCAGAAGTCACGCATTCACAAGAAGGAATGCGACTTTTTGAAAATTTCTTATTCAAAATTTGCAAAATTCAACGTACTCTTGAAGAGCATCTTTTTGACGATCTGTACGAAAAGCTTGAAAAACAACTCACGGGAGTTAAAGAAGTAACATGCGCGGTTTCGGGTGGAGTTGATTCCACTGTGCTTGCCGTACTTTTATCAAAATTCGTAAAAGTTCGTGCCCTTTTTGTGAACCACGGATTTCTAAGAAACTATGACCAAAGTGATCTAGAAGAAATCATCAAAAAATATCCTAATATCGATTTTAAAGTGATTGATGCTCGTGAAATTTTTTGGAAAGAATTGCGAGGAGTTTCTGATCCTGAAGAAAAAAGAAAAATTATTGGAAAACTTTTTATTGAGGTTTTTGAAAAGAACTTGCCTCAAGAAAACTTCATGCTTGCTCAAGGAACCATTTACTCTGATGTGATTGAGAGTGCAGATAATCCGCATGCTCCTACGCAAAAAATTAAAAGTCATCACAACGTGGGAGGACTACCTCCCGGAATAAAAGTAAAACTTCTTGAACCCTTAAGGGACCTTTTCAAAGACGAGGTTCGAGTTTTAGGAAAAAGCCTCGGAATTCAAGCAGACTTTTTAGATCGCCATCCTTTTCCCGGACCAGGGCTTGCCATACGAGTGTTGGGGCCCCTTGAAGAAAACTGGATAGAAATTGCTCGCAAAGCAGATTCAATATTTATTGGAGAATTAAAAAGAAGAAACCTCTATTCGAAAGTTTGGCAGGCGGCTGCCGTGTTACTTCCTATTTCCACTGTGGGTGTGATGGGAGATGGACGAACGTATGAGCGAGTTCTCGCCCTTCGCGCTGTTACCTCTAAAGAAGCTATGACCGCCGAAGCAACCGAACTCCCCTGGTCTGATCTTAAAGAAATTGCTTCGCTCATCGTCAACGAAGTCCGCGGCATCAACCGGGTTGTTTTTGATCTCACTTCCAAGCCCCCTGCAACGATTGAGTGGGAGTAGAATAAGTTGAAGGTTTTGAGGTTTTTTGGAATTTCTATTTTTTTATTTAAGTATCTCTTTGCCTTTTTCATAAAAAAGAAAGTTATGAGTTCCCAAAGTGTCAAATCCTGTTAAAATAATTTTATTAATTTCTTCTTTTGTTATATTCCGAAAGTTATTGTCTGCTGAAAACGAACAGTATCCCCTACTCCAAAACTTTTCAAACGTTTCTAAAAGATTCGGATTAATATCCACTCCCTTGGGATGATGTAACTTTGCTGAAATCTCAACAAGCCATATTGGCTTTGGCTTCATATCAAGTAGTGTAGTAGCTCCCTCCAACATCATATTTTCAGCACCTTCAACATCAACAATTATTAGAACTTTCTGGCCTTGAAACCGCTCTCCCAATACATCATTTAATTTTAAACTAGGTACTAAAGATGAATATTTTTCAGATATACCAGCCCAACCTTTAACAATTGAAGCACCAGTTCCACCACCATAAATTTTGAGAATATTAGTATTATTACTTAGAGCAACTGGATAAACCTCACATCTATGTTGCCAGTTGTTTGCCTTTATATTTCTCAATAAATACTTAAGATTATTTTGTATTGGTTCAAAGGCAATTACCCGCTTACCACCATGCAGAGCATGACATACGTAATACCCAATGTTTGCACCAACATTTATGATGACATCAACATGCGGAAACATTTTTTTTACTAGTTCCGTTTCAACGGGCTCAAACAAACCATTTTCCATCATTTGATTTCCATTAAACTTAAAACCTAGATTTGTTAAATCAGGCAGGGACTTAAAAGCTCGATAATCAAGAATTTGCCGGTATAAATTAGCCGTATTCGGAAATAAATCAATTAATGATTTTATGATTTTTACTAGTTTTGCTCTAATCATTTTTTTCTCTTATATTTAAATATGAACAATAACACTAGACAACAATAAACAAATCTTGAAGAATTGAAATAAGTATGCTGCTTTTGCTTTTTTTAATTGAACACAAAATTGATTTAAAGCTTCTTGTTCACTTCGATAGCTGTAAAATTAAGCGCTGTCACAAAAATTACCAGGCCCATAATATTGGGAGAAGATAAATTAGTAAAATTAAAGGTACTAAAAACATACGAAAAAAAAATTAGTCCAAATGGACTATTATCTTTCGTAGCAGAGTAGAAAGATTCGCGGCCCAATTTCCAAGTAAGCAAAAGTTTCCAAAATATATAAATTAATCCCAAATAAGGGCCATACTCCATCACATGATAACCAAAAATTGACTCGCTTAAAACGCGACTTTCAGCATAATCCGCAATCCGAACTCTAGCTACATTTGTAAACGTACCTATGCCCAAACCAAAAGGGCCGTACTTACCAGCAAATTCCAAAATCTTATATAATTTAATTCTTTCAAGCCCAGAATAAATAATCGCAAAGGGTGAATCCGAACCCGTCTCATGTGAAGTAGCCCCAGTGTATCTTTGAGTGGTATAATATTCAGCTTCCTTAAATAATTCAGAATTAGAAAGCACATAATAGCCCATCAAAAAAGGTATCACTAAAAAAGTAATAAAAATTAAATATTTTGTTGTTTTTTTTGTTATGGCATTAGCGACAAAAGTCCCAATTACAATCAAAGCGAATTTAGCAATTAACCCTCTGCTTATAGAAAATGCTAATGATATCATTATGCTAAATGGAACAATCCAAGCCCATAAAGGAATTTTTTTTTTTTCAGAAATATTTGAAAAATAAAAACAAACTACAATAGAATTAAAAATAGCTGAAGCTGCAGTCATTACAAAAGTACCAGGAGGACGACCCTTACCCATAAATGGCAATGCACCCCCTCCCCATTCTGCCTGATGACCCCCTAAATCTCTATTTATCCAATGATCAAGAGGATTAATAAATTGAATTATATAAAGAATTGACATTGGAAGTGAAAGAAAAAGGAAAGTTTTTCCAAACTTACGGAAATCGTCCTTAGTTAAAATTTGAGGAATTATGAAAATCAAAGGATAATGCAAGAAATGAATTCGGGCTCCGTAAACAGTCACAATCCAATCTTGATGACCAACTAACATAGTAAAAACACAACCCAGTATGCCAATGAAGAAATTTAATAAAACAAAATTACGATATTTTTCTCTGAACAAAAAAGAAAAAGAAGACACAATAATTAACAAAGCGATTGGATCCTTAACTAAAAGTAGTACATCTGCAAATTCACGAAAAACCCACCTTCTAAGAGCGCCCTCAAAGATAAGTAACCAAAAATAAACCCAAATTAGGAATTTTATGGGTTCTTTGTTCATAAAGTTATTTTAATTTTATTTAAACCAAGAACAATGTCAGATATTTGGAACTTTGACTTTCTTAGATTTGAACAAGCAAAGAAGATCAATTAACACAAAGTCGTGAATAAGCTTTTTACCTTGATCTTTTTTGCCACATTGCCAAATACACATATAAATGCGCAAGTTAAAGACCTAAACCCAAATACAGTTCAAACAATTAACGATTACGTTACAACTCAAAGACTTCCTGCTGTTATTTTTTCTGAAACATCTTCTAATAAAACGGAATATATTTTTGATGGTCGAAGAAATATCCTTCAAAAAGAAGAAATTCATGAAGATGAACTTTTTCCAATTGCTAGTTTAACTAAAACCTTCACGTCAATCTTAATTCTTCAACAAACTGAATCAGGCAAACTTTCACTTGAAACAAAATTAAAAGACATCTTTCACTCTCCTATACATGAAGAATATGAAAACCTTAACATAAAAGACATCATGTACCACCACGGTGGCTTTCCTATGGATGATGAAGACATAGACCCCAAAGACTTAAAAAAATTTAGTAAAAGTCGAAAAAGTTTGAGTGAGTATCTTTTAAAACACGGTCCCTACTACCCTCTCAACAAGAGTCATTATTCAACATATGGATTTATTGTTTTAGGTGCCATTCTCGAAGAAATAGAAAAAAAAAGCTGGGAAGAGATTGTCACCGAAAGACTTCTCAACCCTCTCAAACTTGAATCGTGTCGATTTGCTTTTGATTCCAATCTTTTTTCTGAAAAGCCTCAGATTAAACTCCCTGCACTTCTTACAAAAGATTACGAAAACATGCTCAATGGGCACTATAAACTTCAAAAAAAAATTGACTGGGCTCCCGTATTCATAAAAGAAAAAGCCCACCCCCCTATCGATAATCCTGGCGCAGGCTTGTTTTGTAAAACGAAAGACATCCACAATTTTGTTCATGCCCAGCTTGAAGGTTATAAATTCTATCTTGAAAACCCTTTTGAGGAGAGCAACTTTCTTACCCAAAAAATATTCAAGAAAATTTCCACATACAAATATCTTTTTCATAGTCCGGAGCAAAATATGCAAAGTATTAGCCATTGGGTTCTCTTTTCTCAACAACTCGAACCCCAAAAAGTTTTCTCTGCTTGTGCCTACGGATCCTCTGGAGGAACTGCCGTTGTCACTTGTTTTGATCTTCATCAGAAAAAAGTCGTAAGCGCCTTTGCAAATGCATGGTCCGACAAAGTCTTTAGCGACCTTCAAATGATTATAAATACAAATCTCAAGAATAAGCTTTTTGTTAAACCTCTCAACCCCAACATTCTTCCTCGTGTGAGCCCTTTTATGAACTCTGCATCGAAGTTTACATCCAACAAGAACTAGGGCTTGCCTAAAGAAGTTCTTCAGACATAGTCTGCTTTTATGGATTTTGTTTTTAGTCCTCTAGATCGACGATACAAAGACGCACTTCCTCAAATCCTCTCAGAAGAAGACTCTTTTTCTTTTCAAATAGAAGTCGAAGCTTGCTGGCTTAAAACACTTCGCGATGAAAAAATCTGCCCACCTTTTGACGATATCGAATTAGATAAAATTCTAAAAAAAGTTTCTTTTCAGCGTGTCGAAGAAATTGAAAAACGCACTCAGCATGCAACGCGTGCTCTTGTTGAGGGGATTGCAGAAGAGCTTGATAGAAATGGAAAAACAGAACTATCACGCTGGGTTCATGTGGGACTTACATCATTTGACGTTGTGGACACTGCAAGTCGCCTAAGACTTAAAACGTACATACAAAAAGACTTTTTCCCTCTCATCGACAAAACCTTAGAGGCTTTAAAATCTCTTGCTGCAAAACATTCTCAAACCCTTCAAGCGGGAAGAACTCATGGTCAGTGGGCTGTCCCTACTTACTTTGGACTTTCTTTAGCTGAAGCTTATAGTCGCCTCAAAGACATAAAAAATAATTTAGAAAAGAACACTCATAACTTAAGAGGTCAAAGTTCTGGCGCAATTGGCGGATATCACGCCTCTTCTTTAATCTGTATAGATGCTCTTCAACTGGAAGAGAAATTCCTTAAAAAGCTCAACCTAAAACCTGACTATGGGTCAACTCAAATTCTTCCTCCCGAAGACTTTGCACAAGTGGCTCAAAGTATTTTTCTTGCGAACTCTATCATTACCAAAGTAGCCAATGATTGGCGGCATCTTGCAAGAAGTGAAATTGGAGAGCTTTTTGAATCAATGGGTGAAGGCCAAGTGGGTTCCTCAACGATGCCTCAAAAAAGAAATCCTTGGAATCTTGAGCACATCTGCAGTCTTTTCAAGGTTTTAAAATCTCGCCTTCAACTCATTCAAGATGACGTGATCACAGAGCATCAACGCGACCTTACAAACTCTGCGTCTGGCCGTTTTTACTTTGAATTTTTTGCTATCTCCCACCTTCTTTTCTCCCGCTTTTTAAAAGTTGCCTCGAAAATTCAAGTCGATGAAAAACAAATGAAAAAAAACTTCGATCAAGCAGGCTCCTCTATTTTTGCAGAAGCTCTTTATGTAAGCTTAACTTTGCAAGGTCAAGACAAAGCTCATGACATAGTTCGGGAAGCCTCTCGTAAAAGCGAAAAAACAGGGAAAGATCTTTTAACAATTCTTCGTGAAGATAAAAAAATTCCTTCAGACTTAAGTCATGAATCGTTAATGAAAAAAATTCTTGAAGGATCCAGGCTAAAACTCGAAAAAATTCTAAAAGATTCCTAAATCAATCGTGGATAGTTTAAATTTTAAGAATCTTATTAGTGAAACCTTAATCTCTCCTCCAAAACATTATGCATGTTCCAACTCGTTGGTTCTTAGACCAAATTATCTTCTTTATTTTTGTAAACTTGAACTCAAGGAAAACGATTTAAATAGATTATATAATCTCAAAGTAAGCTACCTATTATTTGAAAATGCCTCACTTATGCAAGGACTAGTAGCTTTTCTAAAAACAATAAAAGCAGGCGCCTATATTTCTTCAAAATATATCTCCAAAGATTCATTCGTAAATTCTCCTTTTCTATTAATTGCCCTTGTTGATCCCCACATACTCGACGAGATTCACGACACTTTTTCATTTCATAGAATTGGCGTCTTAATTAGAAAAAAAACTTTAGCTATAAATGATTTTCAGATTGAAATACCTTTAACTTAAAATAAAAATAAAAGTAGCTCATGATTAGACCCATATTATTAACAGGCGCGTCTGGATTTGTAGGAAGCGAAGTACTTTGCTCGCTCTATCGAATGGGACTAGGCGGCAGAATTCACCTCATGCTAAGAAAACATCCTGACGATAAAAGTCTTATCTCCTTGCGCTTTCGAGACGCCAATCTTAACACAAAAGAACTCCTTGACCGCACTCACCTTGTAGACCTTCAAAATGAAAAAGCTTTTCAAAAAACTCTCGAAGACCTATCTCACATCAGCCAAGAGTGGATTGTTATCCATCTTGCCGCTGTGATCAATGCTCAAGGAGACGTAAAAGCTCAGGAAGAAATAAACTTTAACCGCACAATTCAACTCTTAGAGTGGTCAAATAAAAATGCTAAATCTTTTATCTACACAAGCTCTGTTGTGGCGTTTGGAGCAAGCCCCAAACCTATCATTCGCAATGAAAAAAGTTATTCCAAGTATTATTTTCTCAACAAACTCGATAGCTATAGCCTTAGCAAAAGAAAAGCTCATGATGAAATTCTTCACAGATCTAAAATAAACACATGCATTTTGTGTCCCGGAATCATTCATGGCGCCTACGAACACGCTAAATCATCTCGAGCTCACTTAAAAAAAGTGCTTCAAGATAAAGTCACATGGCTTCCGAGCGGAGGAGGATCCTTTGTAAGCCTAGAATATGTTGCGAGCGAAATTATACTTTCAGCACTGAACGAACCCCTTGATAAAGAAATGAAGGTTAAAATTCTTGCAGAAAGCTGTTTAACTTATTCGGAATATTTAAACATTTATAGAGAAAGCGCAGGAATGAATCGAAAAAAATTTAAACTAATTCCTCATTTCTTTCTTTGGATTGCTGCCGCGTTCAACCTTTTACTTAAACTTTTTAAAGTTGAGTTACCTTTGTTCTCTAAACTTATACAAGCTCAGATGTTTTATTACTTTGAAACCCTTTCAACCAAAGAAGAAGGCCTTCAATCACTGCAAAAGGCACTTCAAGAAAGTCATGTTTTCAAAGCAAATAAATCATAGCATTATTTTTTTTCAAAATTCGTTTTGACAGATAGATTCAACCCAAACTAGCCCAGTAGCGAGGGTCAGTGATCATGAAACATCTAAAATCTAAAAACTTGTTTTATACTCAAATTTTCTTAAGTTTTATTTTTATAAATTTAGCTTTTTCAAAGCATTCAAACCATTTTTTTTCAAAAAAAACCCAAACACCCCCTCCTGGGCAGGATATTGAAAACCAAGTAAAAAAAATATTTATCCCGGCACTTGCCGATGAAAATCCTAAAGTGAAATTTAAGGTTAGTGTTCAACTTGCAGGTCAAGGAGATGTAGGAAATACTCAAATTCTCGAAAAAACTCTTGATGACAATGGTCAGTGGACTGGAAAATGGGAAACCCTCCTAGAATGTGACTCCTCAAACGGATACAAAACTGATCCCACCCCGCCCCAGCCATACATGAAAACTCCTGCAGGTAGGTTTCAACCCCTCGATACAAGTGACAACCTCCTTTATCGAATTGGCCGAGACGCCATTTGGGATGACCATGGACCAGCGACTTATTATTTTGGAATCGAGGCCCCCAACGGGCTTCGTGGATTTGCGGCGATTCACAATGGCCACGTTCCGGGGCGCAACAGCCACGGCTGCGTGAGAACAACGGATCGTTGTGCCCTTAAAATTCGAAAACTTGCAGATGAAGTGGGTGGTCCCGTAAAA
>CAYOWH010000087.1:0-8703 GCA_964407615.1 uncultured Bacteriovoracaceae bacterium | reverse complement strand
GATTTCTTGAAATACACCAATCGCGAGCGTTACCCAGCCAATTTCCAAATCGTCCCTCGCGAATATGCTCGGGTACCCAGTGAATTTGAGAATTGTTGGAGGCCATTTTTTCGCGCATGCCCTCTACGCGCACAAACCAACTTGAAATTGCTTTATAAATTAGTGGAGTATCAGAACGCTCACAAAACGGATAAGGGTGATTAATTGTTTCTTGTTTCAACAAGCGTCCGTCTTGTTTTAAGACCTGAATAATTTCTTTATCCGCATCTTTTACAAACTTACCCACAATTCCTGCAAGACGCGCGTCTTTTTTAACAACGTCTGTAAAACAAGCGCTCATGTTTGTGGGATCTTCTGATTCAATGCCCTCTTTTTGGCAAATAAAGAAGTCATCTTCACCAAACGCCGGAGCCATATGTACAAGCCCTGTCCCATCACCCACGGTTACAAAATGACTTCCATCCAAGACACGCAAGGCTTTGGGTTGTTCTTTACGAGTGAAAACATCAAAAAGATTTTTGTAAGAAAGGTTGAGAAGCTCCGAAGATTGAACGTCTCTGACGCGCTCTGTGAGGCCTAGCTTTTCTGCGGCAAAATCTGCAACAATCACTTGCTCACAACCCGCTTGAGCTTTTTCTAATTTATAAAGTCCGTAAGTTATTTTTTCTGAATCTTTTTGAATCGCAACCGCTAAGTTCGAAGGAAGCGTCCAGGGAGTGGTCGTCCAAACACAAAGTGCTGTTTTTTGAAAACGAGCATCTTCAATCGTAAGCAAAACATAAACAGATGGATCTTGAACGTCTTTGTAGTTTTGTGATGCTTCAAAATTTGAAAGAGGCGCTGTGAGTCTCCATGAATAGGGAATAACTTTTTTACCTTCGTAAATAAGTCCTTTGTCCCAAAGATTTTTAAAAACCCACCACACACTTTCCATAAAAGTGGGGTCCATGGTTTTATAGTCGTTATCCATGTCGATCCAACGACCCGTGCGTTCTACAATTTTTTTCCACTCGCCTGCGTAACGAAGGACTACACTTCGGCAGGCTTCATTAAATTTTCCAACTCCATAATCAAGAATCGCTAAAGACCCATTAAGTCCTAAGGTTTTTTCCATCTCATATTCAACTGGTAATCCGTGACAATCCCATCCAAAACGACGAGCTACATGAAATCCTCGCTGAGTCCAATAGCGAGGAACAATGTCTTTGATGGTTCCTGCTAAAATATGACCGTAGTGAGGAAGTCCTGTTGCAAAAGGAGGTCCATCATAGAAATAAAAATTTTTAGAATTCTTTTTTTTACCGTCTTCAACAATTGTTTCAAAAATCTTTTCGCGCTTCCAATAACTCAAGACAGACTCTTCAAATTTGGCAAAAGAATAATCTGAGCCAAACTCAGGGAAGCGTTTTTCCGATGACTTTTGAGACATGGGCAAAATGATAATCATCACCGCCTCATTGAGACAAGTTTTTGTTGAAGACTAAATCTCTAGAATGGGTTTTCAAGCATTAAGACAAGACCTATACTCGTTTTGTGAAGAAAGTTTATTCAATTCTGGGAATCGTTGCTTTAGTCATTCTAGGTCTCGATCAATGGACAAAACACTGGGCCCTTGAAACCCTCGTCAAGGAGGGAAATTCTCGCCCTGTTTTAAGCTGGTGGAGTTGGACGATGGTTCACAACTACGCTGCAGCTTTTGGAAGTTTTTCAAAAGTTCCTTTTATTACTAGCGAGAGCTCTCGAGTCCTTTTCTTGCTTCTTGTTCCGATTGTGGTTTTGGGCCTTCTTTGGTTTTTTCACATCAAGCACATCACTAAAAAAGAAATCTTTCGTCCGACTGTGATGGGCTTGGTTGTGGGAGGCGCTATTGGAAACGTCATAGACCGCTTACGCTTTGGATACGTCATTGATTTTATTGATTGGTTTTATCCAAGCACCAGCGGAAAATGCCTTCCTCTTTTTTTCTTAGGATCTGAAGGAAAAAGCTGCCACTGGCCTGTTTTTAATGTGGCGGATGCAGCCATTTCTATTGCGCTTGTTTTACTTTTACTTGAACCGTTCATTTTAAAAAATCTTCCCAAAGAAAAATCTTAAAGAAAAAGGAAATGGACGCTTATATATTTTTTACCTCCCTGGGAATTTCAATCATCCTTAGCCCAACTTATTCACTCTTAAAAAAACACAAACAATCGACACAAAAAGCTCTTTTTCTTTTAGGACTTGGACTTGTTCTTCTAGTTTTCTTTTCAAAAGCCTTAGGAGCTCTTGGATATTATCTTTTTGCAAAAGAACTTAACTTTGCCCCCACAAGTATTATGGGCCTTTTGTGTTTTGTGATTTTTTTTGCCAAGCCGTGGGCCCTAAAAAACAAAAAAATGGGCTCTGATCTTCTTGTCTTATGGAGCTATTTATTGCCCTTTTCTCAATCCGTGGGTCGTCTAGGTTGCTTCTTTGCGGGCTGTTGTTTTATTCGAAATCCACACACTCTTTCTTGGCCCCTTTTGGAAGGGGCAGGAACTCTAGCGATAGCAGCTTTTTTATTCAAAAAACGACACGAACTAAATCCCGTGACAGCTTTTAGAATTTATGTCTTCGGTTATCTGATTTTGCGATTTTTACTGGAATTTCTAAGAGGGGATTTCATTCGAGGCTTTATAGGCCCCTTTTCCCTTCCACAATGGACCTCTTTGGCTTTATTTTGCTGGGTTTTTCTTGATTCGCTCCTTGATAAATACCATAACAAAGCGCATGAAATTCGAAGTCGAAGAATTAGAAAATAACCGTAAAAAAGTCTCCGTTGAAGTTCCCTCCGAAGTTGTCACAAGCACCTTTAATCGCGTACTTCGCGGTCTTCAAGAAAACGTTGAACTCAAAGGCTTTCGCAAGGGCAAGGTTCCCTTGGATCTTTTAAAAACCCACTATCAAGCGGACGCCAATAAACACGTCATCCAAGAGCTCGTACAAAGTAGCTTACCTCAAGCGCTCAAAGATAACGGTTTAAAACCAGCTGAAAATCCAAAAATTGAACCTGGCACTTTGCTTGATGGATTCCCATTTAAATTTTCTGCGACTTTCGAAAACATTCCAAAAATTGAATTAAAAAATTATCTCGGATTTAAAATCAAACCCGAAGCGATTGAAGTGAAAGAAGAAGAAGTCAAAGATCAACTCGATCGTTTGCATGCTTCACTCGGACACTTTCATGATCACGATGGCGAAATCTTTGAAGGAAACACTGCCGGAGAATTTGAATTCTTTACAGCAGAGAGTCCTGAGAAACTTGCTGAAGCAAAAGGCGAAAAGCTTATTCATGAAATGGGTGTAGGTCCTCTTGTTGAGTCGATTGAAGAAAAAATTCGCGGAATTAAAAAAGGCGAATCTCGTGAATTTTCAAACGAAGTTCCCACATCTGAAGACGGAAAAAATAAAAAAACTTTTTATTACAAAGTTACTTTACATGGTCTTAAAACAAAGCACCTTCCTCCTTTAGATGACGAAAGTGCAAAAAGATTTGGCAATTTTAAAAATTTAAATGAACTTAGCGAAAAAATAACAGAAGAATTAAAGGCTCAAAAACAGCAAGTTCAGAACGATACTCACCGCCAAAATCTTGTCGAATTCTTGATTAAAGAACACGAAATTAAAGTTCCTGAATCCATGAAAGCTCGTTGGATGCAAACCATCGTTTATAACTATGCGACAGAACTCGAGAAAATGGGCTTCAGTAAAGAAAATATCGAAACAAAGCTTAAAGAACAAAGCGACAGCATTTTGACGGCGGCAGAATCTCAAGCCAAAACTTCACTCATTCTTGATGCAATTGGAGAGAAGGAAAATATTCAAGCCAGCGAAGAAGATTTCCGAAAGGAGATTGTAAGGATGGCAGTAGAGCAAAGACGTAACCCGAAAGAAATTTTCGAGGAAATCCAAAACCGAGGAATGGTCGGTGCGGTTGTCGAAAAAATCCAAGAGGTTAAGACTCTCGACTGGCTCCTGGGAAAGGCTGTTGAGGCTTGATGAAATTTGAAGATATAGTTGCAAATATTCCTTATGTTGTAGAGCAAACTCCCCGCGGAGAGCGTACGTATGATATTTACTCTCGTCTTTTAAAAGACCGAATCGTCTTTTTGGGAACCCAGGTAAATGATCAAGTTGCGAACGCAATCATTGCTCAAATGCTTTTTTTAGAGTCTGAAGACCCTGAAAAAGAAATCTTTATGTATATAAATAGTCCCGGAGGCAGCGTGTCTGCAGGATTAGGAATATACGACATTATGCAATACATAAGTTGTCCTGTGTCCACTTATTGCACGGGAATGGCTGCAAGTATGGGCGCTGTTTTGTTAGCAGGTGGAGAAAAAGGAAAGCGATTTGCTCTTCCGAATTCACGCATCATGATTCATCAACCTTTGGGTGGTGTGCAAGGACAAGCGTCTGATATTGAAATTCATGCACAAGAAATTCTACGCATGAAACAACTTCTCAACGGAATCTTGGCTGATCACACAGGTCAGACTTTAAGCGAAATTGAAAAACGCACGGATCGCGATAATTTCATGTCAGCAGAGGATGCTAAGAACTTTGGTATAATTGATGCAGTGGTTAGCAAAAAGCGAGAAAGTCGCTAAGGTCGCTGAGGGGGCGAATACATGAAAGACTTAAGCTGTTCCTTTTGCGGAAAAACACAACGTGAAGTTAAAAAATTAATTGCCGGACCTTCGGTTTATATCTGCGACGAATGCGTTACGCTTTGCCGAGATATTATCTCTGAAGAGCAAGTGCGCGAAGTTCGTCAGGGCGTGGCAAAAGTTCCTAAGCCACAAGAAATCAAAGCCATTCTTGATGATTACGTCATCAAACAAGAACGTGCGAAAAAAATTCTCTCCGTTGCAGTTCACAACCACTACAAGCGAATTCATTTTCCAAAATCTTTGAAAAATGACGACGTTGAAATTTCAAAATCAAACATTCTTTTGATTGGTCCTACAGGAACGGGAAAAACATTACTGGCTCAAACGCTCGCAAAAACATTGAAAGTTCCTTTCACAATTGCCGATGCGACGTCTCTGACAGAAGCCGGCTATGTGGGTGAAGACGTAGAAAACATTATTCTCAATTTGCTCCAAGCAGCGGATTGGGATGTTGAACGCGCACAACGCGGAATTGTTTATATCGACGAAGTGGATAAAATCACTCGTAAATCTGATGGCCCTTCCATCACGCGCGACGTGAGCGGAGAAGGAGTGCAACAAGCTCTCTTAAAAATTATCGAAGGAACTCGTGCAAACGTTCCTCCGAAAGGCGGACGCAAACATCCCCAACAAGAATACATTCAAGTTGATACCTCAAATATCCTCTTTATATGTGGAGGAGCCTTTGCAGGACTCGAAAAATATGTAGAAAGCAGAATGCATCAAAAAAGCATGGGTATTGGAGCAACTGTCTCTAAAAAAACCAAAGGCCAAGTTTTAAATCCTCTCGAGCATGTGATGGTTGAAGACCTCACTCGCTTTGGATTGATTCCTGAGTTCTTAGGCCGTCTCCCCGTGATTGCAACACTAGATGAGCTTGATGAAGAAAGCTTAGTAAACATTCTCACCAAACCCAAAAACGCCCTCGTTAAGCAGTATCAAAAGCTTTTTGAAATCGAAGGCGTCAATCTCGAATTCGATAACGAAGCGCTTCATATGATTTCGCAAGATGCTATCAAGAGAAAAACAGGCGCTCGAGGACTAAGGTCGATCCTTGAAAACATACTCTTGGATACGATGTATGACCTTCCCTCACTCAAGAATTGCCGCTCTTGTCGCGTAACCGCGGATGTTTTGCGTAAAAAAGAAAAGCCCATTCTTGAATTTGGACCAGACGCTGATAAAGAAAAAGAAATCGCTTAAGACTTTTGTTTCTTTCACTTGTTTGAAAATTCTAATTGTGACTAGGCGCAATCATCAGTTTGCTCTGAATCTTAAAAAGTCTTGTAAAGATCAACCCTTATAACCCTGAGCATTACATATTTATTTGTCCGCTAGAAATTTTCCTGCAAGAATAAAAACATGGCAGCGAAAAAAGGATCGAAAGCAAAAAGTAAAAGCGAAAAAGCGACTGAAAAAGCAAATTCTATTTATCCGCTTTTGCCGTTAAGAGACATCGTTGTTTTTCCTCACATGATTATTCCTTTTTTTGTAGGAAGAGATAAATCTGTTCAAGCTCTTGAAGCAGCGGTTGATCAACAAGTTGATATTCTTTTGTGTACCCAAAAAAATGGTGAAACAAATGATCCAGGCCAAGGCGATATTTACACAACAGGAACGCTTGCAACTATTTTGCAAATGATCAAACTTCCCGATGGAACACTTAAAGTTCTAGTAGAAGGAAAAAAACGCGCGATCATCGAAGATTATTTAGATCTTGGAAAATTTGTTGCCGCTGACGTAAAAATCGAAGCCGATCAACTTGGCGGAGAGCAACTCGAAATCGAAGCTCTTATGCGCTCTCTTCGAACAAGCTTTGAAAACTATGTAAAGCTCAACAAAAGAATTTCTCCTGAATTGTTGATCACTGTTCAAAAAATCGATGATCCTTCGCGCTTATCAGATACTATCGTTGCACACTTAAATCTCAAAGTTGAAGAAAGACAAAAACTCCTCGAGATGTTTGAAATCATGCCTCGCCTTGAAAAGCTCTTGGCTTCTCTCCAAGGTGAAATTGAAATTCTCGAAGTTGAGCGTCGCATTCGCTCTCGCGTTCGCAAATCCATGGAGCGCGGACAAAAAGAGTACTACCTCAACGAGCAAATGAGTGCGATTCAAAAAGAGCTCGGCGAAAAAGACGAGTTCAAAGTAGAAATCTTAGCTCTTGAGAAAAAAATCAAAACCATGAATCTCAGCACCGAAGCTCGTGAAAAAGCCGAGTCTGAGCTTCGCAAACTCAAGATGATGTCGCCCATGTCTGCGGAATCTACTGTGATTCGCTTGTACTTGGATTGGCTTTTGACTCTTCCGTGGGAAGAAAAAACCAAAGACAATCTTGATTTGAAGCATGCCAAAAAAGTGCTCGACGAAGATCACTACGGATTAGAAAAAATTAAAGATCGCATCATCGAGTATATTGCGATTAAAAATCTAAATCCCGAAAGCCGTGGCTCGATTCTTTGTCTTGTGGGTCCTCCGGGTGTGGGTAAAACTTCGCTCGCAACTTCTATTGCTCGCGCGATGGAAAAAAACTTTGTGCGAATTGCTCTGGGTGGCGTTCGCGATGAGGCCGAAATTCGTGGTCACCGCAGAACCTATATCGGTGCAATGCCTGGAAAAATCATTCAAGCCTTGAAAAAAGCAAATTCCATCAACCCCCTTATTCTCTTGGATGAAGTGGACAAAATGGGATCTGACTTCAGAGGAGACCCTGCCTCTGCCATGCTTGAAGTTTTAGATCCTGCTCAAAATAAAACTTTTGTGGATCATTACCTTGAAGTTGAGTTCGATCTTTCAAAAAGCTTATTTATTTGCACAGCAAATTCTATTTCGACCATTCCACAACCTCTTGCGGATCGTATGGAAATCATTTTCCTCTCCAGCTACACAGAGCTTGAGAAGATTGAAATCTGCCGCAATCACTTAGTGCCTAAACAACTTAAAGAGCATGGAATTTCGCACTTAAATATAAATTTTGGGGAAAGTTCTCTTGTTGAATTGATTCATCACTACACACGCGAAGCGGGAGTGCGAAATCTTGAGCGCGAAATTGCAACTCTTGTACGAAAAAGTGCGCGCAAATATCTTGAATCCGATAAAAAAATCAAAGATCTCAAAATTGGATCAAAAGAAGTTCAAGAATTGTTGGGTCCACGTAAATACAAATATGGCCTCATGGAGCACGAGCACCAAGTGGGCGTCGCGACGGGTTTAGCGTGGACGGAAGTGGGCGGAGACATGCTCGCAATAGAGGTGACGCTTATGCCTGGCAAAGGCAAGCTCACCATCACCGGTAAGCTTGGTGATGTGATGCAAGAATCTGCTCAAGCAGCTTATAGCTATGTTCGCTCAAGGGCTGAGGCGATGGGATTGCCGCGTGATTTTTATCAAAACCTTGATATTCACATTCACGTTCCAGAAGGTGCGACTCCTAAGGATGGTCCTAGTGCAGGTATCACCATGGCAACTGCTCTGACTTCGGCGCTTACCTTGAAGCCTGTTTCAAAAGAAGTGGCGATGACCGGAGAAATTACCCTCCGTGGACATGTCCTTGAAATCGGTGGGCTCAAAGAAAAACTCTTGGCAGCACATCGAGCGGGAATCAAGCGAGTGATTATCCCTGCGGATAATGAAAAAGACCTCTATGACGTGCCCAAGGCTGTACTTAAAGATCTTGAAATCATCCCCGCAAGCCACGTAGATGACGTGCTTCAGTATGCTTTGATTTTGGAAGAAAAAGATCCTCTTTGGAAAGAATTGGATCGTCGCCGCAAAGGCCGAGGCTCTTTGACGAGCATTCGACCTACGCATTAGAAGCATTAGAAGCCTTTTAAGCAATTTTTCATAATTTTTGAGCTCACGAAACTCATTCTTTGGACTTGATAAAAAAGTTATTTTGTTGAAATATACATTCTACTTCAACTGTAGTCGTTTAGCTCAGTTGGTTAGAGCATCTCCCTTACAAGGAGAGGGTCTGGGGTTCGAATCCCTAAACGACTACCATTTTTTAAAT
>CAYOWH010000086.1:0-8785 GCA_964407615.1 uncultured Bacteriovoracaceae bacterium | reverse complement strand
TGGGGGCGGGGGTGAGGGTGGTGGTGGGGGTGGGGGTGGGGGTGGGAGTGAGGGTACACTGATCCGTTCCAGCCGTCCATATCCATTCGGACATTTCCCATGCTGCCCAGCACAGTTACATTCAACCAGGCGCTGGCTTTTTGAAGCAGGTGGAAGGTCAGCTGCCTTCTTCCAAAACCTGTTGGCAGGATATACCTGCACTCCATTCCTGATTGTTCGTTGTTGGTAGGGGAATCGGACTTCCGACCCTGGAGCGATGACATCGCTGCTGCGTAGGAAGTATGCTATCAGACCAGTCTCTCTGCATTCCCACTCTTCACAAACTGCATTGTTTCCTGGTTCACAGCAATGATTAAACAGCTGAAGGCGTTCAGGGCAAGCGTCCCCCTCCCTGGGTGTGCCATCCACAAACAAATCATAGTCAAAATCAAGCTTGCCCTGAGCCAAGCTGTGATTCAGGAAGTCCATCACCCCAGGCCTGAGTCGTTCAATGGAGCCAAAGTACACAGCCAACAGTGTGCCTCGCGGGATCTCCTCCACTGCAAGGCATCGCCGTCCGACACCCTCCATGGTGTCTTCCAATGTCAGATGTTGACTTGCGTTGAGCCTAACTTCTCTACACATGTCTTGAAGGCGCAACGTGTCACCCATATAGGTGACCTGCGCTTCGTCAGAATGGAACTGATCCAGTAGACTCTGCAGCGCGTGGCGATCCTGCCGCATGATCGAGTTCCCGACAGTGTACAGGATCACTGCATCCGCACTCGGGCCAGTCCTCGTCCGCATGAGAGGCCGCGGACGGAGGCAATCTCTTTTGTTGCTGCTACTCATTTGACTGCTTGCTTAGTCAGATGTCAGATGCCTAATTCCTAGGTACAGGTGCTATGTGCTAAGTACGCGAAATGCTCTGATGATACTACTTCGACATGGTACTGTAGGAGTATGTTAGTCACGGTATCTAAATGCGAGTCTTCGGTCAGGAGCAGCACCAATCATTCGAAAGGCGATCTCGTCTTTATTCTGGAACGTATTTTTTTTATTTGACCTGTGGGAATTTCCGGGGCGTTGTGACTCGGAGTGAACGACCATGCTCAGTAGACCACTCGGGCCCAGTCCGAACGATAGCTCGGACCCCAAGGTGCCACTACCAGTTAACTCGTGACTACGGCTGTTCGACCAGACACTCAAACCAATTCCGTTAAAAAAAAACACCGGATGTTTGATATCAGTATCAATCTGAGGGTGTTGAGGCCCAAGGATTCGGAAGTCAGACATGTCAACCGATCGCAAGCATTCTGGACCAGGGTACTGCAACCAGCCTACTCGGACCGGGAGATGTAAGGATGTGGTGCGCAGCCGCCCGCACGTGCACCCAAGCAGGTAAGCACATAACAGCACGCACGCGCACATAAAAATGTCAATACACGGCAGCACGCATACGCACGCTAGAAAGCAAGAACAGGCCAAGCTACATACGCGCACCAGAAGGCCAGCGCGCAATGGAACCTTTTGTCGCATATAAGAGCAAGAGCAGCGCAGCACGCGCACGCGCACAAGAAGGCAAGCGCACAACAGAATGCGCGCGCGTACCAAAGAGCAAACGCACTGCATCATGCCAACACCTATAAGAAGGCAAGCGTATAGCTGCATGTCTACACACACAAGAGGACACCCGTACAGCGATATGTATGCACCTAGAAGGCAAACACACAGCAGCACGCACGCGCACATAAGAGTGTTAGTGTACTGCAACGAGCGCATAGAAGCGCACGTGCACACGCGAAGGCCCATGCACAACAGAATACACGTGCACGCACAAAGGCAAGCGCACAGCAGCACACTTGGGAACGTAGAAAGGCAACCGCATCGCAGCACGCCCGCGCACAGAAGAGGGCAGGCGCACACAAGCATGCATACGCATACGAGCATGCAAGCGCACAGAAGCACGCACACGCACACAAGATGAGCGCACCGCAGCAAGCGCCTGGCAGTGCGCACGCGCACAAGAAGATAATTACATAACATCTCACAAGCGCATTCAAATGAGCAAGCGCACAGAGGCAAACACGCGCACGCAGAAAGACAGGTACCCAACACTACGAATACGAACACCGGGTTGTAAACGCATAGCAGCACACACATAGCCGCGCACGCGCAAGCGCGCGCGCACGCGCACGCGCGAAGCCGAGTGTACCAGAGAGCGCACGCACACACAGGAACAGTGCTCAGCAGCGCTATCACGCACGTGATTACAAGGAGAGAAGCGCACAGCTGCAAGTACGGAGTAGCATACGCGAGTACATAAGAGGCATGCGCACAGCAGCACGCCCTCAAGCATAGCAAACCAAGCACACAGTAGCAAGCGCACAGCTTCACGTATGCTGACAATGGGGCAAACGCACTGCAGCACTTAAGCTCGCAAATGGTGATAAATACACAGAAACGCCAGCGCAGCCACAAGAAGGCAAGCGCACAGCAGTACGCACGCAATGAAACAGGCAGACGCAACACCGCACGCGCACGCCCGCAAGAAGGCAAGTGCACAGCCTCGTACACAAGCGAATAAGAAGACAAACGCACAACAGCAAGCACGCGCATCAAGGAAGGCAAGCGCAAAGCAGCATTTAGTGCTAACATCATACCCACGCATGACCCATTCTCCTTTTGGACTGAGAAGAGTATATGCGGGCTGATAATAGATAAGAAAGTGGTGAGACAGCCCATTAGTCGTCGGGATTGACCAGATCCTCACGACGCATTAACTGTAGTGTGCACTGCAGTTAATGCCCAGCGGCACTCGGATTGTCTGGGGCACCGGCAGCAGCGGCTGTGCCATCTGCCACCTGTCTTGAAGCCTCTTGCACCGCAGGATTCCCTATTACCACAGGCCCAGGCTGTTCATTCCGACGAGGCATCAGTTTTTTCAGGTCTGATTCTTTGAGCGTATCCAATACCTCAGCCAAAGTATCACTTGCCCAAAGGTCCGGGTAGTAGTCCGTGCCAGCGAAAAACCATGAGGTACAGAACATGTTAATCTCTCGTGGCAATTGGCCACTGTCAGAGAGGGTCCCAAAGTCATCTGCTGCCTGGGGTGTGCTGAACTCAATGTACACCCCCATGGGGTCTGCAGATCTTTCCCACCTGCCAAAAAACATGACTTCTTGTGCGAGCACAAGGTTTTTCATGTGATCTGCAAACGTCCTGCATAGGTTGACCCTAGCAGCGTCGTCTCTCCCCAGTTCCTTTGCTACCCAATTTTTTGGCAGCGGGCCGATGAGAACTATCTGGCCGCCAAAGCTCTGTCCTCTCTCTCGCCGACGGACAGAGGTATGATCCAGCCGCCGGGCCATGGTCTGCAACACTGCTCTTGGGCAGGGCTGCACTGCAAAACGAATTCCGACAGGAAACTCGTTGTCTCTCCCGAGGAGAATTTCCAGGTGCGAATTATGGCGACGAGCAAGCAGCAACGAAGGGATATCAACAACGAACTGGATGCAGGACTCATCCGCATCGGGGTCAAAGTGAATCGTAGTCCGTTGCTGACCGGTGCCCGTGCTCCGAACAGTCGTGTTCCAACATTTTATTGGTTCTCCAAAGGCCCTGCCCAAACTTTCGTCTAGCAGCTGCAGAAAAAACCTATTGTCGAGGTTCAGGTCACGCTGAATCGCCACGAGAATTTGTTTCGTCTGCATTGGGAGTTCCAGCTCCACAATCGACCCCCCCTGAGCAAGAGTAGCGAAGCTATCACCCTTCAAGATGCCGGTCCGGTTGAGAATATCTTTAACCCATGGTCCATGAGGTATTACCATGGTGAGGCTCATCAGGCCAGGGGATCTGAGATTGCACTTCAATTTCACCGATTGTCGAGTCTGTGGTAGATTCATGAGAGGACACTGTGCCAGTTGAGGGACTGCTTCAAGGAGGCTGTTCACTGCCCCCTCCTCCAATCTAATCTTTGTGTCTCCATCCAGCGAGCCATGAACAAGGAGTGTTGGGTTTACATGATGGAACTGCAACCCGACAAATCGGTTTCCACGCAACTCTGCTGGTATATCATACGTGACTGCATTATGCACCTTATTCCTAGATAGAACCACCCCTAGCACTGTTAATCTCAGCGCAGTCGCAGTACTACTTGCTAGCGTTTCCTGTGATAGCTGCCTGACATGTCTCCATTGGTTTAGCGCACATACAGTCCCCAGAGCCTCAGATAGAAGACGTAAATTGTCCGGGGCCCCGTCGGGCAGCGCCGAACCATTGCTAATCCGCGTGAAGTAATCGTCAAGTGTGTCCCAAGGTATGCTCTCATCAAAAACCGTCTGGTCCAGGACTGCCTGTAACCTCGGATCCATCCCCCCGCGCAAACGTCCGTCTACGCGAAAGGTTCCTCCCTCTTCCACGTGTGCAACCAGACCCTCCCAAGAGGAGGGCCAGGCGTGCATTGGAATTTCCAGTTCCTCTGATGAGAGCAGGCGTATTGCAGGCAGCGGGCGGCGCAAGCCAGGCAAGCTTCGACGCCAGGCAAACCCCACAGCCAGGCCGGGATGCAGCATCATTCCCAGGTCCTGCATTTCCATCCAGTCTTCCCTCGCCACCACCACCGTCAATCGTGTCTCGCCCCATACCAGCTGCGCCTCCACTGATTCGGGCACCGGCATACCTTCAGACCTTCCTTTCCGTCTTTCTTCGTGGTCCTCTGTTGTCAGCAAGCCCCTTCCACTCGCCGTTTCAAACGCTTTCTCCTCTACTCCGAGTGCCGACAAAACTTTCTGTACCCCCCCACTACCGTCCGAGTCAGCCGGTTTCCTCGCCGAAGACATCCTTTCTGTTGCCTCTATCGTCGACAACGCAGGCGACCGTTGGTCGCCTGCCTGTTCCAGCAAGGGGACCGTCCTCTCTCGAACCTCAGTTGCACCAAACCCGTGACCATTGTGAAAGGACATGACCGGCCCCAGTACAGTGGCTGCGCCCTCAGATCCTACCAACTGCTCTACCATCGTGCCCCTAGACTCGGCCAACAGTTCCCTCATAGTTTTCTGAGCTCCTACCGACTGCTGCCCAGGAACATCAGCAGTTTCTGCTGTCTGCTCCGTTAATGCATCCTGATATCCTACCAACTGCTCAATCCTCACACCCGGAGACTCAGATCCTGCCTGTTGCTCTGTTGCCGTGTTGGCTTCATTCCCACCTGGACTGTATCCTGCTTTCTTGTGCCGACTGCCTCCCCTTCTGTGCCGGCTTTGTTCTACATCGAGCTCGGCCACCCTTGCTGATGGCATTGCCAATGAGGTCTGCCTTGTCCATGCTGGTGGTCCAGGAAACCTATCTGACATACCCCCCACGGGGTCCCTCAGTGCTGCCAGTTCCTCGGCGAGACCAGCCATATCGTTCGTATCAGGGCGAGGCAATCGCAAACCAGCGGTTGGAAGAATCTGAAGCTGGTCTGCCGATCGGCCGGCTTCTACAGTCCGTCGGCCTCTCTGACCACAAGTGACCGTTATCCAAAGTCCCCCGCGGGGGGGGAGGGGAGCTGAGCTCACCTTACAATTGTTCCTGCCCCGAAACTCCTTACGTTGGGAGAGTGGCGTCCTGCCGTTCCGTGCACTGCCTAACATCTGCTCATCACCCTCAAATATACGGCATTCGTCTTCCTGCTCTTGCCCCTGCACCCACAGATTCAAGTTCCATCCCCTCCGTTCTGTCACCGCACTGGGAGCCGGCGCTGTTAGTTGAGCCCTGCTGGGCTCGAGTACCTGAACACTTGATCCACGAACCGTTGATCCGGTTATCCCCGGCAGCGGCACCGCCGACTCCCGATGCTCCGCTTCTTCCAGTGCGATGTCCTCACGGTGCTGTTTCTGCACGCCGCGCGGGTCACCCCCCCCCCTTCCCCTCTGCCGGCGGCAGAGGAGGTAAGGCGTTCCTTTCTCCCATGGATGCTGTGCTGGAGGGGGTAGACGGTTCTGGTCCTGCAAATTCGTAAGTAGGAGTTTCCGGCTGCTCAGTTTTTGTTATCGTAGGTTCCCTCACCTGCCCGAAAGCACGGCCCTCCCCGCTGGAGGATATTAGCGTTGAGCTCTGCATCACTGATTTGCCATCACAAGACACCTGCACCCCCTTATCCGGCTCGCCATTACATTGCAACCGCGCGTCCCTGCCCTCCTGCTCTGCCGTGTTGATCGGATGCGCCCCTATGGTTGTGATATCCTCAATACATGGCCGGGGGCAATGGTTGTCAGAAAGACGGCGCTGCTCCTCCTCGACAGCCTGCAAAGTCAGTTGCTCTATCATTCGCTGGACCCACTCTTCTCTGCTGCCGGGAGGTTCTAACCTTCCATCGAGCACGAAGCTCAAATATTTCACGTCCTTTGGAGTTTGTACCTGAACCTGCTTGTATTTCTGGGGGGAAATTACAAGCGCCGCGGCTGCCAAGGAAATCGGATGCGCACCTACTGCCTGGTGATAACTGGCGTGGATCTGGTCGGCGCCACTGCTAGCAGTTGTCCGTGGCGCGCCAAGGCATGGGTGGGGTGTGCTACCTCGTTCGGGCCAGAACGGCTGCTTAGCGCTGCTTAGCAACGAAATGTGGAGAGGGAGGTGCGGCGGAAAATTTTGAGAGTTACCATGCCCTGAAGGCGAGTTACCTTGCCCTGAAGGACGCGTCGGCGCCTTAGCAACCCACAAGACCGATGTTTCGACTTGGGGTGAGGTCTGCGGGTCGTCTTGCAATATTACCTTCATTTCGCTCGGAGGATGGGTTAACATACCTTGGCGATTCGCTTCTCCGTTCGTCAGATATCGGGGCCGGGTAGGGATGTCCGCGAGCTTTGTCAGTTTGATATCTGCAAGCTTGTTTACCTCATGCTCGGGATCGAAAAAAGACTGTCGCTGCGCCGGTGTACCCGTTTTGTAGCCCTCCAAAGGAGCAGCATGGAAGGAACGTGGTCGAAGAAGAGTTGCAGAGACAGGCGGGCTGACCTGAGTTTGGCATGCAGCCGATGCAGAATCCTCCGACTGTTCAGTATCACTGCGTCGAGCTACGGGACGAGCCCATCGGTTCAGTTTTGCTGAAAGATTGACCGAACTCCATTGAAACGGTATGCCAGCCTCAATGGACCTGTCGTTTTTACTAGGGGGACGGCCGGGCGGAAAGCGCTGGTCTCCCTTTCCCTGGAAACTCTGTGGGGAATGCTGCACAGCTGCAGAGTTTGTGACAGCTGTTGATTTGATAATTTCGAGATGGGAAAAATGGTCCGATCGCGAGCAAAGTGGAGCAGTACGAGAGGCCCATGAATCCGATGTTGTGCATAAGGAAGAAAGTTGTGAAGTGGTGCTGAG
This sequence comes from uncultured Bacteriovoracaceae bacterium, assembly GCA_964407615.1. Classification (GTDB taxonomy): domain Bacteria; phylum Bdellovibrionota; class UBA2428; order UBA2428; family UBA2428; genus CANIGN01. The sequence continues at coordinate 1,447 of CAYOWH010000086.1, read as the reverse complement.
ATTTTCTGTTAAAGGTTCCGGTTTCAAGATACCTGGATTATTCTTGGGACTTCCTTCAATTTGGGATGGAGAAGTGCGGAGGTCCGACAATACAGAGAAAGAGCGTCCGGGTTGCGCATCGTCTGGAGCAGTTATTGAGGACAAGTGAGATGTGATCAAACCTTGATCGGCATTGTGATGAATCGCAGAGAGCGTCGACGGCGATGTTGAGATTCCAAACATATTTTTGTCCAAAGAATTAATGCAAGAAGGAAAACAAGAGAAAGATCTAGTTCTACAAGCGAATAAACTTTGAATTTCTGCTAGCTGGGTCAGATGTCAGATGCCTAATTCCTAGGTACAGGTGCTATGTGCTAAGTACGCGAAATGCTCTGATGATACTACTTCGACATGGTACTGTAGGAGTATGTTAGTCACGGTATCTAAATGCGAGTCTTCGGTCAGGAGCAGCACCAATCATTCGAAAGGCGATCTCGTCTTTATTCTGGAACGTATTTTTTTTATTTGACCTGTGGGAATTTCCGGGGCGTTGTGACTCGGAGTGAACGACCATGCTCAGTAGACCACTCGGGCCCAGTCCGAACGATAGCTCGGACCCCAAGGTGCCACTACCAGTTAACTCGTGACTACGGCTGTTCGACCAGACACTCAAACCAATTCCGTTAAAAAAAAACACCGGATGTTTGATATCAGTATCAATCTGAGGGTGTTGAGGCCCAAGGATTCGGAAGTCAGACATGTCAACCGATCGCAAGCATTCTGGACCAGGGTACTGCAACCAGCCTACTCGGACCGGGAGATGTAAGGATGTGGTGCGCAGCCGCCCGCACGTGCACCCAAGCAGGTAAGCACATAACAGCACGCACGCGCACATAAAAATGTCAATACACGGCAGCACGCATACGCACGCTAGAAAGCAAGAACAGGCCAAGCTACATACGCGCACCAGAAGGCCAGCGCGCAATGGAACCTTTTGTCGCATATAAGAGCAAGAGCAGCGCAGCACGCGCACGCGCACAAGAAGGCAAGCGCACAACAGAATGCGCGCGCGTACCAAAGAGCAAACGCACTGCATCATGCCAACACCTATAAGAAGGCAAGCGTATAGCTGCATGTCTACACACACAAGAGGACACCCGTACAGCGATATGTATGCACCTAGAAGGCAAACACACAGCAGCACGCACGCGCACATAAGAGTGTTAGTGTACTGCAACGAGCGCATAGAAGCGCACGTGCACACGCGAAGGCCCATGCACAACAGAATACACGTGCACGCACAAAGGCAAGCGCACAGCAGCACACTTGGGAACGTAGAAAGGCAACCGCATCGCAGCACGCCCGCGCACAGAAGAGGGCAGGCGCACACAAGCATGCATACGCATACGAGCATGCAAGCGCACAGAAGCACGCACACGCACACAAGATGAGCGCACCGCAGCAAGCG
>CAYOWH010000085.1:7371-8798 GCA_964407615.1 uncultured Bacteriovoracaceae bacterium | reverse complement strand
CCTGATCTTCACATCCTGCTTGCCAATGTGCTTGGTAAGGAGAATAAGGATGGCCTCACTGCTGCTGAGGAGATACTGCTGGCCCTGCATGCCAAGGCAAAGAAGGGCGATACCAGGGCAGCCGAGCTGCTGCTTGATCGTGGCTATGGCAAGCCAAAGCAAACGGTTGATCAGAACCTTAAGACCACTGAGCCACTTGTGATTATTAAAACCAAGGAGCCCGATGTTTAAAGGATTGATCATTGGCTTAATGCTTACAGCCGGCATCTTATGCATTGCTCTGGTTATATTCGTTATGATCAAGGACACCATGCCTGATTATGATGATGAGGAGGATTGATGCAGTATGAATTAACCGGCAGGCAGAGCACTGCCTTTGATGCAGCGGCATCAGGAGATTACCGGGTGATTGTTTTTGGAGGGGCCATCCGAGGTGGCAAAACATATTGGCTCCTGCTCACCTTAACCTACCTATCATTGCAGTACCCAAGGAGCCGGTGGGTGATCATTCGTAAGTCACTGCCCGATCTTAAGCGTACCACCTTCCCATCCTTCAGCTCCATCTTAGCCGATGGCATCAATGAGTATGTGAGCTCATGGAACAGAGATACACAAGTGGTGCAGTTCATCAATGGATCAGAGCTGATGTTCATGGCAGAGTCCTATGATGAGGATAAGGACTTAAACAGATTCAAGGGCCTTGAGGTGAATGGGGCAGGATTGGATGAGGTGAATGAGCTCCAAGAGCAGACGTTCTACAAGGTGCAGGAACGTATTGGATCCTGGAACAAGGCAGAGGGCAGGCCACCAATCATCTGCCTGGCAACGTGCAACCCTGCCAACAATTGGGTGAAGTCAATCATTTACGAAAGATATAAGGATGGCACACTGCCACAGCGGTGGACATTCATACCATCGAAGATCACTGATAATCCGCACATCCCTGCTGAGTACCTTGAGAGCTTGAAGGAGCTGCCACCTGTACAGTATGCCCGATTCGTGGAGGGGGATTGGGATGTCATGGATGAGGTGGCCAATCCATTCTTGTACGAGTGGGCCGATGAGAAGCACATTGATGACAGTGTGCAGCTAAACAGCAACGTGCCTGTGCACATCAGTGTGGACTTTAATATCAATCCACTTTGCGCCCTGGTGATTCAGCACACCGGAAGAGGGGCCAATGTGGTGGATGAGATCAAGATTGAGAAGGGCAGCGTGGATGCGTTCTGTGATGCTGTGCTTGCATTGGGTGTGCCAATGGGCCTGATCAGAATCACAGGTGATGCGATGGGCAAAGGTGGCACAGTGCAACAGAGGGATAACTCATCAGCCTACACACAGATCAAGCGGAGGCTGCAATTATCGGACAGCCAATTCCTAATACCTGCCAATCCGACTCACTACAATAGCCGGATTGATTGCAATGC
>CAYOWH010000085.1:0-7271 GCA_964407615.1 uncultured Bacteriovoracaceae bacterium | reverse complement strand
CCGGTTGAGTCAGATTTGGATGGCATGATCACCATCAGCGAGATAAAGATTGATCCACTGCAAGGGTACACCATCAGCCTGATGTCATGTGATAGCTTCACAATCTGTGAGCAGGAATACACCTGCATATCATTCAGCGTGGTGAACAGCAACATTGATTCAGGTGATACTGGAGTAATAAACTTAATTGATTGCGTATGCTAAAGAAGTTAATATCAATTTACAAAGGATGGTGGCTATGGGCCTTGGATAACAAGGAGAGCAGAGACCTGATGGAGACAAGGATGCCACTGTGCAACCTGTGCCCGAACAAGATCAAGATGACCAACACCTGCAAGGAGTGTGGGTGCTTCCTGCCTGCCAAAACAAGAGTGAAGGATGAGCAATGCCCGATTGATCTCTGGTGACATGTTACATGGATTCATACTGGTGAAGGCATTGAAATTCGATGATGAGATCAATGAGGTACTGAACCGGAATCCGCAAGAGATTGACTTTCTCCTTAACACCGATGACATCAGCCATGCATATCAGCCCGATGATGAAGATCACAGCACCATTGTGCTGATGAATAATACCGAACTAAAAGTAAAAGACAATCTTGATGAAATCATTAACAAGCTTCGTAAAGCGACTGCAATTAATTGGTTGGTTAATTAAACGTAAAGAGCCCAAGCCACTGCGCCCGATGGTGGAGCTGTTCAAGCATGAGGGCCATACATACTACCGATTCCCAAAAGAATTGAACTTGCCACTGGAGAGATTCAGCATGTCCATGTCACTGATGGAGCGCATCAGCTCAGGGCTAAGCGGTGCTGAGATGGAGAAGATACTGGCAGGGATGGAGAGGGCACTCAGTGCCGGGCTGTCCAATCCAAAGAATGCAGCGGTGGTGGCAACGTACATCCATGTGATCAGGGAGAGGCAAAACACTGTGATCCATCGTGACCTGCTGCTTAACCTTGCAGCCACATGGGTGGTGAGGGAGGATGAAGATCCAGGGCAGATTGATCCGGACATCCATCAGCAGAAGCTCACCTTATTTGAAGCGATGTGCAAGGAGGCTTCGCATGATTTTTTTACACGCTTGGATATAGATCCACTGATGCCCTTGCTCACTATGTCTCCAGCCGACTTTCAGATCTTGTGGGAGTACAACGTGGAGGCACAACGAAAATTGACACAGGCATTAACCCACTTGAATACTCACCTGGACACCGGGCGAAAAAAGTAGCTGATGAGCTACGGCAGCAAGTGATCAATCTTTGCGGTGGTAACATAGTTGAGTTCAAAGAACTGATGGCCTCCGATGTTTCAACTTATTTGCTTAAATTTGAGCTGTTCATAAAGCAGCAAAAAAATGGCAGCAGCAGAAGTTGAGATCATTTATAAAGCCAATGCAGATGGTCTGAATGCTGCTGTTGGCAAGATTACCCAAACCAATGACGTATTAGTTAAGGAAGCTCAGGACACCAGTAAGAAGGTGGCCGATGAGTTCAAGAAGATAGGCTCTGCCGGTGCCGCTGCATTTGGAAGCAGCCAGGTTAAGGCTGCCCTGGATCAATTGAACAAGGAGAGTGGCAAGCTGACTGCCAACTTAAGAAAGCTGCAAGAGGAGCAGGTTGATCTTATTGCATCAGGCAATCTGGTGAGCAAGGCATTCAAGGATAATGCAGCAGCACAGGCAGCCGTTAAGGGGCAGATTGCTCAGATAACGGCACAGCAGAAGCAGCTCAATGATACCTATGGTGAGACAGAGACAAAGCAAAAGTCACTCACCGGGCAGCTCAGACAATTGAAGCAGGAGCTCTCATTGCTTGAAGCGGCAGGTGAAGAGGGCAGCCAACAATTCCAAGAGCTAACATTAAGGGCCGCAAAGCTTGAGGATCAGATCGGAGATACCAGGGAGCGTGTGAGGGTGCTTGCCTCCGACACCTTCAAGTTTGATGCAGCGGTAGGAGCAGTGAGCACATTGGCATCTGGCTTCGAAGCAGCACAAGGTGCGGCTGCTTTGTTTGGTGGTGAATCAGAAGCTCTTAATGAAGTAATTGCCAAAACCACAGCAGCAACGGCATTGGCCAATGGAGTCAGGGAGATTGCCAACACCTTAACCGGGCAAGGTGCAACAAAACTTGCCATCTTAACAATTGCGCAAAGAGCTCAGTCATTAGCAACCAACATTGCCACAGGAGCCATTAAAGGATTTCAAGTGGCTCTGGCAGCAACAGGTGTAGGTGCTTTTGCGGTAATACTTGGAGTGATTGCAACAAGATTCTTTGCTGCGAAGGCCGCAACAGAAGCTTACAATGCAGCTTTGGAAAAACAAAAAGAAGCTATAAAAGCAACTCAAGATGCATTGAATAATCTATCAACTCAGTCAAGTACTGCTGCTGATCGAATCAAAGTATTAAGAGGAGAGGAAACAGAGATTGCGCAACAGAGGAGAAAAGAGATTGAATCAGCTACTAAGACAGAAGCGGCTGCAATTAGACAGAATGAAGCAGCAAGAGTTAAGAATGCTGCCGTTCAAAAACAAATTATAAACGAACTTGCAGATGCAAGAAGAGCAGATGCCAGAGCAGCAGCAAGATCAGGTGGAGAAGTTACAAGTGCAGAAACAAAAGAACTTGAGAAAAGGCTTTCCATAACTAATAAAGCAATTGAGCAGAACAATGCTAATATTGCCAATTTAACTGTAAAGAGAAATGAAACAGTTAGAAATATAAATTCTCTTTATAACGAACTTGAAGCCAAAGAAGCAGCAGAGGCAGCCAAGCAAGAAGCAGAGCGTGCAGCAGCAGCAGCTCAGGCAGCAAGAGAGAAAGCTATTGAGCAGGGCAAAAAGAATGCACAGGACAGATTAAAGATTGTTGAAGAAGGCATCAAGCTTGAGCTGCTCACAGAAGATGAGGCTGTTCAAGAGAAGATAAAGCTTGCCGAAAACCTTGCAGATCAAGCAAGATTAGATGCGCAGCAGAACATTGATAATGCCACTTTAAGAGCAGCAACAATTAAAAGAATCGATGCAGAATTGTCAAAGCAAAGAGAGCAGATTCTTATTGATGAGCAGAAGCGAATTCTTGACAATGAAATTAAAAGGCTTGAGACATTGCAAGCAGCCGGACAGCTTGAATTAGCGCAAGCTGAAGATCTTGCCAAAAAGAAAGCCGAACTGGCAAAACAGGATGCATCAGTGATTACCGATCCAGTGGCAAGGGCTAATGCGGAAAAGGCAGCAGAGGTGCAGCTTCAAAATGATCTTAATCAAATAAGATTAGATGCATTCAAGAAAGAGGCAGAGCTTGAGATTGCAAGATTAACATTGCAACAAAGAAGAGGTGATTTCACAATTGCCACTCAAGAGGCTATTGCCAATGAGCAATTTGACATCAGGGCAGAAGAGCTAAAGAAAGAGGCAGCACAAACTAAAGAAGCACAAGAGAAGCTCACAATTGATCTGGAATTAAACGAGGCAGATCGGCAAGCCAAGCTTGCAGAGATAAGAGCCAATGCTGCAATTAAAGAATTGGAGATTGAGAACACCAGAATTGAAACATTAAAAGTATTAGGCAAAGATACTTTGGAGGATCGAATCACTTTGATTGAGAACGAAGCCGATATCAAGCGCAAGGCTATTGAAAAGGAATTAATAAGTGAGACTGAAAAAAACGCAAAGATTGAGCTGCTTAATGCTCAGACACAAGCGGCCATCAGAGAGGAAAGAAATAAAACAGATAAAGAAGCAATTGACAATGCTCTTAAAATAGCAGGCGAACTAAATGACATATTTGGATCATTCATTGAAATTCAAAAGGAGCAATCTGAGCAAAGGATTCAGCAGCTAACTGATGCCGCAGAGATTGAGCAAGAGAATATAAATAACAGCCTTGATGAATACGAGGATAAAAATAGAAAGCTTGAGGCATCAGAGCTTAGATTGCAGCGCAGGATTGCTGCTGAGAAATTAAAGCAGGCAAAGCTTGATAGGGCAAAAGCAATCTTTGAAGTATTCTTAAATACAGCACAAGCTGTGACATCATCCATTGCAGCCTCTCCTGCTACATTTGGGCAGCCGTTTGCAGCCTTTGCTGCTGCTCAAGGTTTATTGCAAGCATCATTGATTGCAGCACAGCCACTGCCTAAGTTCAAGAAGGGTGGTGTTGTGGGAGGTCGCAGCCATGAGGCAGGCGGTACCATTATCGAAGCTGAGAAGGGTGAGTTCGTGGTGAACAAGCAATCTGCCACCAGACACCGGGATGCATTGGATGCCATGAATCGCAGCAGTGATGCCTTCAAGAAATACATTGAGCAGAGATATGTGCGGCCTGCCTTATTGGATATTGCATCAGGCCGTAAGGATCGGGCTGTGGTAGTCAATGCCTCTCTTAATTCCAAAAACATGGAGAAAGAGATTAAGGGCTTAAGAAAGGATTTAAAGAATAAGAATACCACTATCAACATTAACGGCACAGATAGCAGATACTTATGGCGGTAGAAATAAAGTTTATCATTGATGGGCTTGACAGAGGCCAGCCATTGACACCAGAGGACTTCAGTATTAACATAACTGAAGATGCTGCGATCAATACCAGGATAGTATCCTTTGAAAATGAGCTCACCTTTGGAGGCGATGTATTCGACTATCTTTATTCAAAGCTTGAGAATACTGGGTACTGTCAATTGATAGATGTCACAGTTCAGTATAAGTGCGCATCAGGAACATGGCTTCAATTGGTTGATGGATATCTTGTGGTCACAGAGTGCACCTTTGATTTGGATAAATGCCAGGTGAAAGGCAAGCTCTATGATGAGACATTCAGCACCAAGATAAATAACAATAAGAGCATCCCATTTGGGATGAAGCTTACCACATCAAAGAACGGCACACCAATCACACCACCACAGATTGAAGAGCTTGTTATATTCAATCCTGCCACAGGTGCTACCACTATGACCAGCACCTTTGGATATGCTGCTTATGATGTATTTGCTCATCTGGTGAATTGCATGAGTGATGGATTGGTGGACTTTGATTCCAACTTCTTTGCATGGTCATATCCGCAAGATGAGGTCACAGTGGTGACATCAGGGCGCAACATTAGATTAAGAAATTCTGATGAGTTCAGAATAAGCTTTGAGCAATTATTCTTTGCGCTTAAGCAGAAGCTTAATCTTGGGATGGGCTTTGAAAAGCAGGCTAACGGTAGGCCACTTTTAAGGATTGAGCCAGTATCTTACTTCTTTCAATCGGGCGCATCAGCTAATCTGTATGATCAGCCAGATATCCAGATGCAGTTTGATACACAAAGGTTGTATGCATCTGCTAAGTTTGGAGGCTCACCATATCTTGAGGCGCATGAGTGTGATGGTGGCAGTACACCATGCAGCTTTGTGCAATTGCCCTTTAGAGCATTTAAGGAAGAAACATTTGGATTCATTGGTGAGTGTAACACTGCCAATGTCTTAAATCTTGAAACAAGTGAAGTGGTATTTGATACCAATGTTTTTGAGGATATCATAAGATTTAATTCAGAGAACTATGATGAGAATCCATTTATAGTTCAGTCAAAGGCATTGACTATTCTTGGCCCTCCAAGATTCTCAGCTATCAAATATGATATTTACGGCATTGGACAAACGGTGTACAATGGGCCGTTTACCAATCAAGCTGTGAGTGCTAATTGGCTGAGTGGATATCCTAATTCTTTGGTTAGTTACTTTCAGCCGTTTGATATAGCAAGCACCATCTTTGATGTCACTTATGCATTGACATTGCAGCAAGTTGTTGACAATAGATTTAATATATTAGATACAGGCTACACATCGCTGTCAGGCTTCACTGGTCACTTCATGTATTTCTATGATGAGATTGTGGATAATGGCAACAACTTCACAATTCCTGAGGAGTATGTGGTGCCCTTTACTGGATTCTACACTTTCAATTGTGGGATCATATTTGATGGCTTGAGAGAATCAGTAGGATCATATAATTATCTTGGATTTGCGGCAGGCAGATTTGTTGAATTAAAAATTGTACACTTAGACAGTGCAGCCAATATCTTAGCTGAGGCAACTGTCGCAGGATATGACTTTGCTGCGCCAGGCAACATGGCATGGTATGAGAACACCAATGCTCAATTCGTTTGCAATCAAGGAGACTTGATCAGAGTGGATGTAAACATGAGAGCAAGCAACCTTGGTACACTACCAGAAGCCATGCAGCAATTCGTAAAGACATCATGTGTATTTGGCAATGTAAGTGATGAGTGCCGCACATCATATTTCAATGGATCGGGTGTGCCAATTGCTCCTCCAGAATTGCAGCCTGTGGACATCAATGATGTGCAGAACTATCTGTATAAATTCACCAGGCCATTATCAATGGATGAGATAAACTCAATTGTAAATAATACAGCCAAACCAATTTTGTTGGGCCGCAAAGATGATCCTGTTGCTGTACGGCCCACATACATCAAAAGCATTAACATTAAATCAGTCATGCGAAAGAGTGCTGACTTTGAATTGCGTTCTAACTTCTTACTCCCATGAGCTACACTTCCATTGCTAATCAGCCAATAATATTTAACACCATACTATCTGAGCCATGCCCGAATTGTAACACAGATTACAATCAGTACATTGACTTCGATGACCAACTATTCTTTCAGCTTGAAGCAGGGCAGTGTGGGAACTTGGAGTTTGACAGTGAATTGCTGCAAGGCACATGGACTCAATCTGGCAGCACCATCAGCTCCACTGGTGGCTCAGGTGGGTACATTCAATATTATAGGAGATTCGATGTGGTGCAAAATGTATTGGCCACCATTACAGTGACAGACATCACAGGCACACTTGATGTGGTATTGGTGGGCGGTGGCATCCTGTCTATCACTGCACCAGGCACACATGAGATATACTTGAGCACAGCCAACAGCTCTGCCAACCTTTTAACCCTGTCATTCTTTGGGGCCTTCACAGGATCATTCACAATTGATTCAGTGGTACCTGTGCCCAATGGTGGGCTCTTTGTCGGCTTGGTGGATCCGGTGACATTGGCTGTGGTGGAGAGGTTTGATCCTGTGCTCACCACATCTGATCAATACCTGACTGCTGCCATCAACCTTGCAGATTACGATATTGAGCCGGGCTGTTACCGTTTAGCCATTGCCGATTACTGCACCAATACCTGTGGGCAGTATTATGTGTACAATCCATACTTCAATGGTGATCCGATGTGCATCGGATGTGAGCCCATTGGGTGGACTAATGAT
>CAYOWH010000084.1:0-8977 GCA_964407615.1 uncultured Bacteriovoracaceae bacterium | reverse complement strand
AAAGAAAACAAACAAAAAGTTTTTGATGATTTTTATGCAATTGCAGAAAAGCTTATTTCAGACAAAGTAACCTCTGCAAAAAAACTTGGAATCATGGGAGGAAGCAATGGTGGACTTCTAGTGGGTGCTGCCATGACACAAAGACCAGATCTTTTTCAAGCCGTTGTTTGCCAAGTCCCTCTCTTAGACATGCTTCGATATCATCTATTACTTGCGGGAGCGAGCTGGATTGCCGAGTACGGTGACCCCTCAATTCCAAACGAATACTCCTATATTCAAAAATATTCTCCGTACCAAAACCTTAAAAAGAAAGTTCACTATCCAAACTCATACTTCTTCACCACAACAAAAGACGATCGCGTTCATCCCGGACACGCTCGAAAAATGGTCGCAAAACTTAATGAGTACGGACAAAATGTTACTTATTATGAAAATCCTGAAGGCGGTCACGGTGCCGGAGCAGACCCCCTCCAACAATCAAAAACCAGAACCTATCAACTTATTTATCTTTTTCAGCAGTTGATGGATTAATTTAAAAAATCATCCCACGCTGCCTTCGAGTTTTAAATCAACTGAGCTTCTCAGCGGGCTCAACTTTACCTAAACACGCTACTTTTGCCTCTTCTACTCGACTCCTCAACATTGACCCTCTTAAATTCCTATCCTCTCAAGCGAGTAAGGAAATCAAGTTTTCGACGGACTGAGACTTCGAGAGCTTCGTAGTACTTTTTTCGATCGGACTTAAGAATAATATTTTCATGAGATATCCGCTACTCTTCAGCATCAGATTTATGAGTAGCCGACCCATACGGGCACCATTGCTAGACCCTTGCAAACTCTATATCATTTACTTGATATGAACTCTAAAACTCGCTCTTTTATTAAATTGTTGATCTCGATCGCCATTTTACTCTTTATCACTCCTTTTGTGATTACCGAATGTAGGGCTCAGGACAATATTCGGAAAAAATATCCGCTTCATACAAATCCTCAATCTATTGCCGTAAGTAACGTAGCACGAACGATCGAAGTTTTTGTTCTTTTTTCTGAAATTCCGCCTGCTGATCAGCCCGCAACAGTCTATCGCGCTTCAGGTGAGGTGTTCGAGATCGATCGGCTGGGCCGTGAATCGCTTGTGGGCACTCTTGCTATCAATTCAGAAATCAATTTATACCCTAGCAAAAAGGAAGCGGGTCTGTTTGGTGTTTTAAAAATCGACGCAAGAGAAACAAAAAAATTAAAGATTTTTGCAAAGCTCCAGGCCGAAAATAATTGGACAGCAGTCACTCAACCGGTAGAAATAAATATTTTCGATGAAAAAGAAGTAAGTAAAAAGATAGAAAAAATGATCCAGAGTTCTACTGACCAGTTTCCCGACAATGAAGAAATGCTAAAGACCGATCCTCGAGATTATTCAGGAATGCGCAAAGCTTGTCGACAAAGTAAATGCTGCCTTGCCTCGGTTGGACACATGGAAACAATTAATGCTTTTAGAAGTATTCAAAAGGACTGTCCTACTGGTCATCAAAGAAACATGTTTATATGCAAGGAATCAATCCGCTGGTGTGAGCCGGTTTTGCAAAGAGGCAAAATGCAATAGCTTCTATCTTGATATGCAAGTCCTATTAGGAGATCCTTTATTTTGTAGAGCTCATATAAAGTGGGTGGACCAAGATGACTTGCCTTGGATTGCTTGAGGATAACTCTTTGTCCGCTTCCTCTCTTACCAAGGAAATCAAATTCATATTAAAATGGAAAATCTTACCAAGGCAGAATCATCCCACGCTGCCTTCGAGTTTTAAATCAAGTAAGCGGTTGGCTTCCATGGCAAATTCCATGGGCAATTGTTTAAAGACTTCTTCGCAATAACCGTTGATAATCAACTTGATCGCCTCTTCCGCTCCGATACCGCGACTTTGCATATAGAAAATCTGATCTTCCGAAACTTTAGAAGCGGTCGCTTCATGCTCCACAACGGCTGATGCATTTCGAACGTCAATCACCGGATAGGTATTGGCTTCGCAATTCCCCCCAATTAATAACGAATCACACTGCGTGTGGTTGCGTGCTCCCTGCGCTCGCGGCATTACCTGCACAAGTCCTCGATAGGAATTTTTTCCTTTTCCAGAAGAAATCCCCTTTGAAACGATTCGACTTCGAGTATTTTTTCCAAGATGAATCATCTTCGTGCCTGTATCCGCCTGCATACAATCATTCGTGATGGCAACGCTGTAGAACTCACCTACACTTTCATCGCCTTCTAAAATACAGCTAGGATATTTCCACGTAATCGCAGATCCTGTTTCAACTTGCGTCCAAGAAATTTTAGATTTCTTTCCGCGACAAGCACCACGTTTGGTTACAAAATTATAAACTCCCCCACGACCTTCCTCATCACCTGAATACCAGTTTTGAACTGTCGTATATTTAATTGTCGCTCCCTCAAGGGCTACAAGTTCCACAACAGCCGCATGAAGCTGATGCTCATCACGCATAGGAGCCGTGCACCCCTCCATGTAATTCACTTCACTCCCCTCATCGGCCACGATGAGTGTGCGCTCGAATTGCCCTGTTCCACCCGCATTGATTCGAAAATAAGTCGACAAATCAAGAGGACACTTCACGCCCTTGGGGATGTAGACAAAAGAACCATCGCTAAAGACAGCGCAATTTAAAGCTGCATAAAAATTATCACTTACAGGAACGACAGAGCCCAAATATTTTTGAATCAACTCAGGATATTTTCGAATCGCTTCACTTATTGAGCAAAAAATAACTCCCGCTTTTGTGAGGGTTTCTTTTTGAGTCGTAATAACAGAAACGCTATCAAAAACAGCATCAACCGCAACTCCCGCTAAACGCATTTGCTCCTCGATGGGCACTCCAAGTTTTTTGTAGGTTTCTAAAAGTTTTGGGTCCACTTCGTCTAAGCTCTTAGGCTTGTTGCCCAAGCCTTTAGGTGCAGAAAAGTAACTAATCGATTGATAATCGACTTTTTCAAAATTCAAATGCGCCCATTCAGGCTCTTGCATCTTTAACCATTTTTCGTAAGCCTTGAGTCGCCACTCCGTCATCCATTCGGGCTCTTCTTTTTTGGCAGAGAGCTTTCGAATGACATTTTCATTTAATCCAATATCAAAGCGCTCTTCTTCAATATCGGTGACAAATCCAAACTGAGAATAATCACGGCTATAATTGTTTACTTTATCTTCAGACATCATAGTCTCCTCACCAAATTCCCAAGACTTCTTTGGCCTCGTCACTTGCCATTTCTTTGGGGTCCCACTTAGGTTCCCAAATTAAATTTACTTTTACTTCTCGAACTCCCGGAAAAGCGCGCACCCTATCCTCAACATTTTTCATAATTGTAGGGCCCACAGGACAGGCTGGTGACGTCAAAGTCATCTGCACATTCACATAATTTTCGGAGTTCACATCGATCTTGTAAATCAAACCCAAATCTACGAGCCCAACTTTTAGCTCAGGATCTTGCAAGGGCTTCAACCATTCACGTACCTCATCACTTTTGACTTCGGTTTTTTTACGAAGTCCTTTTTTTTCAAAAAATTGAATCGCTTCATTCAACGCATCGAAAAACTTTTTGAGTTCGGCTTCTGTATTGTAAAAAGCTAGTGAAATTCGCATGGAAGATTCAACACCCATCTTGCGATGAAAGGGTTGTGTGCAATGATGACCCAATCGCGCGCAAAGACCTATGTTCTGTAAATATCCCATCAAATCTTGCGAGTGGATTCCCTCAACGGTGAAACTAAACACAGGTGCTCTATCAGCCGCTTCGCGAGGACCAAACAATCTTAATCCAGAAATTTTCTTAAATTCCTCACAAGCCAAGAGATTCAAAGACATTTCATGTGAACGAAGATCTGAAAAATCAAAATTCTCTAAATATTCTAATGCCGCCCCAAGACCTACAACATCGGCAAAGTTAGGGGTACCTGCTTCAAATTTCCAAGGAAGTTCATTCCAAGAAGAATCTTCATCACGAACTTCTTGAATCATATCTCCCCCAAACAAAAAGGGATCCATATCTTCAAGTAGATCTTTTCTACCCCAGAGAATTCCAGTGCCTGTTGGGCCTAACATTTTGTGCCCGGAAAGAGCCAAGAAATCAAAATGCTCTGTATTCAATTTGAGATGCAGGGGAGCTTGAGCCGCATCAACAAAAACAACTGCACCCGATTTTTTTGCCATCACTGCAAGATCTTTGGCTGGAAGCACTCTTCCCGTCACATTACTGATCCACGGAAAAGCAAACACCTTGGGCTTTTCTTTAAGCCATGTGAAAAAAGATTCGTAATTTAAAGAACCATCGACATTGACTTCAACAATTCCAAAACGAGCCTTTGTTTTTTTTGCAAGTTGTTGCCAAGCAACCCAATTCGAATGGTGATCCATTCGAGTCACCAAAATCAAATCGCCTTCCTTAATATTTTTCAACCCCCAAGATTGAGCGACAAGATTCACGGACTCTGTTGTTCCACGCGTAAAAATAACTTCACATGGATCTTTTGCATTTAAGAAACGGCAAAACTTTCTTCGGACATCCTCGTAAGCTTCTGTTGCTTCTTGAGCAAGCGGATAAACTCCCCTATGAACATTTGCGTTTTTAGTCTCATAAAACTTTTGAAGAGTTTCTAAAACGATTCGAGGCTTTTGCGTCGTAGCGGCATTATCGAGATACAAAAGATTTTTAGTCTCAGTTGAACTAAAAAAAGGAAAATCTGAACGAATCTTTTCAACATCAAAAGACATGTGACTCTCCCTTCAAGCCCAACGAGGCTTGCTCATGTTCGTTTAACAAACATTTTGGAATATGTTGCAAAACCGGCATGGTAAACGCTTCCACCAACATGTCCTGAGCTGACTCACAAGAAATGCCACGACTTCGTAAGTAAAACAATTGATCAGGATCAAGAGTCGAAACACTTGCCCCGTGTGAACACTTCACATCATCGGTTGCTATTTCTAATTTTGGAATTGTGTAGATGCGTGCTTTTTCAGAAAGAAGAAGCGTTTTGTTTGACTGATAGGCTCTGGTTTGCGGACAATTTTTAAGAATGCGAATCATCCCATTAAAAACAGCAGAGGATTGATCCAACAAAACATTCCAAACTGTTGTTTGACTCAGTGAAGTGGCGCCCTCGTGCTGCATCTCAGCCCACACATCAATGTGCTGAGAAGCTTCCAAGTGAGTCGCCCCTTCTAAAAGAAATTCAGCATCTTTTGCGATGCGCGCAGCTACTCGATGCTGGCCCCTTTGAGAGCCTTTATGAAAAAAGCGCATATTCACTTTGGCTTTTGGTGCCAAATCGACAAAATGTCTCAAAATAAAATGGTGATTAAGAGGCTGATTTTGATACACAAAATATTCAAGCTCAGCTCCCTCTTCCACTCGAATGTTTCTCATCAAAAGACTACTTTCAGCATTTGACTCTAAAAACTCAAAAACCTTATAAGACTTGCCCTTCGGAACAACTAACTCCGAAGCTCCTCTGTATTTTTTAAATTTTTTGAGAGATTGCGTATCTTCAGCTCCTGATCTTAAAAAAATCCATTCTTCGTTTTTTGATGATTTTTTGGGAGAAGAAATTTTACAAAGCTTTGCTCCTTGAAGAGCTGGAAAATAAAAATCATCGGTCCACATTGAGAAGGAACGAAAATCCTCAGAAACTGTTTCTGGATAAGAAAAGGTCTCAGAAGACCAATCCCCTGAAGAGAGAGGAATTTGAGTATAGCGATAATTCTCGTCTTTACGAGAGGGAATTAATTCGCTCACACCTTGGCTCCTTCGCCTTCAGAAGACCCAAGACTTCCATATCCTTCTGACTCCAGAACAAGTGCGAGCTCAGGCCCGCCTGACTTAACAATTTTTCCATTGATCATTACGTGAACAAAGTCGGGTTTCACATAATTCAAAATTCTCTGATAGTGAGTAATAATTAAAAACCCTCGTTCGGGAGAACGTAATGAATAGATTTTTTCAGCAACGCTCTTGAGAGCATCAATATCAAGACCCGAATCCGTTTCATCCATGATTGCAAACTTCGGGGCCAGTAATGAAAGCTGAAGAGTTTCGAGCTTTTTCTTTTCTCCCCCACTGAAGCCATCGTTTAAAGAACGTGACAAAAATTCAGCTGGGATCTTCATTTTTTGCGCTTCATCTTTGATACGCTTTCGAATCTCTGTTGCAGACACACTTTCGCCCCAAACGTTTTTCAAAGCCGTTCTTAAAAAATTTCCGACACTCACGCCAGGAATCGCTACCGGATGTTGCATACCCAAAAATAAACCCTTGCGAGCTTTTTCTTCTGTATCAAGATCTGTAATATCCTCACCGGACAAAAAGATTTTTCCGCCCGTCACATCGTAAGCAGGATGCCCCATCAGAGACATCGAAAGAGTTGTTTTGCCGGAACCATTTTTACCCATGATGGCATGAACTTCTCCGGCTTTAATACTTAAAGAAAAATCTTTTATGATTTCTTTACCTTCAACGCTGACAGAAAAGTTTTTAATTTCAAAAATATTCATTTTATTTTTTCTTCCTCTTTTGATGGAGCTAAATTGACAGATCTAATTTTTTCAGAAATCACGGCAGAACCTTCTAAAAGATTTTCTAGTGAAATCGAACACAAAACACGATCAAAAACTTCAAAGATGTGAATCCATACGGGACGAATCGTACACTGAGACTTGTGCACACACTCATTACGAATCCCCGCATGGTTCGTACAAAAACTCTGTAAATCATCTGATGTTTTTTGAGTCACCATGAACACATCAAGAATTTCTTTTACTGAAAACTCATGCGGCATTTTGCTAAGTGAAAAACCACCTTGAATACCTCTCGTGGACTCCACTACCCCAGCTTTTCGAAAAAGATGCATGATTTTGGATACATACTCAACCGACAAACCCTCGAGATCTGCTATCTGAGAAGCCGAAACAAGAGAAGATTTCTTCTTAAATTTGGCAAGTTGAAGAGCACACCTTAAACCGTACTCTTCAAGTGACGAGATTCTCATATACTTATTTTGTAGCACTGGGCCAAGCCCAATCAATACAAATTTGTGATGTTTAATCAATCTTCATAATTTTCAAGGGTTTTTGTAGAGACAGGGTTATTTTAACCAAACCTTAACAGGATCACGTATCAAGCATAAAGAGTCATCTCCCCTAAGAAGATACTCAGCAGGAAGAGCCCTCAAATTATAACTGCTCGACATAGCATAACCATAGGCACCCGCACACGTCACCCAAAGCAAAGCACCCTTTTCGAGTTCGGGCAACTCTATGTTTTGAGCAAGAAAATCTCCCGATTCACAGACAGGCCCTACAACATCATAGCGTTCCGTTTTACGATCTAAATTAGATGAAACATTCTTCGCAGATACGGGATGAAAATCTAGCTTCTCTATCACATGAAAAGCGTTATAGAGTGCAGGACGAATCAACTCCGTCATACTCGCATCAACAATCGCAAAATTCTTTTTAGGATTTTTTTTAATTCTTATGACCTTTGTAAGTAAAAAACCAGCTTGTGAAACAAGCGCTCGACCACACTCAGAAAAAACTTTACATTTCAGTTGAGGATTAAACTGCTTCCACTCTTGAAGAGCTTTTTTTAAAAACTTTCCATAACTTTCAAAATCAGGCTTTTCAAAAGGCTTTTCGTAATTAACTCCCAATCCCCCACCCACATCTAAGATGGGAAAACGCAAAGAATAACGATCTGCGATCACACGCGCCAAACGTAAAACTTCGTCGAGGGCATCATAAAAAACTTTATCTTCAAAAATTTGAGACCCCAAGTGAATACTCAAACACTCAATACTTAAATTGGCTGGACGCTTAAATTCTAACAAAGACAAAATCTCATCATCCGCCATTCCAAACTTATGATCCCAAAGTCCTGTTGCAATGTAGGGATGAGTTTGAACATTTAAATTTGGATTAAAACGAAATCCAATTCGAATTTTTTTTTGAGAATATTTTTCAGCAAGTCCACAAAGCTCTAAAAACTCTTCACGACTTTCGACAAGGAGAAGAGCAATTTCATTCTCAATTGCTGCCATTAATTCTTTTTCGCTTTTTCCAACACCTGAATAAACAATTTGATGTGGTTGAAAACCTACTTTCAATCCAAGCTTAAGCTCTTCTCCAGAAACAATATCAAGACCCGCTCCATACTCCTTGAGAATCTTTAAAATAGCCTCAGAACTATTTGCTTTCATCGCGTAATGAAGACAAATATCCGGATCAAATGAGATGGCTTTCTGAAAAGATTCCGACAAAGACCTCAAAACTTTTTCATCATAAAGATAAAAGGGAGTCTCAGGAATGGATTGCGAAAAAACTTTTTCCAACTGAGGCCTTGAGATTTTTGGATGAGTCATGAATCACGCACAGTCTAAACGCAACGTCTATTTCAATTCAAGCTCTGCTTTCAATTCCTGCAAAAGCTCGACAGCTCTTTCAAGTCGCTTTACTCCTTCTTCCATGCGAGCTGCCAGTTGAGGATTGTCTGCTTTCACCATATCCACATAACTTCCTAAAATTAACGAAGAAGTACGAATTTCGTGAGCTAAAACTCGAAACAAATGCTGCCGACTCTCTTTATCTTGCATGAGATCGCCTCGACGAAGCAACTCACAAAAAACCACAATATGCCCAGGGAAAAGGTCCTCCTGAGTCCAAATTCGATAAGTTTTTAAACCTAATTGAGCCAAAAGTTTTTGATGAGCAGAAATTCCCGAAAGTGCTCGAGATAAAATTGCAGGAGCACCCAATTCCTCATTATAAAAAGTCCACGTCTTTAAAAGATTTTCTTTTGAAAGAGGCAATTCTTTTTCTGAAAGCATGAGTACTTTTCTTCCTCGCTCGTTTGCTAAAACAAGCAACCCCTTTTCAGAAAAAACAAAAAAGGGAAGAGATGGATTCTCTCCCCTTTCTTTAA
>CAYOWH010000083.1:5722-9233 GCA_964407615.1 uncultured Bacteriovoracaceae bacterium | reverse complement strand
TTTACTCATAATTACCCTCTATGTGGCTGCTTTCGACAAATCCCCTTAAAAGCTGAGACCTATTCTTGGCGTAAACAGATTTTTGACACTAAATTGTGTCTCAGGGCTTCAAATTATTAAGATTTTGTAAAGTTGCGCGTAGTGCATTTTGACACCAGACACGCGATAATAAAAGTATGGGATTCGATATTCATCAGTTCATCTCTAAGAAACAAGATCTTGATGCTTTTAAAAAAGCAAATTGGTCTGGATCGTTTCAAGACTACATCAACATTGTGACTGAAAACCCAAAAGTTTGTCGCAATGCTTACCAAAGAGTTTATGACATGATTCTTTCTTGGGGTGTTCAAGAAGGAGTCGACACGAAGAAAAAAGTTCTTCACTACAATTTTTTTGATGACCCTATCGATAATGGAAAAGACGCAGTTTTCGGTCTCGAAATTCCATTGATGAAGCTCGTAAATATTTTTCACAGTGCTTCAAAGGGCTACGGACCTCAAAACAGAGTCATCCTTCTTCACGGACCCGTCGGAAGCTCTAAATCTACGATCGTTCGAATGATCAAAAAAGGTCTCGAACTTTATTCACGTCAAGAAGCAGGAGCTCTTTACAGCTTCACGTGGGTCAACCCCGACAAAGAAGATATTCCCGTTTTTCGTCAACTCAACGAAATTGGAATTGATGAATTTCCAGATCCAATGAACGAAGAACCCCTCAAGCTTATTCCAGAAAACTTGAGAGCTGGATTCGTTGATGAATTTTCACGCGGTCGTAAAGATTCTAAAATTCAAATCACCGGCGATCTCAATCCTGCTTCGCGATTTTTCTTTGCCGAACTCATGAAGCATTACAAAGGTGACTGGAATAGAGTTATGAAGCACATAAAAGTGCGTCGACTTGTGTTTAGCGAAAAAGATCGTGTAGGTATTGGAACTTTTCAACCTAAAGACGAAAAAAACCAAGACTCTACGGAACTTTCAGGTGATATTAACTACCGTAAGATTGCCCTCTTTGGATCTGATTCAGATCCAAGAGCTTTTAACTTTGACGGAGAATTCAACATCGCTAACCGCGGTATCATTGAGTTCGTCGAAATTCTTAAACTTGACGTGGCTTTCTTGTACGATCTCCTAGGAGCTTCACAAGAACATAAAATCAAACCTAAAAAGTTTGCTCAAACAGATATCGACGAAGTGATCATCGGCCATACAAACGAGCCTGAATACAAAAAATTACAAAATAACGAATTCATGGAAGCCTTGAGAGATCGCACAATTAAAGTCGACATTCCCTACATCACCAAGTGGAAGTCTGAGACTGAAATCTACAAAAAAACTTTTAACCGTGAGAAAGTGCGTGGAGTGCACATTGCTCCTCACACTCTTGAAATGGCCGCTCTTTGGGCGATTCTCACTCGCTTAGAGGCTCCTAAAAAAGCAAATCTTTCTTTGCTTCAAAAAGTAAAACTCTACAACGGAAAAACCCTCCCTGGATTTACAGAGGAGAACGTTAAAGAGTTGCGCAAAGAAACGGTACGTGAAGGTATGGATGGAATCTCTCCTCGCTACGTTCATGATAAGATTTCAAATGCGCTTGTAAATGAAGCAGAAGTCGTAGGCACGCTCAATCCTTTCATGGTTCTTAACGAACTGGAAGGCGGACTCAAGAACCACAGTCTAATCAGCAGCGAAGATAAGAAAAAACAATTCCGTGAATTACTTTCTGTCGTTAAGCAAGAGTACGAAGACATCGTGAAAAACGAAGTTCAGCGCGCCATCAGTGCCGACGAAGAGGCAATTGCTAAGCTTTGTTCAAACTATATCGATAACGTCAAAGCTCACACACAAAAAGAAAAAGTGCGTAACGCCTACACAGGACAAGCTGAAGAGCCCGATGAAAGACTCATGCGTTCGATCGAAGAAAAAATCGATATCCCTGATATTCGCAAAGATGATTTCCGTCGTGAGATCATGAACTACATCGGCGCTTTAGCTCTTGAAGGCAAAACGTTTGATTACAAAACTAACGAGCGCTTACACAAAGCTCTTGAGTTGAAACTTTTTGAAGATCAAAAAGACTCCATCAAGCTCACCACTCTTGTTTCCAATGTGGTTGATAAAGCGACTCAAGAAAAGATCGACATCGTAAAAACTCGTTTGATCAAAAACTTCGGATACGATGAAGTATCAGCAAACGACGTTCTTCACTACGTTGCTTCCATCTTTGCTCGAGGCGATAGCAAGCAAAGCCGTGGATAAAAATAAAATTTACCCTGAGCTTGAGAGTATCAGAGGAATTGCTGCACTCTTAGTGTACTTTTTTCATCTTACTGATATTAGACTATTTGAATTATGGAGATTAAATTTTTTTAAAAATGGTTATCTAATGGTCGATCTTTTTTTTGTATTATCTGGATTTGTAATTTACAATGCATATGAGGGAAAAATAAAAAAAAATATTGATTTATTAAGATTTCAATTGTTACGTTTTGGAAGACTATACCCAGTTCATTTATTTCTTTTACTACTTCCAACTATAAATTTTTTGTTAAAAAATCTAATATCTACCGGCTATAACTCAAAAGTTCAGCTACAGCAATTTAACTTGTCTTTGTTTTTTGAAAACTTATTTTTGATTCAAGCAATAATTCCTTACAGACCATTGAGTTTCAATTATGCAGCTTGGTCTATAAGTGTAGAATTCTATACTTATCTTCTTTTTGGCTGCATAGTTTTATTTTTTAAAAAAAGAAAAATCATAATTTTTTCATTTATTTGTGCTTGTGCTCTTTTATGTAAAATTACAAATAATACATTTGGTCTTGATAATTTGCTCCGCTGCTTTTCTGGCTTCTTTATGGGATGCCTAGCTGCTTTTATAAATAAAAACCTTAACCATAAACTGCCTAAGACAACCCCAATATATTTTCTCATGTTAATTGGTTTATTTTTAGAATTTAAAACAAATCATAAATTAGACTTTTTTATTTATTTCTTATCTGCTGCCTTAGTCTTATCTCTTGTTAATACCCAAAATTCGAATTGTATAACAAATAAAATTTTAAATTTAAAATCTTTTGTTTGGCTGGGAACAGTTTCTTATTCTTTCTACATGTCTCATCTTTTTACTAGTGGAGGACTTTTGCTCCGAGCAATTTCATTTTATTTTAAAATTAATGAACGCAACATAACTGGCCCGAGCTGGCCTGAAGCATCTTTGCTTGAACTCACGTTGCTTTTATTCACTCATATTAGTATTACTTTATTTATAAGTTATAATATTTACCTCTATATTGAAAAACCTTTAAGAGAAAAATCACGTAAAATTATTTTTGAAAATTTTACTTAACTTTAGATTCAAAAATAAGCAAGAACTAAAACAAAAGGCACCTGAACACTAAGAGGTGCCTTAAGTCATAAAATCAAAAAAAACAGCAAAAAAATACTTACATCTTTAAGATTTAAAGTAATTTCACTCATAAATCCTAAATTAAAATGCAAAAGAACCAAAA
>CAYOWH010000083.1:0-5712 GCA_964407615.1 uncultured Bacteriovoracaceae bacterium | reverse complement strand
AGAGAAAGATGCTGATTCATCGGACTTTCTCTTAAACGCTCTAGCCTAGAATAAAAAACATTTACTAAAAAAAATGGTCCACTAAAAACGCCGATTGTCGCCGCTAAAGCTCCCAAAAACCTGCTAACTTTCAACCATAATAAGTCGAGGCAATCACTACAGGTCCCGGACTTAAATTTCCAAGTAAGATTCCTGACTCAAAAGACCCGTCTAAACCAATTCTCGCTCAAGATAAGGGAACAACATAAAGCCCGTTCCAAAAACAATAACGCTCGCGAAAAAATCAAAGCGAAAACACTTTAAAAAGTAAAGATTAATCTTGGATTGTGGTCGAAAAAACGAAGGAAAGACCCTATACAATACAAGGCCCATAAGCAGTGCTGCACCCAATATCTCCAACTCAATCAGACGATACTGAACACCAACATATGCAAGCAAAAGAGTCCCCAGAAATAATAAGACCTTGGGCAAGACTTCAAGCTTCATTGCCTTCCATTGAGCATATATAAACTCACCAAAAATCATCCATCCCACAACAATAAGAAAAGCAGGAAGTAAAAAACCAAGAAGAGCTAAAAGAGAACCCCAAAACCCAAAAAACCTTTTACCGATCACTACAGACATCATCGAAGAAACGTTACCCGGAAGAGTTTGCACACACCCATGCACTCTAAAAAGTCTTTTTCACTCAACCATTCAAGATTGTGAACAAAAGCATTCTTGAGCATATTCAAAGTAGCAAGGGGTCCACCAAAACCAGTAGCCCCTACCCAAAGAATTTTTTGACAAAGATTTAAAAGCTGTGGCTTAGATTTCACGAGTAAATTGAATCAAAGAAAGAAGATCCTTCTTCGCTTCTTGTAAGAAAAGCTTTTGTACCCCTTGAATAGGCTGATTTGATTTTTCAGAACTTATACTGGAGGATTCCTCTTTTAAAAACTTTTTTGCACCAGGAATTGAATATCCATCTACATAAAGAAGATGTTTGATTTTAAGAAAGTTTTTTACATCCTCATCATCAAAAAGGCGCTGACCTCGACCCGTTTTGTTGGGCTTTAACTGTGGAAACTGAGATTCCCAAAAACGTAAAACATGTGCGGGAACCCCTACTCTTTGAGCAGCCTCTTTGATTCTATAAAAAGCCATATTTTTATTTGAACATGGAAATAAATAAAAATGAAGCCTATTCCTAGAGAATTAGATTCGATAGTCTTTCTTAAATGCTTCGGTTTTGTGTTTTTATTTTTGTTATTCACCTAGCTCAGTCACAAGAACAAAGTCGAGATATGGTTTCACTGGGTACTCTTTACAGTCCGACACAAAGCTACAGAACGTATGATCTAAGACTTGGGGCCCCTCCGCTTATTTTAAATCAAAACTTCTCTCTCATGGCTGGCCTAAGAGCCCAAGAAGGCAACCTCAAACTTCCGTTCCTCTCAACAGAAGAATCTTTTAAAAATTATCGGTTGAATCTTTTAGCAAGATTCAAAGGCTTAAATAATTTTACTTATCTTTTCAATCCCCACATTGAATTTAAAAAAATCTCTGGTGATAGAAAAATCTCAAGAGATGCTTTGTTCGGATCGGCTATGTTTCTCATCAATTACAAGCCTCATGAAACCTCAACAGGCTGGAGATATGGAGCAGGCCTCCATTATTCAAGAGAATTTCAATCAAACACCCTCATTCCCATCGCCACCGCTCAGTACGTGGGAGAAAGATGGAGAGCGGAACTTGGCTTTCCCTTTACAGGTATCTATTTTTTCAATCAAAAAAAAACGGAATGGGGACTACGAGTTCAGTTTGATTCCAATCTTTACCGCTACACACCCGACGCTTCTCTTACTTTACCAGGAACGCAAGGGCTTCGAGTATGGAGAATTGATGCAGGTCCATGCGCTCAAGTTTATTTGGGCGATTCTTTTTTTATGCGTTCTTCCCTTGGTTTCCTTTTGCTTCACGAAATTCATGCAACAGATGCAGAAGCCTCCAAGAAACAACTTCTTGCTAAAAAATCAGGGGAAATTTTTTTGCGTCTTAGCCTTCATTATGAAAAAAAATAATTTTTATTATCTGAGAGTGGCTGCAAAACTTTTTGTCAGCTCACCCGTCAAGGAATCAATCGTTTTCTGAACTTCTTCATCCAAAAGCGTTCTCTCATCAGACTGCAAAAGTAAGCGAAATGTTAAAGAATGTTTATCTTGTGAAAGAGGGTAAACATCCACACACGAAACTTCTTTCAAATTCACAGTCACTTTTTTAATAAGTTTTAAAATATCCTCATAAGAAACTGACGTGCCAAAAACCAAAGAAAGATCTCGCTCGACAACAGGATTCATCGAAGGCGTTGCTACTTGAGAACGAGGCTTAACTCCTAGTTTTTGTTCTAATTCTTTAGGTGTTTTCCAATCCCACAGATCTTCAATCACCCTCAATTCGCCAAGAGCAATTGGAAATTTCCAGCCCGCAGGAAAATTCATGACCTCACCTACAAGACCGGGATGTAATTCGCCAACATACCCTCGAATGCCACGTAATCCGGGAACACTCACAAGAGCGGTTCGACCTGGATGCAAGGCTTTTACGGGAATCCATTGAGGTATTTTTGCTAACTCATCAGCACTCAACTTCCAAAGTGCCTTTAATTCAAAATTTTTCCAACGCCCATCCGATTTTTGCAATAAAGACTGAAGAGATTCCCAAAAACCTTTGGCATCAAAATAATTTCGATACTCATCACGAGTTTTTGATGTTTTATCTTGTAGCCAAGAGGCATCTTCACGATGACCCATCAATCCCCAAGAGATATGAAGAGATTCTTTTGTTTTCAAATCTTTTTCTTTGAGGCCTATCTTGCCGCTTGTAGCTTCAAAAACACTTCCTGTTTCAAAAACCTGAACTCGTTTTTGACGAAGACTTCCATGACGAGATAAGTTTTTTAAAATTCCTGTTGTGAGACTTGAACGTAAATACTTCCAATCTTCTGAAATAGGATTCTCTAATTGCTGCAAAGAGCAGTTGGGCGCAAAATTTGCTTTTTCATTTTCTGAAATAAAAGCATAGGGAGCTACCTCAACAAAACCCGATTTCAAACCCACCGAGCGTAAATCTTGCCAACGATCAAAAATAGCTGTTGCCACTCCCTCGTGTGACTTAGATTGCGTTGGATAACGCGAAGGAATCTTGTCGAATCCCACAACACGAGCAATTTCTTCGACTAAATCAATTTCTCTCTGCAAATCCCATCTAAAAGGTGGGGCCTCTACTTTAATCACATTCGAAGATTTTTGTTGAGAAGGAATCATTGTTGCCGACAAGGCTTCCAAAGCCTCCTGAGGGCTCACTTCAAAACCAAGTGTGCGCTCTAACATCCTGAGATCTAAATTAATGTGACGATGCTCAAAAAGCTTGTCAGCTTTTTCACCTTTAACCACAACAAATGAACCGCGCTTGCGCGCACTCAGTTGATTCCTGAACAAAAACGATAATCGCCCCGCTGCTTCGTAAACCCCAAAAGGATTCACTCCACGCTCAAAACGATGACTCGCATCACTTGAAATTTTATGTCTCTTCGCTGTTGCACGTACAACTTCCGGATCAAAATAAGCAGACTCTACAACAACGCGAGTTGTTTTTTCTGTCACACCGCTGTCTTTGGAGCCCATCACACCCGCAAGCGCAAGAGGCTTTTCGATATCTGCAATAATCAAATCTTCTGTGCTTAAAACCCGCTCGATGTTATCGATCGTTGTGATTTTTTCTCCCGCTTTTGCAAAACGAACAATGATTTTTGATCCCACAATTTCATCTGCATCAAAAGTGTGCATCGGATGACCACACTCAAAAAGAACGTAATTCGCTAAATCAACAGGTCCCGAGCGAAAACGCTCTGTCCCCAAAACTTTTAATCTTTCAGTGAATAAATTTGAGTAGGTATTCTTAGAGTTAAAACCCTCAAAAAGTTGTGCTGTGTACAAAGGGCAAGCCTTTGAAGCTTGCACTTCAACTTTTACAATAGGAACATCGCCTTGCTTTTCATCTTCGAGCTTATCGCGCTCAGGCATATTCACAGCAGGCCAAGATTTAGAATCACTTCCGAAATATCTTCTCAACTCACGTGCAAGTCCGATTTCAGATAAACAATCCGCACGATCAGGAGTAAGCTCTAACTCCCAAATCTGATCGCGCACTTCGATCACATCTAAAAATTTTTGTCCCACAACAAGAGCACCAGGTAATTCCAAAATTCCCTCAGACTCTTTTGCAAGACCCAATTCACTCTCGCTGCAAAGCATTCCATTAGAATCAACTCCGCGAATCTTGGCGGCACGAATTTCCATCCCATTCGGAAGCTTTGCACCCACGGGTGCAAGAGCAACCGTTAATCCCGCTCTTACATTGGCCGCACCACAAACGATCTGCAAAATTTCTTTTCCGTTATTAACCTTACAAACATTCAAACGATCGGCTTGAGGATGCTTTGAAGTCTCTTCGACTCTTGCAATGATGATATCACCCAGCGATTCACCTAGTTTTTCAACTTTTGCAATTTCAATCCCCGCAAGAGGTAAGCGAGCACGAACTGTTTCAACAATATCCCACTCTTTAGACGTAGGGCTTATATCATAAATTTCAAAAATCCATTTCCAAGAAAGCTTCATGAAAACTCCCTCAAAAATCTTTGATCACTCTCAAAAAAAGAGCGCAAATCACTCACTCCATATTTAAGCATCGTCATGCGCTCAAGCCCCATACCAAAAGCAAACCCCGACCACTTCTCTGGATTTAAATCAACGGACTTGAAAACCTCAGGATCCACCATTCCGCAACCCCCAATTTCGATCCAACCTGTATGTTTGCAAGTTTTGCATCCTTTTCCAGAGCAAAAAACACACGCCATATCTACTTCCGCAGAAGGCTCCGTGAACGGAAAAAATGAAGGTCGTAATCGTACACCTAAACTTGCACCAAAAAATTCTTTCACCATGTGATCAAGCAAGCCTTTGAGATCACCCATCACCACATCTTGATCCACAAGCAATCCCTCAATCTGATGAAACATCGGAGAATGCGTAGGATCGTAGTCAGATCGATACACACGCCCTGGGCAAATCATTCTTATCGGAGGAGGCTGTAGCAACATTGTACGAATTTGCACAGGTGAAGTATGAGTGCGTAGAACTAATTCCTTTTCTCCTGCAATGTAAAAAGTATCTTGCATTGCTCGAGCAGGATGATTCTTAGGCATATTGAGCGCATCGAAATTGAAAAATTCGTGCTCTACCTCTGGCCCCATCTCAACAACAAAGCCGCAATTTGAAAAGATTTTGACAAGTTCAGATTGAACCTTCCATACGGGATGCTCACACGTTTTTGTGAGAGCCACTCCAGGCAAGGTCACATCCACACGCTCTTTTTCTAATTGCTCATTCAAAGATTGAGCAAAAAGAGTTTTGTGTTTGCGATCAAGTTCGCTTTCTACTTTTGTTTTAACTTCATTAATTTTTTGGCCAAGAATTTTTCTTTCTGCCTCGGCAACTTTTCCCAAGTTGCGCATTTGCAAAGGAATATGTCCCTTTTTTCCAATCCACTCGACTCGCAAATTTTCTAAAGCAGATAAATCCTGAACAGTAGAAATCTGTGTTTCAAATAAACGCGTGAGATCCTCGAGCGTCAGCTCTTTTTCTGGTGTTGCCATCAATGCCAATCCTT
>CAYOWH010000082.1:0-9306 GCA_964407615.1 uncultured Bacteriovoracaceae bacterium | reverse complement strand
CTTTGTCTTTTCAAGCCCACGCCATGACCGACGCCCTCCACACCTCTGCACTGCATTCCCTGCCCCTGCTGGCCCGCGGCAAGGTGCGCGACAACTACGCGGTGGGCAGCGACCGGCTGCTGATGGTGGCCAGCGACCGGCTGAGCGCCTTCGACGTGATCCTCGATGAGCCGATTGCTGGCAAGGGCCAGATCCTCACTCAGATGGCGCTGTTCTGGTTCGACCGGCTCGCCCCCTTGTGCCCCAACCATCTGACTGGGCAAGCCCCCGAGAGCGTGGTGGCTCCCGATGAAGTGCCGCAAATTGCGGGCCGCTCGATGCTGGTCAAACGCCTCCAGCCCATCCCGGTGGAGGCGGTGGTGCGCGGTTACCTGGCCGGCAGTGGCTGGCAGGAATACCAGCGCAGCCAGTCGGTCTGCGGCGTGGCGCTGCCGCCCGGCCTGAAGAACGCCAGCCGCCTGCCCGAGTCCATCTTCACGCCCGCGGCCAAGGCCGAGGTCGGTGAGCACGACGAGAACATCAGCTATGCACAGGTTGAAAAAATCGTCGGACCGCAGCTGGCCGCTGAGATCCGGCGCGTCAGCATTGCGCTTTACGAGGCCGCGGCAGCGTACGCGCTGACCAAAGGCATCATCATCGCCGACACCAAATTCGAATTTGGCCTGGATGAACACGGCACCCTGACCCTGATGGACGAGGTGCTCACGCCTGATTCATCGCGCTATTGGCCGATCGAAGGCTATGAGAGCGCGCTGGCCCAAGGCCGAAATCCGCCGAGCTACGACAAGCAATTTGTACGCGACTGGCTCGAAGCGGTCCGTATAGACGGCAAGCCCTGGGGTAAAACGCCGCCCGCACCCAAGCTGCCGGCCGAAGTGGCCGAGAAAACGGCGGCCAAATACCGCGAGGCGCTCGAACGCCTGACCGGCGCGAGCGCCGGCTAAGGCCCGGCCTGGCGCGGGCCGGCGGCTAGCTTTTCTGGCGCAGCCGATTGGTCATGTAGAGCTGCAGCAGCAGGGCCCGAAACACGATGCGGCTGATGTCCGACTCTTTGGAGAGTACCTGCTGCAAGCCGGTGGCGGTCAGCTCCATGCATACGGTATCGACCTTGGCCCGAGCAGTGGCACTGCGCACGCCGCCGGCCAAAATTGCCTGCTCGCCGAAGGGCTGGCCCGGGCTCAGAGTGGCAAACACCTGATGGGTCTTGCCGTCAAGCAGCTCGACACTGCCCTGCTTGATGATGTACAGCTTGTCGGCCGGCTGACCGGCATCGAAAAGGTGAACGCCGGCCGCGAAACTGACGTCAGTGAAGGCGCTCATTTGAGGGACTCCGGCACGGCAGACAGACCGAGGATGCGCATGACGGTGCTGCGGTTGATGCCGCGCAGCCCCGGATGACAGCCAGACAAAGCCTTGATCGCCTTGAAAATAGGAATAACGCTGGCGGTGACCACCGTCACCGCGGTGGCGGTCATGTTGTGCGGCACATCGGCCAAACCGGCGGCCAGGCCGATCACCGAGCCTGGCCCAACACGGTAGCTCAGGCCTTCGGTGTGAACATGGAGCTCGCCTTGGCGCACCACATAGGCATCATGCGCAGGCTCACCCAAAACGCACAGATTGCTGCCAGGCTTGAAGGCGGCCGAGCCGAGCGAAAGCTCGCTGACGAGTTGATAGTAAAGCCGGTCTTCACTGCTCAGGCCGAGCTTCACGTAGGCGGCCATCGCGTCGGCCGAATAAGGGGGCATGGAGCCCATGGCCTCGACCCTGGCCAGGTCGACTGAAAAATTCATTGGGCTTGAACTCACAGAAAACTCCCTTGGGTATGGTTCATTGCAATTGCTGCGCAACCTGCTCGGGCATCGCCAAAGCCAGGGCAGCTGGGCTGGAAAAGCGAATGGATCTTAAAAACTGCGCCCGCCCCGCTGGAGTAGCCACGGTGGCATGAGCGACAAAGCCCACGCGCTGCCACTCCTGTGCCAGAGCCTGACTCAGGTCGGGGCCGAAGCGGGTGCTGGCGCTCATCAGAATATCGGCCTCGTTAAGCAGCACTTGGCACCAAGGCTGAGTCCAGGTAAAAGGCTGGTCAGCCACCTGTGCATGGTTGTCAGGCACGGTCTGCGGGTCGGTGTAGAGAATCAAGGTCTCGATGCGCGAGCGCCAAACATCAGGTAAGCGGGCCCCGTGCTGTGCCACGCCGCGCCAGGACCGCGACTCGATGTCAAAGCGCTGCTTGTTAACCCCGCCGGGATGACCAAAGTCATGGGCAACGGCGGCGGCCAGCATGGCCGCGGCCCAGGGGTGGGCAGCCGCATCGGCCGGCGCATCAAGCGCATGCAGCATGGTGGTGACGGTCAGCAACACATCGGCCGTGTGCAGGCGGTTGTGATATCGGGGCTCATCATCGGCCGCGCCTTGCAAGGCCAGGGCCTCCATATCGTGAGCCACCGCACGGGTAAAGTCGGTCAAGGCTGCGATCTCGGGCGTGGCCTTGGTGTCAAGCGCCAAACTTGAGATACAGACCTCGGCAACGGCGACCAAGCCGGGCCAATTCTCAGGCCAGGCCAGCCGCAGTTGATGACAGGCCTGGGCCAGGCCATCAAACCAGCGCTCGGGCGTCAGCGGCAAGCTCTTCATGACCCGGCACCGACTCGGCTCAGGGGGTTGACGAAAAAGGTCTCCACCTCACCGATGCCCTTGACACTGACGCTGCCACGAGCTTCCAGCGCAAAGTGCTGGCCCAGGTGCTGGGCGGTCGAGGGTGAGACATGCACCCGGCCGGGCGTACCGGTCGATTCCATCCGGCTGGCCACGTTGACGGTGTTGCCCCAAAGGTCGTAAGTGAACTTGTGCATGCCGATCACGCCGGCCACCACTGGCCCGCTGTTGACGCCGACCCGAATCTGCAACTCAGTGCCGTGCTGCTGGTTGATCCTGGACATGGCCGCGAGCATGTCAAAGCCGGCCTGCACCACCGCAACCGCGTGGTCCGGCCGAGGTTCGGGTACGCCACCAACGAGCATGTAGCAATCGCCGATGGTCTTTATTTTTTCGACGCCAGCGGCGCCGACGATGGCGTCGAAGTCCGAAAAAATCTGGTCCAAGATTTCCACCAAACGTTCGGCCGACAGGCCTTTGGACAGCTGGGTAAAACCAACCAGATCCGCGAATAACACCGACACGTCATGGTGGGCATCAGCGATGCGTTTTTCACCGGCTTTGAGTCGCTGCGAGACAGAGCGCGGCAAGATATTGAGCAGCAGGTTCTCCGTCTTTTCCTGTTCTCTCTCAAGCTGCTCGTGCTGCTGTTGCAACTGCTGGCGGCGCAGCAGCTCCATATCGCGCAGCCGTTTCTTCTCGATGGATGAGGTCAATCGCGCCTTGAGCAACACCTGGCTGAAGGGCTTGGGCAGATAGTCATCGGCGCCCATCTCGATGCAGCGCACCACATCCTCGATGTCCTGCCCGCCAGAAATCACAATCACCGGAAAGCCCTTGAGCCCGGCGTTGTGCTGCATCTGCTCAAGAACTTCGAGCCCGGTCATCTCGGGCATTTCGACATCGAGCAGCATTAAATCGAAAACCTCATTTTGCAGCCGCTCAAGCGCCTGCCGGCCGTGAGCAGCCTCCTCGATGTGTTGCACCCCAATCTGGCGCAAGGAACGCGAGATACCCATGCGCATCATCTTGCTGTCGTCGACCACCAGCAATCGCGCCTGCGCAAGCATCTGCGCATTACGCTGCTCGACATCCAACGGCTGAGGCTCTGGGCCCAGTGCGATGTTATCCAGAGATTTTTCAGTCAGGTCCATGGTCTTAGGCACTTATCTTGTTAATCCGATCAACAATGGCCTGGGGCATACGCTCGAGCATGACCGACTGGTCAACGACGCCCAACTGCACCGCTGCGCGCGGCATGCCGTAAACCACGCAACTGTCTTCATGCTCGGCCAAATTGATGCCGCCGGCGCGGCGTATAGCCTGCATACCCAGCGCACCATCACTGCCCATGCCAGTGAGCAAAATTCCCAAGGTATGTTTGCCCGCCAGTTCTGCGGCCGAGCGAAACAGTACGTCAACCGCTGGCCGGCAAAAATGCACTGGCGGACTTTGTCCCAGGCGGGTGCGGTAACCGGTCCCGCTAGGCACCACCATCAAATGATAGTTACCGGGCGCAATCAGGCACTGGCCCGGCAGCACCGGCTCATCATTGACCGCCTCCCGCACCTCATAGGGGCACAGCTCATTGAGCCGCTCAGCCACGGCCTTGGAGAAGTAGGCGGGTATGTGCTGCACCACGACAATGGGGGGAAGGCCTGCAGGCAAACTCGGCAACAGACTGCGCAGAGCCTCCACCCCACCCGTGGAGGCTCCCACTACGATCAGCCGACGATCCATGACGCCGGCCGTGCTTTGCCCTGATGGCACCTTTGTCACCGGGGCGGCCACCGCTGACGTGGCGCGGGTGGCTGGCATCCTTGGTGAAAATCGTTTCCTGGCTGCGTGGGCGGCTTTGATGTGAAACGCCAGCTTGCCGGCCAGCGCACCGACCGACATGCTGCCATCGGGCTTGGCCAGTACCTCGCATGCGCCAGCATCCATAGCGTCCAGCGCCATTTGTGAGCCTTGTTGCGTCAGCGAGCTCACAACCACCACCGCGATCGGCGAGCCCTCCTTTTGCAACTGCCGCAAATACGTCAATCCGTCCATGCGCGGCATTTCCATGTCCAGCGTCATCACGTCTGGCTGCAATCGGGCGACCTTTTCCATGGCGACCAATGGGTCATTGGCCACCCCTACCACCTCGATGTCCGGGTCGCGTGAAAGCGTGTCCGTGATGGTCTTTCTGACCAAGGCCGAGTCGTCCACCACCAGTACTTTGATCATGATTTCTCCAGATGCACCCGCTCAGTGGGTGCGCTGATATACCCCATTACCCAGGCTGGCAAACGGGTGCTTGATGCGCAGCAAACTATCGGAGTGGCCAACAATCAAAAAGCCCCCTGGCTCAATCACCTCGTGCAGCCGCTGCACCAGCTGAAGCTGAAATTTGCTCTCGAAGTAAATCAATACATTGCGGCAAAACACCACATGCTGAGGCGTCGCGATGCCATAGCGTTCGGCAAACAGGTTCAAGCGCTCAAACCGAATTTTCTCGGCCAGTTCCGACTTGACCTTGGAAAAGCCTTCATAGGGGCCGGTGCCCTTGCGGAAGTATTGTTTGAGCAGGCGCGGCTCTGGCAGCCTGAGCCGGTCGGTCTCGTAAATCGCCCGCCTTGCTGCCGCAAGGGCGCGATTGGAAACATCGGTGGCGTCAATTTGCCATCGCAGGTCGGGTTGCTTTTGTCGGGCATATTCGGCCAAGACGATCGCCAAGGTAAAGGCCTCCTCGCCACTGGAGCAGCCCGCCGACCAAAAACGCAGTCCTCTCTGGGCAGTAGGGCTTTGGCTCAGCAGCTTGCCCAGAAGGTCGGCTGTGAGGATGTCGAAATGAATAGCCTCGCGAAAAAAATGCGTGTGGTTGGTCGATACCAGATCAATCAGCACCTCAACTTCTTCTTCGCTGTGGCTTTCAACCCAGGCCACATAGTCTTCCCAATCGGGCAAGCCCAACTCTCGGCGCCGCTTGCCCAAGCGGCTGGTCAAAAGCTCGACCTTATTAGGACTCAGGTGTATCCGGCTGTGCCGGTGAATGAGTCCGCGAAGTTGGTCGAAGGCGCGCGCCGACATCGGGGGATCCCGAAGCTGCTCGGCGGCCGGGGACGACGGTCTCACAGGGGTCAGTAACTCTTGAAGTGATGATCGCTACCGGCCTCGGGTGCCCTAAGCTTGGGGCTGCGATCGTGCGCCAGTCCATGCTCGGTGTGAGGCGGCTCGACCGTGACCTTGGCGCCGCCAGAGCGCGATGGGCGCGGGCTCAGGCGGGTCAGACTAGACAAAGGGGCGTCATTGGCCCCGTTTGCGTCCCCGGCGCCATGGCTCTTGAGCTTCAAACCCACCACCTCCAGTCCGGTTTCCACCAATGATTCAGCATGGCGGGCTTGATCATGGGTTTGCTCTGCCGTGCGCGCAATCTGACTGGCGCTGTCCGCCGTGTCCTGAGCCACTTTGCTCATTTGCTCAATGGCGATGCCAACGTGCTCGATTCCTTGAGCTTGCTCGCGTGCGGCCATGGTGATTTCAGCCACCAGCACATCGGTCTTCCCGATCTTGCTTTCAATCTGACTGAGTGACTCCTGCAGGCGCTGCAGAGAGGCTGCTCCGGCGCGGCTGCTGCGTATGGACGCCTCAATTTTTTCCGCCGATTCATGCGCCGCAGTGGCACTTCTCTGGGCCAATGAGCGAACCTCATCGGCGACCACCGCGAAGCCGGCCCCAGCCTCGCCGGCACGGGCTGCTTCAACAGCGGCGTTGAGCGCCAAAATGTTCGTCTGGAAAGCGATCTCGTCAATGCTTTTGACGATTTTGGCAACATCGGTACTCGATTGCTCGATGGCCTGCATGGCGCTGGTCATCTGCACCATGTTCTGGACGCCCTCCTGAGCCGAGTTACGAGTCTCGCTGGCGAGCTGCTTAGCTTGCTCGGCATTGTTGGCCGTCGAATGAATCATGCTCGAGACCTCTTCGAGCGAGGCACTGGTTTGCTCGATGGCCGCCGCCTGCTCACTGGCCCCCTGGGCCAGCTTCTGGCTGGCCAGAGTCAGCTGACTTGAAGCGCGCCGGCTCTGCTCAGTGCCAGCGTAAATGTCGCCGGCCACCTTGCCCAAAGGACGAATAGAGACCCGGTAAGCAACCCAGGCCAGCAACAAGCCCACACCCAAGCCGCCCAAGCTCAAGGCGGCAATGCTCCAGATCACGCGCTGCTCGATGGCTTCAGCTTGTTTCAGGGTGATCTTGGTGCTTTCGTTGGTCTTTGCAACCAGGGCATCCACGGCGGCTCGGTGCTGCTCGAAGACTTTGATCAACTCGTCAAATTCCGCCTTGAGCTTCGTGCTGTTGCCGCTGTCGAGAAGGGGCAGCAAGTTTTCATTCAGTATCTGCAAATAGCGTGCGGCACTCTTATCAGAGGCAGCCAGCAAAGAGGCCAGCTGGGGCTCGGTCAGAGCGCTTTTGGCAAACAGGTTGTACGACTCGGCGTACTCCTTGATCAGACGCGGGGCTTGCTCGACCAGGCGCTTACCCTCACCTGTGGTCGAGATATTGGTCGCTCCGTTGGCTTCAAGAATCTGCACCATGGTGCGGGTAACCATGTAATGGGCCTCGATCAAATAGGCCGGCGGCGGTAGCACAGCGGCCAACAAGTCCTTTTCATGAGAGATCTGATCGTAGAGCTTTCCACCAATGCGGATGGGTTCGGTCAGCAAGTAGCTGACGGCAGGGATGCCCACCAGGCTACCCAGAAACAGCACTGAAAAACCAACGACAAGTTTTTTTAGATTCAACATCAAATCGCTCCCTTGGGTGATTACGTTTAGAGTTCGACGAGTTTGGGGCCCAGCGCGCGCAAGTCGATCTGTCCCACGTGGCTGAGCAGCCGGTCAATGTCGAGCAATGTTTTGACGGTTCCCTTGCTTTTGGCCATACCCACGATAAAGCGGGCGTCGATGGCAGCGCCGAAGTCCGGCGGCCCCTCGAGATCGTCAGCCAGGAAGTGCGACACCTCTTCAACCACATCGACGATCATGCCCATCAATTGGCTCACACCATCGGCGCTGTCGAGCTGCACGACGATGATGCAGATTCGCTCGCTGTCCTGGGTTTGAGGCAGACCAAAGCGCTCACGCAGGTCGACCACCGGGACGATCTTTCCTCGCAGATTGATCACGCCCTTGACGTAGGCAGGCATTCGAGGCACGGGCGTGACCGGGCACAGGCGCATGATCTCGCGCACCTTGAGAACGGGCAGGCTATAGCGCTCCTGCGCCAAGGTGAAGGTCAAGTATTTGCCCGCACTGGGCAGATGGTCGGTAAGTGTTTGGGGCATGGTGGTGCTGCTGGGATGACGAGGGTCAGGGGCGCATGGCCGGAACGGCGGACAGTTGACTGACCGCATCGGGATCGATGATCAGTGCCACCCGGCCATCACCCAGGATGGCCGCGCCCGACATGCCTTGCTGGTCCCTGAAGGCGTGCCCGAGCGACTTGATGACCACCTCTTGCTTGCCGAGCAGGCTGTCAACCAGCAAGGCCCGGCTGCGGGCCCCAGAGTCGACCACCATCACGATGCCATTGGATGGGTCGGTCACCTGGCTAGAGATGCCGAGCTTTTCAGAAAGCCTTACCAGGGGAATGAGCTTGTCACGAACACTGATCACCTCGCCCTTTCCCTGTACCGTGGAAACCATGTGCCGGTGAGGTCGCAGCGATTCGCGGATCGCCAAGGTTGGCAGTATGAATCGCTCCTGGCCCACACCCACCAACATGCCGTCGATGATGGCCAGCGTCAGTGGCAGGAATATGTCGAAAGTGGTGCCCTGGTTCGGCGCCGATTCGATGTCTATGCGTCCGCGAAGTCGGGCAATGTTGCCCCGCACCACGTCCATGCCCACACCGCGGCCAGAGATGTCGGTGATCTTCTCTGCGGTCGAAAAACCCGGCAGAAAGATCAGATTGAAGATGGCCTTGTCGGTGGGAGCTTCTTCGCCTGAGATGAGTCCTTTTTGCAGGGCTTTGGCCAGGATGCGCTGTGCATCGAGGCCTTTGCCGTCATCGCGCATGCGGATCAAAATGCCGCCGCCTTGGTGAGCGGCGTGCAGGTAGATGTTGCCCTGTGCACTTTTACCCTTGGCCAGGCGTTCGGACGGAGATTCGATGCCGTGATCCACCGCGTTGCGCATCATGTGCAGCAGGGGATCGGCCAATTCCTCGACGATATTGCGGTCCAGTTCGGTGTCCTCTCCGCTGAGGTGCAGTTGAACCTGCTTGTTCTGCGCGGTGGCCAGGTCGCGCACCAGCCGGGTCATCTTCTGGAAGGCCGAGCGGATGGGCACCATGCGAAGGGACATGGCATTGCGCTGCAGGTCGGTCGTGATGCGTGATAACTGGCGCAGGTGGCGCTCCAGCTCACGGTCGCGCTGCTGCTGGACCAGACGATGCTGCACCACCATGGATTGCGCAATCACCAATTCGCCCATCAGATCAACCAGCGCATCGAGTTTTCGCGTATCGAGCTTGACATAGCTGGCCAGCGCCTCCGAGCGCACGGGCCCGGGTTGGCCTGCGCTTTGGGACTGCGGTGCCGGTGCAGGTGCCGGTGCAGGTGCAGGTGCAGGTGCAGGTGCAGGTGCAGGTGCAGGTGCAGGTGCA
>CAYOWH010000081.1:0-9366 GCA_964407615.1 uncultured Bacteriovoracaceae bacterium | reverse complement strand
CCTCAATCACAGTTTTTTCTTGAGGCTTCAATAAAGAGTCATATGAAACATTTGAACTAGCCTCTCCCAAAACTCCCTCTGAAACCAATTTTTTCATTTTTACTCTCTCACTCGAGAGGGCCGCCCTTGCAGTACCATCCATATTCTTGTACCCGGGATACCAAATCTCCATTCCTTCATTTATTTTTTGTTGTAGTTCTGTGGTAGATCCTTTTAGTGTTTTACTGTAGCGAGAATCTGAATGAAGCTTCATTAAATCTGCCACTCGAGGATCTTCATTAGGCAGACCTAAATCTTTTGCAATTTTTGCACTTCTGTCAGCATCCGACAGGCTCATGTTTTCACTCAGTCGAGCCCTCTTCTCGGGCGACATTTCAGTTAATCGTGTTTCAGCATCACGATGACTTTGAGCCAAGCCCCTTGATTCTACCTCTGGAGAATTTAAATTTTGCTTTGTTTGATTTAATTCCTGATGTCTCACTATACTATCTAGAGCTTTATCTTCTCTATAACGTATTTCACCTAAATCCCTAGACTCTTTTAGGTATTTGTAAACACTTTCATCAATTTCACCATTTTGATATCGCTGCTCATTACGAGCAAGTTCTTTTTCAAATCTCACGCTTTCTTTAGCAACACTCTCTCTTAAACTAGAACGATAACTATCAATAAGTCTTTGCTCTGCTTCTGGAATCTTTCCGTTGTTTCGAGCCCTAAAAACGGATTCTAGAACTTCTAATTGTTCAATTTTTTTATTCGCTGGAAGAGAATCATACTCCCCGAACATGTATGAATATTTGTGTCCTGTCTCCCTATTACTTTTCTTCCAAACTTCGTGAACATCAGACGCCATCTTGGCTACATCAGATTCATTTTGGATATGTTTTCCAGTTAGCCGTTTTATATATTCTGGGGCCGCACTTTCATTATAACCTTTACTTTTTAAGTCTGCTGCTACTGACCTTGATTGATTATAATCATGCTTTCTAATAGCGCCTTCAATAATCTTATCTTCTCTAACCTGGAAATCTTTTAAATCTTTAGCCTGTTTTATAAAATTGTACTCTTGTTCCCCGATCTCACCACTTTGATATCTCCTTTCATTACGAGCAAGTTCCTTTTCGAGCCTTTGTCTCGCCATCACTTGTTCAATAGTCTCTGGAGCCGCATTTTCTTTTGGAACTGTATTTTTTAATTCTGCTGCTTTTTGATTTGTTATTTGCCTTTCCTCAACAATCTTAGCGGGTAAAGGAGCTGGTTCTTTTAAGGAAGTCCTAAAAGATCTAGCTGTTTGGGCAGTAGCGGCACCTGCGAGAACTCCATCAATACCCGAAAGACCTGCTTCAACAGCTGCGCCCTTAGCTTGCTCAGTAAGTTGTTTTGCCTCTTCTTCGTTGCCTCTTGCACGAGCGTCTGCGGCTTTTGCAAAAAGATGCTTTGACTCCGAAGCTTGTTCAGCAGCGCCCACTGCGGACTGAACTGTACCAACAGCTGCAAGACCAGCACCTCCTCCTTCTGCAATGAGCGCATAGATTCCACCAGCTGCAGAGAGTCCAGCTCCAACTCCACCTATCGTTGCACCAAATGCAGCAAAATGAAGAGCATCTTTGTAAATTTGTTGTGAGTGTTGAGCTTGTTCTTTTACGAGAGAACACATGAAAGAATCGTCACTAATAGTACTTTTAGCAATCATGGCCGCCTCACCTCGAAGAAGCCCAAACCCTGCACCACCAGCTGCACCTGCAGTTGCACCAACTGCCGCCGTACTTAGAAAGCCGACTGCGGCTGCTCCAGATGAACCAAGAGTTGATACTGTAGAAGCCATAGCGGATGCACCCACTGCAGTTACAGCACCACCGGTAAGAATACCTCCAACAATAAGACCTGCACCAATAGAGCCATTGCGAACCGTTTTAGCTACAGCCGCGTAACCTTCGTATTTACTCGCAACATCTGAAGCGAGATTGCCATCAATATCGTTCTCTGACATTTGCATTTTTATTAAGGATTTAATGACCTTTTTTTTGTAAGCAGAATCAATCTTCGGGCTTGCATTAATACTTTTAATTAAAACATTCATTTTTTCATTTACTTTATTACCAGCGTAAATCAACGACTCATCTGGACGGCCACTTCGTCGTTCAAAATAGCCAGCATTTTTGTATTGTCCTCTTTGATAATTTCTTTGATCTGTAGCTTCGTTGAAATCTCCAAAAGCTCTCCTAATTGAAGGATCATTCTGAAGACCATTTGCAAATTGTAAAAACTGCTCACGAGTGTAGACCGCAGATAAAGCACTTAAGCCAGCTGGAGATATTTTTTCAGAATATTCCTGAACAAGATCATTAAGTTGAGTATTTAAACTGTTACCTGAATCAAGGTTTTGCCTAAGCTCTTTCGATCTTGAAAGAAACTCTCTTATACGTTCTCTGTCGGCGGGGGTTATTGTTTGGGTGCAATTTTTAGTGGCATATGCCCCTTGTTTCGTATCTGTACCTGAAGGGCTATCTACTCCGTGTCCGTGACCGTGTCCGTCTTGATTTGCATAAGCGTTTATTTTCAAACAAATTAAAAAACATGAAAATAAAAAAAATCTTTCTAAATTATACATATCTAAAAGATTCAAGGACCTCTTAAATTTTCGTTCTAAATTGAAAAAAGTATGAATAATTCGCGGTTAAATTTTTATGAAATTTGTGTTTTTTAAATTTGAGTTAAGTTCAAGAAGTTTAACGTGGCGTACAGGGTGTTGGTTTCACAACTGGTACATTACTAGCATCAATATCGGCATAAAAATAAACAATATTTGAGGGATCTTGAGGACTAAGCTCAACAAATCTCCCTCCATTGAACTTAAAAGAAATTAAAGGATTATTAGAGCTTGTTGGAATTTCTTTATCAAATCTTACAAAGTCCAAACTACCGAAATGCCCATTTTTAGTTCCATCTTTAGATGCTGTATAATTATAAAACTTGTTTGCTACATCTCCACTTCGCTTTTCACATCGACTTATGAAGGCATACGTCAAATATGGCAAATCAAAACCCATTTTGGGAAATTCAGGCGGTGCTAAATTCAGCTCACCTTCCAAATACTCCACACTATTGTCAGGCTCAGCTACGGATCCTAGACAAGTAGTGTAATTATTTTTTATATTATCTTCTGCACAAAAATTCCAAGTCACAAAATATTGCCCCAAAGTGCAAGGCGGATTGCAGGAAGAGTCGTTAGAATTGCACGCTGCTGGACAGACACTTTGTTTTACAAGCTCTGCTTTTGTGTAGCTTTTTAATGAATCAAGAGTAAAAGTCCTCAAGTTTGAAGAAAATTCCGAAGCATCGTTATAGTTTGCATAAGCCCCAGATAGGTTTTTGATAATTGGTGCCGCATTTGGTTCTCGAATTGTGAGCTTAACAGTACCAGTACCCGATCCCGACTGCGTCGTAGAAGAAGTGGAACTGGTTGGTGCTTGAGTGCCGCCCCCACTCTGATACGAGGGCATTGTGACTGAGCTATTTCTTGCACCAAAATCCATACCAGAACCAGATTGTTTTAATGTACAAGAAGATGTGGACAGCATTAAAAACACTAAAATTAATTTGAAAAAATTTCTCACCTTCTCTGATTATCTACAAAGATCGAAAGCATAAAATTAATTTATGATTAACAACAAAAACTTAACCAAAATCACCTTGCTCGATTTGAGTTTTGCCATTTTGTAAATGATAGATTTTTGCAAACTTTTTGAGTTTGAGATTAATGATCAATACAGAATCCAAGGAAGGTTTTGTTCGAAGACTAAATTCATAGGCAGCTCGATGTATCGCCTGAGGATAAAAATCACCCTCATGCATTCCTTCATTCACAAAATACTCAGGAATATCTCCCTCAATAAACAAAACAGCACTTAACTCCACTCGCTCTGATAAGCGGCTCTTAGCAAAGTCTGCTTTTCGAAAGGCCGACTTTAATCCCGCAACCACATTATAACTCGAACCAATTCTTTTCACCTCGCGAAAAGCTAGAATCTTTCCGGTATCCGGATCACTCAAACGTAAATCCATACTTTTGCTAGCTTGCTTTTCTTCTAATCGAGAAAAAAATCCTTTGGGTGGCTCAAAGGCAA
The DNA here is from genome assembly GCA_964407615.1 of uncultured Bacteriovoracaceae bacterium. GTDB lineage: Bacteria > Bdellovibrionota > UBA2428 > UBA2428 > UBA2428 > CANIGN01. The sequence continues at coordinate 5,239 of CAYOWH010000081.1, read as the reverse complement.
CCCGAACATTCATAGAACGCAAAACACTCAACGCATAAGCCCCCTCATAAAGTCTGTAATTCAACTCTGTTGGCCGATTGGTCGTTAAAAACTTAATCCACGACTCATAGTTTTCTATTCCTACTTTTAAATGAAAGCGTTCAAGTGCTGAGAATATTTTTTCTGCCCACGCTTTTTTAATGGGATCGGATAATGACTTTAAAATTGTTTCGTAACTACTTTTGAGATGTGAACGAAGTAAAGTCTCTTGAGGATTCTTTGAAAAATTAAATTCAAGCTGGCGAGGCAAATCATTTTCTTCATTTACCTCAACGTTAGCTTTAGAGAGCTCAATTTTGGAATTTTGAGCTTTAACAAGTGTAGTTTTTTTTAAAATATAGCTGAAATTAAAAACCGGCTGCTCAGACGAATCTAACGTTAAATCTTCTAAACGATGTAATACGTCTTGAACTTCAAGAGGGGATAAATAAATTTCACTAATTTTTTGTCTTAAAATCTCACGGCAGGAGGCGTGTGAATTGAGATTCCCTGCCAAAAAAACAAGCCAAAAATAAGCTCTCAACCATCGCTTGATCATTTTTTGAATATTTCCACCCTGCGTTCAAACACACCGAACACCGTGCCTCAATAAATAAAATATTGGTTGTCGCAAAGCAATATTCTTGATTCTAAGGCCCGTATAAGCCCTATGAACACTTCCTCTATAAAAGAGGCTTGTCAAAGTTAGAGAATGTGGCTTTTATAGAAGTGTGCTCTCTAAAGAAGCGTCTCTTATAAGAGACATGTTTAATTCAGTTGCGGAAAGTTACGATTCTGCCAATGACCTATTGTCTTTTGGCATGCATCGAAGTTGGAAAAAGAATTTTGTAACTGGAATCTCTCCAGACACAAAAGCTTTTTTTGAAATTCTTGATTGCGCAACTGGCACTGGGGACATCGCCATTGAGATACAACGACGCTACAAAAGAGCCAAAGTCACGGGCATTGATTTTAGCGAAAAGATGCTCGACCAAGCTCCCGGAAAAGCCGAAAAAGCAGGGTTTAAAAAAATCCGCTTTTTAGCCGCTGATATTTTAAAACTCCCTTTCTCAGACAACAGCTTTGATCACATCACAATCAGCTTTGGCATTAGAAATGTTGAAAATCTCTTAGGATCCATCGCCGAATTTGAACGTGTCTTAAAACCCAAAGGCCAATTACATGTTCTTGAATTTGGTCAGCCTCAAAATAAAACCTGGTCAAAAGTTTATGGAGCTTACCATCGTAAAGTTCTGCCTTTTTTAGGCGGCCTTATCAGCGGCAACAAAGAAGCTTACAGCTATCTCAACAAAAGCTCAGAGGAATTTCCTTCGGGTAGAGAATTCATGAAGCAGTTTTCCTCCACCACTTGGAAAGAGCTCGAAGCCACTCCCCTTTTAGGAAGGGTTGCTTATATCTATCGTTTAGAAAAAATTTAAGAAATTAAAATTTAAAAATCAAAGCTGATTCAATCTCTTCATTAAAATTTGATCTGCAAGAACAAGCCACGCCATAGCCTCAAACACAACCAAAGCTCGCAAAAGAATACAGGGATCATGCCGACCCTGCTTTGCCACATCTAGAACTGAACTCGTAGGTTTTACTGCAATTCGAAATAAGATCTCTTCCCCCGTGGTGATTCCTCCACGAATTCCTCCATAGGGATTACCTTGAGTATTTTCAGAGGAATGAAAAACACTTCCCTCGGCTCGAGCAGATTCAAAACCCGCTCCTAACTCCACACCCACAACAGCTCCCACTGACATAAGCGCTTTAGCCATTTCTGATTTGAATTTTAAAAACACAGGCTCGCCTAAGTTTTTGGGAGCCTGAGCAAGACGTAAAACTGCAACTCCTCCATAGCTTTTGCCTTCTTTTTTAGCGTCCCCTAAAAGCTGGGAAAGTTTTTCGTCAAAAGAATTTTCGCTTGCACTCAGTGTTCCCACGCTCTCAATCTCTGAGCTCACACGAAGTTCCGGATAAAGCTGCGTGCAAAACATCTTGGCTACACCACCCGCTAATACCCGAGAGAGTGTTTCACGCCCCGACGCCCGCCCCCCACCACGATAGTCCGCATGAGAAAACTTGCTCAACCAAAGATCATCTGCATGGCCTTGGCGAAATCCGTTCTTTTTTAAAATTTCGTAGTCTTCACTTTTTTGATCTTGGTTTTTTACAACAATCGCAATCGGAGTTCCCAGAGTTTTACCTTCAAAAACCCCACTCAAGATTTGAGCTTCATCATCCTCACTACGAGCACTGACTAAGTTAGAAGATCCTGGTCTTCGGCGGGCTAAAAATTCTTTGAGTACTTCTTGCTTAAAAAAAACTCCCGCCGGACAACCCTCCACAACAACACCCATCGAAGGGCCGTGACTTTCTCCAAACGAGGTAAGGCTAAAAGCGTTGCCAAAAGAGTTTGATCGAAACGACATAAGGATGCTTCACTCTATCAGAAGGCACATTGGAGAGCGATGAATCTTTAAAGACTCGACCAGTGAATTTGCTGTAATTGCCCCTGGTACTCAAAAAATTCTTTGCCGCTAAGATAGGGAATTTTTTGATAAAAGCAATACAGACGCGCTTGAGATTTGAAAGTATAGGAAAGATCAAAAACCTTTTGAATGTTCTTAAAAGAGGGCAACGGGGCTTCATCGCCAGCAGCCCACAAGAGATTCATACTCAAAGAGCTTGTCCCTTTTTTCTTTATAAGATTTCCCCTTGAAGCAGAGGAGAGCTCTACATTCTCAAGTAAATCAAAAGCCTGCTCAGCAATAGCGCCCGATCCCCAAATAACCCAGCTGGACTGATTGTTTGACAACTCACTCGACTGAATTGTGAGCATTTTTTTTAGCGCAGTTAAGTCCGTATTAGCTCTTTTCCAAATCGATACGGAATCCACATTGTTTTTAAAAAGCGTATTAAGTACTTTGTCCGCATTCAAATCTAAGGGAGAAGAGTTCTTGAGCAAAACATCATGCTTTTTGAGAGGACTCGTTACCGCATAAGCACAGGCACCAAGACTCTCTAAAAAGAAAAAAACATCGTCATTTAATTCTTCTTTTGAAAGAGGAATTGCAAAAAAATTCATCTTCTTTTTTTTGAAAAAATCAGCGTGAAAAACTGGCGAATAAGAATGGACAACGGGATCTCCTAGAATGGCCGCAAAATTTTCAAAAGCTCCTGCTTCATTCCACTGATGAAGTGTGGGCTGATCCGCCAAGCCTTCGCGACCTTCTCTTAAAAAGTTCAGTCGTTGCTTGCCCTTCATATACAAACGAAACCACTGCCACTTAGGAAACTTTTCAAATTCACAATGATGAGAATTCAAACTTCGAGGGAATATGTTTTTACGAGAGGGATTTTTTTTCCACCATTCGTAAAGAATGCGAAGCTCTTCAAAAGAAGAAAGAACAGGTGCAACTTTTAAATAAGAATTAGATTTTTTCTCAAGAATAGCATCAAGGCTGAGGAGCTCTTGCTCTAGAGGCTGAGTAAAATCATGAAGAGAAAAATAAGAAACCTCAAGACCCTTCGGAGCCTGACCAAGATTGATATCCCAATCAGATAAAACGTTAGGAAAAGAAAAAATCTCTAAGCTAATTTTTTCAATTCTTCTAAAACTAAAAAGAAATCGTACTTGCGGAAACTTCAAAATAATTTTCCTGAGCTTTTCATATTCATTTTTGAAACTCCAAAGATCGTTGCGAAATTCAAAAACAAGATTCCAATCTTTTCGATCTTGTATAAAATTTTCAACATTTAATTCTTTTTGAGGAAAAACAGTTAAAACGCAATCGTTTTGAATCATTACATCTTCAAATTTAAAATCTTCAAAAATCCATTTCGTGGAAGATGTTTGGTCAAAAAGCCCTTCTCCCTCACGCAAAGTCCAAACAAAATCTGCTTTCGCTTGATAGCGAATCTCTCGCTCTCGAAGGTTTTTTTCAAAATTAATAGGATCGGATGTTCCAACAAAAGGACGATCCAAAAAGAATCTCGGAAACTGATCAGAATCTCGCTGAAGCCACAAACATTTAAAAGATTCTGGCCAGAAAGAAGCGGAATACCCTGCACCCAAAACAATCATTGCAGAAGTTTCATTTTTTAATTCTTCACTCAAAGCTCTAAGATATTGTTCTTCCAAAGCTCGAAAGCTTGCCTCACCTTGTGCTTCAAAAATTTCGGGTATTTTTTTTTGGGCTCTTTTTTCAATTTCCGCGTCTAAATCAAAAGTTTTTGAAAAAAGGTGGCCATATCGCTTCAAAAATGAAGTCTTTCCTACACCACGATGCCCAATAATGAGCCACTTCTCATTGACCACTAGGAAAGATTAATTGAAAATACTTTATATGGCTTCTAAAAAGAAAACTACCAAACCCGCATCTAAGAAAAAAAGCCTCCATAAACATACAAAATCAGCGTCAACCCATCCTTATCCCGGAAAATTCATAGAAAAAGTTGATCGCTGGGTTCGCTCGCGAGTTCGAGAAGAAGTCATTCAAAGCAAACTTTCACTCATGGGAAGCACCGTTTATGGCAATGAGAGCAAAAGAAAAATCGCAATCGACATGCTCGAGCGCTACACGGGTCATAAAGTCGAAGATTTTGCCAAGCAAATCATTCTCACAAATTTTCCCTACTATGTAGAGCGCTTTAAAACACTCCTTCCCGATGCTGAGCAAACCATGGGAAGTGCTTTCACTGTTGCCACATCGAAAAAAGCCAACGTCACCATTATTGAATTCGGTGTGGGCTCTGCGGTCGCAGCTCTGGTTGGTGAGTTAATTAGCGTTGTTGAACCCTCGGCCGTGGTTTTCTTAGGTCTTTGTGGAGCGGTTCACAACTCTCTTGAAGTGGGTGACTTTATTCTTCCTATTGCAGCGGTTCGTGGAGAGGGCGTTTCTATCCATTTTTTGCCCAAGGAAGTTCCCGCTCTTCCCACATTCAAAGTTCAAAAATTTGTGAGCCAAATTCTTGTAGAAGCTGGCTACGATTATCGCACAGGAACCGTACACACAACAGACTTTAGATTTTGGGAATTCGACAAGGGTTTTATTCAAAAATTAATTTCGGAGCGCGTGTTAGCAGTCGAGATGGAAACTGCTTCTCTATTTACCAGCTGCTTTGCAAGCAAGGTAAACATCGGAGCGCTTCTTCTTGTAAGCGATTGCCCTATGCGTGAAGGCGGCATCAAAACAAAAGCCTCCGCAAAAGAAGT
>CAYOWH010000080.1:7648-9548 GCA_964407615.1 uncultured Bacteriovoracaceae bacterium | reverse complement strand
AGATAACGATGAAATAAACGACCTAATAAAAGAGTGGTTGGACTGGAATTGAAAGTGTTACTTTATGTCAACATATCTAATATGTTGATTGTGAAGAGATTAATCTACAAATCTAGCGGTTTTTATAGCCGCTAGAATGTTAAAATTTGCGGAATAGTGTTGACTTTACCCTAATTAGTGTTGACTTTAAAAAGTTAGTTGCTTGATAATCAGCCAACTAACCAATTTTAGTGTTGAAATGTCAAAATTTCAGCCAACTAGCCAAATATATTTTTTTATAGGAGACAAATTTCCCTGTACTACTATATATACTATAGTGTGTAATTATTTTTACTATTTATTTATTTCTTATAGTAGGAAGTATAGTTCCCAAAAATTAACATAACTAACTAATAATCAGATAGAAAATTAACACTAAAATTAAAATATTTCAACACTATTTGTATAAAACCAACATTCTTATTATATTTGTAATTCCTCACAGATATATTAAAAACATTAACAATCCCTTTGTGATGATATAGGAGTGAGGAACTATTGATTTGCGAAGGGATTTGTGCGTTATGAAAGAATGTAAAAATTGCGGAAGGACTGGAATGAGATTTTGGTCAAAAAGACATTTAACTTGTATTGAATGTTTAAAGCTACCACCAAAGAAACCAAAACCTACAAAAGATTTTAAGTATTTGGTAAAGCAGAAGAGATATGAATGCAATAGATTTATATTCTCAAAAAAAAATACTGACGACTCATATCACGTTGAGTTAGGGTGTACTTTTAAAAAGATAAGAAATCACCTTGAGTCAAAGTTTGAAGCAGGAATGACGTGGGATAATCATGGAGCATGGCACATAGACCATATCACTCCATTGTCAAATGCTAGGGATGAGAAGCAGTTAGATCATTTGTTAAGATGGCAGAACGTTCGTCCGTTGTGGGCTGAAGCTAATTTAAGGAAGAATAACGGCAGGATAAGTAATGAAAAACTAGATGAAATCAATAAAAAAATGGAAGCGAGGTATATCCAGGCTATGGAGAAATTGAATAGTGGGATAGTTAAAACTAAAACAACGAGAGAGATGCATGAATTACTGAAAGATTTCGGTATAGTAACTATGAATGATCTCATAAGATATGCAAGGAGCATAGGTTATGAGAAAGAAGGCGATGATTTATGGATAAAAAGAAGGAAGTTATGAAACTATTCAAAAGAACGACAACTCGCCAAATTATAGATGAGGCGATATGTAAGAAGCTACTAAAGTTAGAGCAAGAGATAGAGCAGTTAAAAGAACGCATTAAAAAACTAGAGAGATGAAAAGAATATTTGAAATATACCTCGGTTGGTTTTTTATCAACGGAAGAAGGCAGGAAGAATGGTATAACTATTTAAAAGAGAAGTATGGAGATAGATTTGATTGACAATATATTGGACAGGCTAACGGAGTTGCCTACCGATGTGCAAGATAGTTCGTTGCGGAATGCAAAGATCATCATGGAGAACTGGGCTGAGATAAGCGAGTCATTAACAAGCAGAGCGATAGAGCGTGAGTTCTATGAGGTTTGCGCAATACTTAGGGATATATGAAAATAGGAGATAAAGTAATAGCGTTAAGCGACAATCCTGACGACACTTGTCAGTTCAGGCGGAAAGGCAGTGTGTATATGGTGAATGCTATATCGTATTGTGTGATGTGTATGAAAACTTTAATTAACATAGGGCAAAGGTCTAATCATAAGGGAGTTATGTGTAAGTGTGGTATGTTGATGGACACCCAGGGCTTGATGTGGACACCTAAAGATGAGTTCGTCCTGCTTGCCGATAGGCAGGCTGCTCTCGACAAGGCTGTCGAGGAGGAGGATTATGAATTCGCTGCAAAACTTAGAGACTTATGATAAC
>CAYOWH010000080.1:3031-7548 GCA_964407615.1 uncultured Bacteriovoracaceae bacterium | reverse complement strand
GACAATATGAGAACGCCTTAATGACAATCAAGCGTTACCAAGAAGAGCAGGAGCAGATAAAGTTAAGCAAGATAAACTGTGAGAACATCACGCCTGAGACAAGGATAAGAGACATGTACCTTGCTGGTGTTATATCAGCAAGACTATATGGTGTTTTGTACAGATGTTTTGATTTCAATGTAAAGTTTGAGGTCATTTTATCTGAGATAGATGTCGACAAGTTCCACTTGATACGTGGAGTAGGCGATCGGCTAGTAAATGAATTTAAAAATTTAATTGAGAAGTATGAAGTTAATGAAAAAAGGTAACGAAGATTACTATTTATGGTTTAAGGGGTCAATAGGTTTTGACTTGATGTATTACAAATTATCATTAGAAAATTGTCGAGATATTGACGATGGTAGTGACAAAGGTTGGGATGTTGATATAGAAACAGTACCTGCAATGTCAAACAATGGCAACGTTAAGTATGCAGACATACCAAAACTTGACGAGAACGGATGTATAATTTTAAAACGAATATAATGGAAAAGATGTATAGAAAATTACCGAGCGGTCGATATGAATATATCGGTTACTCAGGCATACCTGACTTATCGGATGGTATATGGTTGGTACAGAGCGATCAATCAAATCGTAGAACGACTAGCTTGATATGGAAGGTCGGAGATTTAAAGCGACCTGTTGATATAGTTACGCATGCATCATTGCAGGCGATGTCTGATGATTTAACCAGATATATTATGAAACTATCAGATATTCAGTCTGATGAGTATAAAGAAGCTATAGATATAATGGGAGGATATATCAGAGGGCCGATTCATTTTAGCAACATATCAGCCAGTGACATAGTTAGTTTATTAATCAGACAAATAGCAATAGAACATGAATAAATACCACATTTGCTACCTGATAGACAAGGAATTGTGTACAGGTATAACATTAGAAGCATCGAGTTATGGTGATGCGTTAAGTAAGTTTAATAAGGATAATGAAATTTTGTACATATGTTTAATGCGATCTTAATTTTTTTAATGCCAACATTTTTCTTTTGCATCATGTCGGTAAGTAGTTTGCTCAGCAATAATATACTTCGTGTTGGTGGAGTATTTGTTGGGTTTACTGGCATGATGGCATCAATAATTTTTTTAATTGTAAATATAATTATATGGGTAGGTTAGTAATTGCAGTCATGCTAACGGTTAGCATGTCAGCCTTCACGCAACGCTTAAAGAGCACGCGTGACTTTGACAAGATTGAGAAAGATTGTTATTTCAAGAGGTGTATGACTGAGGAAGAGGCAATCAAAGCACATAGTTTAATGTTAGACTTTAATGGTTTAGACACGACATTCACTATGTACGATAGAGGCAACAATCCTGTGGTGTTTAGTTACTTTAAGTTAGATAAGTCTAGCGATAAGATAGTGGCTACATTCATATTCCCACATGACGAGTACTTTGACGTATGGTTCATGGAGGTTGAGGATCAGGACACACATTTCCTTGACGTGATTGACAAGAATGGTGATCCTATTGAACTAATATATATCAAGCCATGAAAGTGCTCAGTTTATTTGACGGAATATCGGCAGGCCAGTTGGCATTACAGCGAGCTGGCATAACTGTCGATGCGTACTATGCAAGTGAGATTGACAAGTACGCGATACGCGTAACACAGAAGAACTTCCCTAACACAATTCAATTGGGTGACGTGACTAAGTGGCGAGAGTGGGATATACCATGGGGAGAGATTGACCTGGTGATAGGTGGATCACCTTGCCAGGGATTTAGTTTTGCAGGCAAGCAGTTGAACTTTAATGATCCAAGGTCAGCGTTGTTCTTTGTGTTTGTTGATATATGCCATCGCGTTGCTGACGACAATCCAAGAATGCGATTCATGTTAGAGAACGTTCGGATGAAGAAAGAGTACCAAGATGTTATTAGTGGTTACTTTGGTGTTCAGCCAATACCTATTAATAGTTCGTTGGTATCAGCTCAGAATAGGTATCGATTGTATTGGACGAACATACCAAATGTCACTCAGCCTGAGGATAAAGGTATATTGTTGAGGGATGTGTTAGAAGAAAATGTAGATTCCAAATATGGTTTATCTGAAGCAAAGATAGATAGAGTATTAAATACTGAAAGAGACAAGGGATTCTTTTATTCATCTGATACTCATGATAAGTCAGGTACTTTAATTACTGGATATTATAAAGAACCAACAGATGGTGTTTATATAAGTCAACCAATAATAACAGGAGCAGCACAACGAGGCAGATATATAGTTGATGGAAAGAGAGCCGACCATACTGTTGACAGCATGAGTGGACTCACTGAACAACGAATTGAATTCAGAGAGGATGGTAAGTCGAACTGTTTGACAAGCGTTCAAAAAGATTCGTTAGTTGGTATAATTGATGACATGTATAAAAATAGACCTGAAAGGTTTTATGAGGACAAGTCTCCAACTTTAAGAAGTGAACGAAGCGGTCTAAAAGTTTTAAATAACTACATCTGTCGCAAGTTAACACCAATCGAATGCGAACGCCTACAGACCTTTCCTGACAATTGGACGGAAGGTATATCAGACACGCAGAGATACAAGGCGTTGGGTAACAGTTGGACAGTTGACGTAGTAGCACATATATTTAAGAACTTATGAAAGCCTGGCATGACTTAGAGACAAACCCACACATCTCAATCTATAGAACTAGATTGAGTGAGTGGTATCTCGATATGGGAGTCAAGATAGAGAAGTTTGACGAGGATGGTAGGATAGAGATTAAGAACACTATGACATCTAATGAGTATTTTAAGGATGTAGATAATGATGAGCGTGAGATATTTGAGACTCAAGGTTGGATGGTAGGATGTTTGCATGTTAATATAAATGCTCTTCAGCAGAAGATAGAGTGGTATGAGCATCTTTTAGAATCCAATTGCATAATTGGAATAGAAACAATGCAAAGAAGAATAGAAAAAAATCGTGAAAAATTGTTGGATTATCAACAAAGATTAGTTAAATTTGTAACCCCTTAAATTAAATTAAATGAATAATCAAACACACTGGCGCAATCTAATGGCCGACAACAAGTACTTGGGTGCTTGGGATTTAGAAGTAAATGGTAAGTACGAGCCAAAAGTCGTAACAATCGAGAGAGTTTATCAAGATACATTTGTTGGGGAGATGGGTAAGGAGCAGAAGGTGTTCATTAAACTCAAAGAGTTCTCGAAGCCCATGGTAACCAATCGAACGAACTTCAAGAGACTAGAAGTCTTTTTTAATTCATTCAATCCTGATGACTATATTGGTAAGCAGATAGTATTGGGTGCTGAGAAAGTCAAGTCACCACAAGGTATGGTTGAGGCATTGCGATTCAGCACGAGACCTTTACCTACTAAGAAAGATGAGATGAAGGTATTGACTGACAGTAGTTTAAAGGTTGCTATTGAAGCAGTACGAACTAAGTCTACGTCTTTAGATAAGATTAAGTCGCAGTACAAATTGACACCTGATCAACTAAAACAACTTGAAGATGCTCAGGCTTAGGGCATCGACAGGCAGTCCAGTATTCTTGGGAGAAGATGGTCTGACAGCCAAGCAAAACGAGCTACTAGATGAACTATTATCTAAGATAAAGTTAACAGAAAAGCAGGCAGAGAAGCGTGACGAGTTAATAGCCAAGCGTGATACGCCTGCTGAACTATCGGCTGGTGCTAAGACTTTGATAGAGGAGTATGTCGATCAGAAGGTATATAGGTATGAAGAGGACTTCTCTAATCCAAAAACTCAAAAGGGTTGGGCTGTTGAGGTCGACTCAATTGAGGTGTACAACGATGTGTTCGGAACTGACTACAAGAAACTTGAGGAGGGTGATCAGTATTACTATATTGAATATGGAATTATTGGTGGCCATCCTGACATTGTTGATTGTGAGAGAAGAAAGGTCATCGACATCAAGTCATCATGGACAAAAAAGACATTTCCTAAAATTCCTGAGAAGGCTTACGACATAGGGTATCAGTGGCAAGTTAAGTTGTACTTGTACATGTTGAGTAAGATAACAGGTGAGGAGTGGCGACATGGTGAGGTGGCTCATGTGTTAGTAAGTACACCTGAGACAATTAAGCCTGAGTGGGAGAACGATACGTTGCACTACGTTGATGACTTTATAGACAAGAGATTGTGTGTAACCATTGTTCCAGTAGAGTTGACAGACGATGACATCTTAAAGATTGAGCGAAGAGTTAAAGCGGCCAATGAGTATGCCGAAATGTATTACCAAAAACTAATAAACAAATGATAGAGATAAATCAAGTAAAGAATGGGTACATCATTATAAATAATGACAATACATATGTCTTTCAAACAATGGCTGAACTATTGAAATATGTCAGCGAACATTTTACCCACAGACAGCAAGAGGTGTTGACTGATGGTCCTTTTTAGTAACCAATAAATAAATAAATAAATGAGTGCATTTAAAATGAAGGGTGTGATCAAGGTGATCA
>CAYOWH010000080.1:0-2931 GCA_964407615.1 uncultured Bacteriovoracaceae bacterium | reverse complement strand
GACGAAGAATTACCGTTTTAATCATGTATTGGATATTATTTTATGTGTTATTTTCAGCATGTTTTGTATGGGGAGTAACACACCATGAGAATGATAGAATGTTAGATACAATGCTTAAGACTATTCTATCTTTTTTATTTGGATGGGTAATGATGCCAATATACCTTGGTAGTTGGTTGGATTTAAAACGCTAAATTTGTCAAAAAAAAGTTATGGAAGCAGGTAAATTTATCGGATTGTTATTTCAATCGCGAGACATGATGCACTTACAGCATCTACAGACAACATCATTTGCAGAGCATAAGGCTTTAGGGCATTACTATGATGGAATTTTAGAGTTAACAGATTCGTTTACTGAGAAGTATTTCGGTCGTAACAAACGAATTCCTATTACTATTCCTGAGTCAAAGGCTATGAATGCTACTGATCACTTAAAATCAATGCAGAAATTAATTGAGAGTGAGGCTGACTCTGAGAACTATCCATGTGACTTAGAGAACATATTGGATGAGATGTTAGGTCTTGTGAATGAGACGTTGTATCTATTGACGTTAGTATAGTTCTTTACCTTTGGTAAGGAATATGTAAAGGCTTTTAGCATTGAGCCCAAATCAATGCTATTAAAAAGAACGCTGATGTTAGTCATCGAAGAGTGTAATGCTAGCAACTCAATAGGTTAAGCGTGTCCTATACAGTCATGGTAAGTTGAGTCATACCATGACTACAAAAGTTCATGGTGAACAACAGTTATAGTTCTGTGGTTAACCCAACATACTGGGAAAAACTATATGCCGATAGGTATGTCTAGTCGGCATTTTTAATCTAATAAAATTTAATATATGTTAAAGAAAGGTCAAAAAGTTAAGATAACTATTGATGATAGTTACTTCAAGAAAGGTCAGATAGTCGAGGTTAGTGATCCTGACAAGTATGGAGCGTGGCTGATAGGTGAGGATAAATACGGTAGGCATAATGACTGGTATTTCAAGTATGGTGACTTTGATGTTGTCGATTCAGTAGTTGAGAGTATAATCGAAAAGTTTAGAGAAAGATCTGTTGTTGGTATTAAGAAATATAATACTACGTTAGATCGTAATGATTTAAATACAGATGAATGGCTTAATCATCTTCAGGAAGAAATGATGGATGCTTTGCTTTACATTCAAAAGTTAAGACATGAAATTAAAAAAACCAATTAAGAAATACTACTTCGGTAAGATAGTCCATGGTTGTCCATACTTCATGCCTAGGAACTTTAACAGAAATATTATAAGCATACGAAAGAACAATATACCAATGGTTAGACGTTCAAAAGATTGGATATTCAATCTGTTTGGCAATCAGTATTGGATACAGATAGGTTGGCCAATAAAAATAACATGGCATGGGTTGGGATGGAAAGATAAATATGACACACCTAGGTTCGAATTTGCACCAGGTTTTTACATCTTCTTTTTCCATTGGCAGTTTTGCATATGGGAGGTATCTCCTATAAGCAGAAATGACAAATACTACGAACAAAAGTTATGGCTTGAGAAATACAGTAATAATAATTACAATAAAGCAAAAGAGACATGGCCTTGGGTTGACGGCCAAACGAAAGAGTCAACATGGGATGATAAATTTTTTGAGATATGAGACAGTTAGTTTATAATGCAGTAACATGTGTAGAATGTTTAGATACAATAGTTAGTTACCATAGGCACGACTATAAATTATGTCGATGTAAGAACGAAGCAATGGTTGATGGTGGTACAGACTACATAAGGTATGGTGGTAAAAACTTAAAGAAAGTTGTACATCATGCTGTGTATGCTGACGATGACTTTGAAATTGTTAGGCAGTATGCAACAAGAGGTAGTCGTGGTAAAGATGGTTTGCAACCATTAAAGTATATACCGATATGTGAAATGGATGACGATTATCTACAGTCAGTACTTGATTATGGTGGTGCTGAGTGGCATTTAGATTTAATTAGAAAAGAAATAAAATATAGAGAAGATGAAAAGATGTAGTTACTGCGGATCTCTTATGAAGGATCACGATGTTAGTGAATTTTTAGAAAAGTTAATGGTTATTATAGAGCAAGACGAATTAAACGTACCATCAAGAAGCCAACCAAAAAGTCATAAGAGATATTTCTTATACAATAAGATGAGAGAGATGGGATTGACTTTTGAGCAGATAGGTGAATATTTTGGTAGAGATCATGCAACCATTATTCATGGTGTCAAGAAACATAATATATACATGGAAATTAATGATTCAAAATATTTAAAAGACATCGAAGAATATGATAACTTATTTCAAGACAATCAACGAGACATCGACACCATTCCATGTTGATGTAAGTATAGCCATTGACAGAATAAAGAATGGCAAATCAAAAGAACTTGTAGAAGATGTACGTAAGGAAATAGACAAGAGTGCAAGGAATGAAAAGAAAAAGAAGTTACCAGCCATTTGTTTTTCAGGTACATTCTCAAAAAGGGCTGACAATGCTATCATAGAGCATAGTGGAATAATATGTATTGACTTTGATGGGTTCAGAGACAATCAGCATTTGTTTCAAAAGAGAGAAGAATTAATCTCAGACAAATATTCTTACTGCGTATTTACGTCACCATCTGGAGATGGTATTAAGGTATTGGTTAGGATTCCAAAAGATCCAATGAATCACAAAAAGTACTTCAATGCTTTAAAGAAGTACTATGACTGCGATGAGTTTGATGTGACTTGTAAGAATATTAGTCGAGTTTGTTATGAGTCTTATGATCCTGATATACATGTCAACGAGTTGTCATTAATATGGTCAGACATGGATAACTCTGATGAGTATAAGCCTGTTGTCAAGCAAATGATAAGAGTTACTGATGACAATGAGATTATCAGACGTTTGTCATTATGGTGGGATAAAAACTTTGGAATGAT
>CAYOWH010000079.1:0-9629 GCA_964407615.1 uncultured Bacteriovoracaceae bacterium | reverse complement strand
TGCATTGACTTTGCACAAACCTGTGCGTTTGTATTCTGTTCGCCATGAAAAAAATCTAGACGTTTTTTGTTTGAGTGGAACACCTGCAGACTGTGTCTACATGGGATTACGGCATGTGATGAAAAAGCCCCCTCATGTGATCATTTCGGGCATCAATCGTGGAGTGAATTTAGGAAATGATATTTTTTACTCAGGAACAGTTGCAGCGGCTCGTGAAGGAGCCTTGTTGAATATTCCCTCCATTGCTGCCTCAATGGATTTTCATTTTGAACCGGGAGTCAAAAAAGAGGCGCATTTTGAAGATGCAGCTATTTTTGTGAGAAAGGTTGCTCAAAAGGTTGCTGATGAGGGGTTGCCTCACAGATGTCTTTTGAATATTAATTTTCCAAACCTCCCGCTTTCAAAAATTAAAGGTGTGAAAGTTGCCAAGCAAGGATTTCGTATTTATTCAAAAAATATTGAAAAGCGCCAAGACCAAAGAAACAAGTCTTATTATTGGTTGGGTGGTGAGTATATGGGTTTTGAACCCATTGAGAGCTCCGATTGTGTCGCTCTAGATCAAGACTTTATCTCTGTGACACCTTTGAGAATTGATATCACCCAGTACGACTTTTTGGGTGAGCTTGAGCAGTGGCACTTAGGTGATTTACTCAAAAGTCAAGCTTCTAGTGATCAAAGAAAAAAACTAAAAAAGAAAAAGGCTTTCAAAAAATAAAAAATTTTTATAGGTTTTTTTTAAAGGTGAATAAAAAACTGCCGCTATTTTTTTTCTTAAGTTTTGTTTTTTTAAATTCTTGTACAACAAGTTTTAGTCACCATGAATCCATGCGTTCGCGTGAGTCACTTCAGGAAAACATTTTAGCTGAATCTTCTCGCGATAAAAAAGAGGGGGTTCCAACGCAAACACTTTCATTTCTTTGGCCTGTTGACGGAAAGCCTCGAGTGGCTAGTTTTTTTGGGTGGAGAAAAAAAGGGGAGCGAAAAAAAGGCGAGCGTATGCACGAGGGGCTCGATCTTGGAGGCCGACATGGAGATAATATTTATGCTTCTTGCGATGGAAAGGTCGTCGACATTGCCTATGTCAAAGGTTACGGCAGAACCGTTGTTTTGTATCACGGAGGGGGGTGGTCCTCTCTCTATGCACATTTGTCGAAGTATAAAGTCAATCGCGGTCAGGAGATCAGGGCGGGAGAAGTTGTAGGCTTAATGGGAAGAACAGGGCGCGCTCAAGCTAACCACTTACATTTTGAAATTCGTAAGGGTTCCGACCCTCTTGATCCGTTGCTTTTTTTGCCTAGTCGGGAACTTGAAAAATATGTTCCAAATGGATTTTTCCAAGATTAGTTCCACTCAAGATTTATTAACAAATCAAATACTTTTAAAAACACAAAAAAGCATTGCGAGGTTTAGCCCAATCGCAGTGGGGTGAAGCCATTTCATAGAAGCGCTTTGTAAAAGGTAAGCTTCTTTAATGAGGGGGCTCAGCGTTGTCAGCCCTATAAGTGAAAGGGCGAGAGCGGCACCAATCCAAATAATCTTTTTTTGATCTTTGAAAAAAGCATAGAGTAATATTCCAAGACCGCAGACAATCCCAACGGAATAATAAAAAGGAAAGAGATGGTTTTGGAGTTTAGCGGCTTCAAAGCGCGGAAGGACTTTAAAAATTTGCGGAGCGATCACAAAAGAAAAGAAGACAATGCTTCCCAGCCAAATGCTCGATAAAACTCTGTAAATTTTGTTCATCAATTACTCCTTAGCTTTCCCATCTCAAGGCGCGGCTAAATTTTGGATTGGGAGTTGTGTTACTTGTGATGAGATTCTCAATTTCTTTTTTCTTATCGAGAAGGCGTTTTACGAAAAGGGGCTTTCCAACGGACGGAACTTTTTCAGAAATAAGATTTGATATTTTATCGAAGCTTTCTTTGTTCCAAGATGTTTTAATTTCGTTCCACTCGTTTTGACTCAAAAGAGCAACGCTAAATTCGCGAGAACAACTTTGTCTAAAGATTCCTGTTGCAAGACGTGTCCAGGCTGATTCGTTAGCCTCCATCGCTTCTTCTTTGAGTTTCAGAGAGGCACTGAGAGTTTCTCTCATAAAATGAGCGCAGACACTTAGGGCGCCGACATGATCGGCAATCCGATGAATGTTTTCAATTGAGATAAGGGAGGGATTTTTTAATTCAAGATCGCGAATGACTTCGGGGTGTTTGATCTCTGGGTGTCGACCTTCTAGGTCTTGTAAAAGTTGGCGATCAACATTTTCAAACATAGCGGTGTTGTACTCTCCCCGAATTTCTTTACTTGCGCGCGTGAGATCCTGTAAGAGACACCAACCCAAGCGAGCTATTTCAAAAACAGGTTGCGTACACAAATGCTCA
Source organism: uncultured Bacteriovoracaceae bacterium (assembly GCA_964407615.1). Classification (GTDB taxonomy): domain Bacteria; phylum Bdellovibrionota; class UBA2428; order UBA2428; family UBA2428; genus CANIGN01. The sequence continues at coordinate 7,251 of CAYOWH010000079.1, read as the reverse complement.
GCGGCTTGTTCTATATTTCCGCCTGAGAGATATAGGAGGCCCATATCCAGGTAAGAGCGTGTGCGACTTGCGGAATCGCGTAAAAAACTAAGGTCTTGAGAAAGAATATCTTCGGCAGAGAACACCCCGTTCACAGTTCGAACAAATTCCATTCGTAAAATATCTTTGAGTTGAGTGTTTTCTACTTTTTCGAGAGCTTTTCTAAAGAAGCCTTCTTCTCTGACTGCTTTCGAAATAGGCTGTGGCAAAAATTCTTCGCTTCCCAAAATTTCAACGAGAGGGGTTTCTTCTTTAACATGTTTTTTTAGAGGCTCACTTAGCATTTTATTTTTTAATTCAGGGGCGCGCATTTGAGAAAAAAACTTAAGGGCTTCTTCGCGCTCTACAAAGCCTAATTCTTCAATGCGCCCTTTTTTAATTTGATAAGCAAATTCTTCAAGGTCACTTTTTTGTTCCCACTTAAGGCTTTCAAGGTGTCTTCTCATGAGATCAAAATCAACAGCTGAAAGTTTATTGAGCCATTGAAAGAGTCTTTCTTTTAGGTCGGGATTTTCTTTTTTAAAGATTAATGCGTATTGGTTTCCTGGTGAAATCAAGAGCTGAGACTCAGAAACTTCGGGTGGATTTTGTGGATCAAAGTCTTGAACTTCAATCATTTCCATCAAAGAAAGAACAATCACTTCAGGATCAAGATCCTTCATGTATTCTAAGAGTCTCTCGGGAGTTGTGTAGGTGATGAATTCAAAGTAACGGAAAAATCTCTCAGGAAGAAAAGCGTCGCCTTGCCAGCAATCGAGGTCGAGAACGCCTTGAACTTGGCTTGCACGAGCGTTTTCCATCACCCACAAAGCAGTTTCGGAATCGGCTTCTTTGAGCGCAAGAAAGAGCGTTTCTGCGGGCAGCATTTGGAGGGTTTCGATTTCTCTTTCGATGCTGATAGCGGGTAAATCGGGAAGAACGGCTTTGAGGAGGGAATTCAAACTCACAGCCTAGGTAATATCATGACGCAGGTGCTTTGTATAAGGTTATTCAGGGGCTTGGGTCTTCTCGCGCCGTCTTTTATCCCTTTTGAGCGCATCTTGGTATCGTTTAGCGATTATTTGTAGGATTTCGCTTTTTAATTCAGCCTGGTTTTCTAAAAGAGGCGAACCTTCTGCAAAGTAGTAGAGTCCTTGAAACGCTTCGGGTGGGCTATCGTGAAATCGGGAAGCATGGCTTTCTCCTCCTTCTGCATAGTCGCTGCTACCTACAAATTTACCGTAATTCACTCCTAAGGTGTTCCATTCCTGGAAACCTGCGGGAATTTTTTTATGTTCAATTGTCGATTTGAGAATCTTTTCAAAGGCCTGTTGTCTTAGGAAATCAATTTTTTGGGTAAAGGCATTGGGTTGGCCTGAGCGTATTTTTAGTTCAAGAAGAATATCATTTTTTTCTTTCTCAGTAAGAGAGCTTGGCAGCTCGGAGTTTTCAAACTTTTCTAAAAGCTTTGTGAAAGCTTCTTGCGGATTATTGTGTAAGCGTGAACCGTAACTTTCGCCTCCAGGAAAGTAATCTCCTATGCCAGCGAACTTGCCATAGTTCACTCCTAGATTTGTCCATTCTCTATTCCCTGCGGGTATTTTTTTATTCAGAAGGATGTAGTGAATAATTTTTTCATAAGATTCTTCTCTTAAGGCATTCATTTTTTCGGTGTATGCTTTTTTGTTGCCAGCACGTATTTTGAGATCAAGAAGAATTGTTGCTTTATCTTTTTCTAAAAGAACATCGAGTTTGTTTGTGCTCATTATTTTTTCAAGAAGCTTTGAAAAGGCTTCTTTAGGGTTGTTGTGCAAGCGCGAACGATAACTTTCTCCTCCTTTCGTGTAGTCTCCTATCCCAGCAAACTTTCCGTAGTTGACGCCAACGCGAGACCATTCTTTGAAGCCCGCTGGAATTTTTTTATTTTCCACAATCCAATCTATAATTTTTTCATAGGTTTCATTTAAGCTTCTATGTTGCAAAGAGGGATGAAAGTTCAGGAGCTCTCTACATTTGGGTTGTCTTTTTTTGTCACTGGAAAAAGCTAATAAATTCAAACAGAAAACACTAGAAACGATGAATTCCCATTTGAGCTTCATAAATACCTTTATCGGAGCATTGTTCTAGCTTATAAATAGCAAGTCCTTTGACATTTTTAATTCTTCTTCAAAAGTGACGTGAAACAAATGTTTAAAAAAATCCTCATTTTCTTATTTTTTTGTCTCCTAGGATTTCCGGTTTCTTTTTCTCAAACCCTTGAAGATCTTGAATCGATTGTGGCTGGCTACGAAACTTTGAATGATTTTTTAAATGATTCAGAGGCGATTGAAAGATATCGAGCTTCCTTAAAAATCTATCTTAAAGAAGAAAGCGCTTTTGATCCTCTATTTGATAAGTTTATTGAACAAATTAAAGATGTCTCAGAAAAAATTCCCGGCTTTGATAAAGCTGCCTGGAAAACAAATCCTGATTGGAAAAAAGAAATTTACACAATTAGGGGCGAATTTTCCGGAACGGGTTTGGAGCTTAAACGAGATGCGAGTTTGAGTGTGATTGATCAACTTCGATTTCAAGCGGCAAGGGGCAGCGGAGTTTTTTTGGGAATAAGTGACGATCAAAGAGAAAATGAAATAAAGAAATTTGTATCTGAGTTTGAAAACTTCGAGATGGAACAAGAGCAAGTTAAACAGTTATCAGGTTTTTTACGTCCTGAAGAATTTGAGTCGCTTAGTCGAGCGGCAAAGGCTGAATACAAGCGAAGAATAGGGTCTAATAAAAAAGTTCTCTCTGACTTAAAAGCAAATGAAGAAAATATATGCCAGAGATTAAAGCCTCTTAGCGCCGATATTGTTCATGATTTATTAAATGACGAGAGGGTGAGTGATAAACTTTTTTCAGGAGATGCAGACATTATGTTTGTTGAATTGGAAAAGTTTAAAAATTTTAAAAATTTTCAAAGTCTTGGAATCGATAAAAAATTCAAAATTCCGAATCGAATGTTGTCTTATTTAGCTTTTGAGTCTCAAGTACTCGTTGATTTTTTAGATGCTTACAAAAAAGGCCTTCAAAGCATGAAAGATTTTCAGAGGATTGCCGACCCTCGAATGAGTCCGGGTCTTAATGAAAGAATCCAAGAACTTCATGCGCAAGGTGTGGAAATGGCTCAAGTTCGGAATTTATTAGATTCAGCTCATAGGCAAGAGCTTGAGGATTGGATCAGGCAAAGTCAAAATGTCAGACAAATAAAGCAAGAATTTAGAGATCGTTTTGAACAATCCAATCGATATTTTTTTTATGAATTACATGATGAGCCGGCTCGTGCGACATTACGATTAAAAAATCAGGCGGGAGCGGAATTGTTCTTTAAGCCTACTCCTCGTGCTTTTCATGCTTTTTTTGCGGGACGAAAAAAGGGTGAGTGTGTAGGAGGGGCTACCTGTGCTTCGCTGACTCCTCGTCGATGGGCCATTCACGCTCTTGAAAATGCGCGAACTTTATTTGTCGAAAGTGGCGATGGTAAAATGGAAGGCTACGTGGGGTTGACTCCTCTTAGGAACGAAAAAACAGGCGAAGTCTTTCATGGGGTTGATATCATGAGCCATGCTTTAAAAGGCGATATCATTCTGAAAGATAAAAACGGATTTGTTGGAAAAAAATCTTTTTTTGATGAATTTATCGAAGAAGAATACAAGCGCTTTCCTCAGAGACCATTGGTCATTTCAGACGGAAGTTCTGTCAGTATGAATGTGGGGGCTGCTCAGGTTGTTCAGGATGCGCCTGCTTATGTAGAGAATGTTGTGGTAGGTAAGCCGGTTGATTTTTCTCCGCTTGATCCTTTGTCAGAAAAGATTGTTGCCCATTATGAGGAGGGAATGTACCAGGGGGGAATGATTTACGATGGAATGAAAAAAGATGGAAGAAAAGTTGTCAGGCTTATTCCTTCTTTTGAGCAAAAAAAGAAATCAAAAGCAGAGCTTGAGGAAAGTTTAATTCTAAGGTGTCTCAAACATGAAATCATAAGTGACAGTGATCCTGTTTGGAAAATTGCACGCAACAGTGGAGTTCGCCTTAAGCCTTTAAGTGATTACAGAATATTTGCTTATAACATTCGAAATTCTGAAAAAAAATCTGTTGCTGAATTTACAAAAGATTTTATGCAGGCAGGGGCTGCAAAAGTTTACGGAACAAGTTTCGATTCGGCCTATCAAAAGAGCGAAGCTCTTTTTTTGATTGGAAGAATGAATGCGGCTGATGCGTTTTCTCAGGAGCATTTAAATCAATCTATTCGTTTCATTCAAAACGATTGCAAGAGGGCACTCGAGGAAGAGGGAGAACCCTCTCTTGGATGGGAGTTTGTAAGTAACAATAAAAATTATTTTAAAAATGATCCAAATTGGAAAATAGAATTAGAGAACATTTTTAGAGGTTTTGTCGAGAGAGGAGAAAGCGTTTTGGATCTTAAAACTACTCGAATGCAAAACTTTAAAAAACTTATTGATTTAGACCTGGATTTTTATCGAAGAAATTTACAGCCAAAACTTATCGAAACTGAAATTTTAAAGATATCTAGAGATCCTCGCCGCCTTGAGGATCGAATTGATAGTATGGCGCAATTTCCCGCTTTAGCTCTTGAGGCGCACCCCACTTCAAAGGCTTTTTTTGAAATTGAATTGATGCGCATGATTGGTGAATCAAAAAGCCTAAAGCATCGGGAGATTTGGACACTTTTGAATATCAAAGATATTGGACAAATGTTTAACGAATATCCCACGGCCTTATTAAGGCTAATTGAAGTTTCAGAGCAGAGTGGTGATTTAATGACCCTTTTTTTGATTGCCAAGAACTTAGACATCGCAATGCAAAGATATCCTGATGTAACACAAGCCTTATCTCTAGCTCTTGAAAAATGTATTTCTCAGCAGCAAAAACCTTTTACTTATTTAGAAAAAGTTTTGAATGGTCGATCAAGTAATGCTGAGACTTTTAAGAAGGTTTTTTCTCGATTTCCAAATGCTTTGCTTAAATTGATGGAACTTAAAAATGACTTTATTCACTTTTTAATTCTTAAAAATAATATTTTTGAAAGTAATGTAGAGTTTAGAAATATGTTTTTTGATCGGTATCTTTCTCAACCTCAAGGCAAGGTTGCTCTATCCTGGGCTCTTAAAACGGGCCGCTTTGGTTTTTTGGTCCCTATGATCCAGGCCAAGAGAAGAGAGCGTTTAAAGGCGTTTATAAGCGGTACTCAAAAAAACTGTCGATCTTTACTACGTTTTCTTAACCCCTTTTAACTACACTCACAGTCTTCTTTTTGGTATAATGCGTCAAAACTTAGTTTCGTCTTCTATATGATAAAAATATACAGATTTCTTTTGATTTTGGGTTTGGCTCAAAATCTTTGGTTTTTAAATGCAAGTGAGCCCGCTTCTTGTTTGCAATTTTTTAATACTTCCTTCGTAAAAGAGTCGGCTCATGTGGAGAATTTTCGTAAGTCACCCTTTCTTGTTTATGATTCAAAAAAACCACGTCTTTTAAAAACAATCCGAGGTGGACACATGATGAGCAATGAAGTTGATATCTTTAAGCTTCCTCAGGTTTTGCCTCAGAGAGACCTTTTCTTCGGAATTGGTAACAATGCTTCTTGGGATATCGCTCTTCGTTCAGGGGCAAAGAAAATAATTTTTTATGATATCAATTATGAACCCTTAATTCTTCAAAGGTATTTTTTTCGACCTTTGTTTGAAATATCTGAAAGCCCAGCAGAGTTTTATAAATATTTATTTTTAAAAGAATCTGCTAAGCATCATGAAAAAACAACTCTTAAGCTCATAGAGGAATTCGACAAGTGGGAGGATTTTGCCTGGTTTGATGACTTTCAAATAAACACTAAAGATCAGCGTCAAAAGCTCAGAGAAGAGGTACTGCAAAAAATAAAAAACCAATCAACGGATCCGGAAAAAAGTGTTGTTTTAGATTTTGTTAAAAAACTACAAGAATCCTTGGACAATAAAGAGGTAGGCTTATTTCCTGATACAAGAGGCTCCTCTTACGAGGTCATTTTAAATTTGTTTGCGAGCAGATATTTTCCAGAACATACAAAGCTCATTTATTCTTTAAACACTCAAGAAACTGAGAAACTTTATGATGAAAACGTTACTTTTTTATCTAGTCCTGAAAACTTTCAAAAAATGAAAAACTTAATATTGAATGCTGAATATGCTGTCACATCAGTGGAGAGTGATTTTTGGAAGAAATATAAAACCGTTGCGAAGAGTGTCACAATTTATACATCAAATATTTTTGAGATCAGCAAAAAAACGCTTTCTTCAGAAAAAATTAAGTCTCAATTTTTAGATGCTTTCAAGGAGTCTTCTCTGCCTGTCATTCATATAGAAACACTCGGAACAAAATATATTCATACTTTTCACGTTGAAGAATTAAAGTAGAAGAATTTAACTTTTGGGCGGAGTATTCACCAAGATTGCAATGTCTCTCATGACTCGGTTGATGTCTTTGGGTGAATTGATGTGCTCGTAGGAGCGAATTCTTCCCAGCTGATCGAGCAACACGAAATGCTCTCCGTGTGCAATTTGAAATCCGGCAGACATATCATCGGGCTTATCAGAGCTTTCAATGCTTAAAGGAGATGCAAAAGAACCCACAACAAGATTACGAATATCTTCTTTTGATCCCGTGATGAAACTCCATGTGCTGAGATCTGCAAAATGTTTTTTTGCATAATCTTTTAAAACTTCGGGAGTGTCGTGTTCGGGGTCGACCGTGATACTTAAAAGCTGAACGCTTTTTCCTGTGCCTTTTAAGCGAGCTTGCACATCGGCCATTGTTTTAGTGAGCATCGGACAAGTACTAGGACAGGAGGTAAAAATAAAATTTACGAGAACAACGGAGCCATCAATATCGCGATTGGTAAAAGATCTTCCGTCATGGTTTTTGAGATTAAATTCTTTGAGGGTTCCGAGGACGGGTTTTTGTTGAACCTTGGGTCGCATCAGGCTCATCATGAGTGGAAGAGAAAAAAGAATGCCTACAACGAGTATCCAAAAAGATTTTGATTCAAAAAGCCCAGAATAATCAGGTCTAAGTTTTTTATTTTGCGGTCGTTCCAGCGTTTGCATCGTCGTATCGGTCATATTTGGCTCTTCTTTCATTAAGATCTTGCATAAACTTTGTGCGAGCTTCGAGATTGTATTTTAATTTATGCAAATGGTTTAC
>CAYOWH010000078.1:6379-9873 GCA_964407615.1 uncultured Bacteriovoracaceae bacterium | reverse complement strand
AACTTCGAAGACTCGATCCTTATTTCTGAAGGCTTGTTGAAAGACGATATCTTCACTTCAATTCACATTGAAGAATTTGAATGTATCGCTCGTGACACAAAGCTTGGAAAAGAAGAAATCACACGCGACATTCCAAACGTCGGCGAAGAAGCTCTTCGTAACCTCGACGCAACAGGGATCATTCGTATCGGTGCGGAAGTAACCCCAGGTGACATCCTCGTTGGTAAAATTACTCCTAAAGGTGAAACTCAATTATCTCCTGAAGAAAAGCTCCTCAGAGCGATCTTCGGAGAAAAAGCAGGTGACGTTCGCGACACAAGCTTAAGAGTTCCTCCAGGCGTTTACGGAACAGTTATTCAAGCGAATATCTTCAGCCGTGAAGGAATCGACAAAGACGAGCGTTATCAACAAATCGTTCGTGACGAAGAAGAGAAACTCTTGAAAGACCAAGCGATTGAAATTTCAATCATTCGCCAAGCGACTCTCAAGAAAGTTAAAAAACTTCTTACAGGTAAAGAAACAACTGGAAAATTATTGTCTGAAGACGGTGAAGTAGAACTCCTCAAAAAAGGATTGAAACTCGGCGCTGAAGACATCGACAACGTTCCTTTCAATTTGATTCGTCACATTCCTGTCGATGAAAAGGCAGCAGATGAATTGAACCGAATGATGGACTCTGTTGAAGAACAAATGGACTTGATCCGTATCGTCTTCAACGAGCGCATCGGTAAATTGAAAAAAGGTGACGAACTTCCTCCAGGAATCATCAAGATGGTTAAAGTTGCGATTGCGATCAAACGTAAACTTTCTATCGGTGACAAAATGGCGGGACGTCACGGAAACAAAGGGGTTATCTCGAAGATTCTCCCTGCCGAAGATATGCCGTACCTTGCCGACGGAACACCCGTCGACATCGTTCTCAACCCTCTTGGCGTTCCTTCACGTATGAACGTGGGACAAATTTTGGAAACGCATTTAGGTTGGGCAGCTTGGGGCTTGGGCCGTAAGATTCAAGAAGCTCTTGATAAATACGACTACACTCAAATTCGTGAGTTCTTAAAGAAAATTTTTGAAAGCGCAGCTCTTCAAAAATATGTGAACGAAGCAAGCGACGAAGAAATCAAACGCATCGCTTGGAGCTACCGTAAAGGTGTTCCGATGGCGTCTGCCGTCTTCGACCGCGCAAGTGAGAGCGACATTCACAAGATGCTCGATCTCGCTGGACTCCCTCAAGGCGGTCAAACAACCTTGTTTGACGGTCGCACGGGTGAGCCATTCGATCACGAAGTCACAGTCGGAATCATGTACGTTCTCAAGCTTCACCACTTGGTTGATGACAAGATTCACGCTCGAAGTATTGGACCTTACAGCTTGGTCACTCAGCAACCGCTCGGTGGTAAAGCTCAGTTCGGTGGTCAGCGGCTTGGAGAAATGGAAGTGTGGGCACTCGAAGCATACGGAGCCGCTTATGGCTTGCAAGAAATGCTCACTGTGAAATCCGACGACGTCGCAGGTCGTACACGTATGTACGAAGCGATTGTCAAAGGCGAAAACATCATGGAGCCTGGAATGCCAGAGTCGTTCAACGTACTCATGCATGAACTCAAGGCTCTCTACTTAAACTGTGAATTGTAGGAAAGGGTCTAAATGAAAGACTTACTAAACTTTTTTGACAAACCCACAGATCCTATTCGTTACGGCTCGATTAAAATCACTCTGGCGAATCCAGAAATGGTTTTGAACTGGTCACACGGAGAGGTGAAGAAACCTGAAACCATCAACTATCGTACATTCAAGCCCGAAAAAGACGGTCTTTTCTGTGCGAAGATCTTTGGACCTATCAAAGATTACGAGTGTCTTTGCGGAAAATACAAACGCATGAAATATCGCGGAGTGATCTGCGAAAAGTGCGGAGTGGAAGTAACGCAAAGTAAAGTTCGTCGTGAGCGCATGGGACACATTCACCTTGTGACTCCTGTTGCACACGTTTGGTTCTTACGCTCTCTTCCTTCTCGTATCGGTCTTTTGCTTGACGTAAGTCTCAAAGAACTTGAAAGAGTTCTTTATTGTGAATCTTACACAGTCACAGATCCAGGTGCGACAGAGTTGAAACTCGGTCAAATCTTGACTGAAGATCAACACTCAGAAGCTCAAGAAAAATTTGGCGAAGACTCTTACAAGTGTGGAATGGGCGGCGATGCTGTTCGTGAATTACTTCGTAAAGTCGACATCATCAAATTAGGTGATGAAATTCGCAAAGATCTTGATGAATGTGAAAGCGATGCTCTTCGCAAAAAGTTAGCAAAGCGTCTTAAAGTCGTCGAAGACTTCCGTGAATCAGGACAAACTCCTGAGCAAATGATGATGGAAGTGATTCCTGTGTTGCCTCCGGACCTTCGTCCGTTGGTGCCCTTGGATGGGGGACGTTTTGCAACGTCAGACCTCAACGATCTCTATCGTCGAGTGATCAACCGTAACAACCGTTTACGTCGCTTGATCGAACTCAACGCTCCAGACATCATCATTCGAAACGAAAAACGCATGCTTCAAGAAGCGGTTGACGCTCTCTATGATAACGGTCGCCGTGGAAAAGTTTTCACTGGTCCGAACAAGCGTCCCTTGCGTTCACTCTCTGATACTCTCAAAGGTAAATCAGGTCGTTTCCGTCAGAACTTGCTTGGTAAACGTGTCGACTACTCTGGTCGTTCGGTTATCGTTGCCGGTCCTGAATTGAAACTCCATCAGTGCGGTCTTCCTAAGAAGATGGCTTTGGAGCTTTTCAAACCGTTCATCTATAACAAGCTCGAAGAAAAGGGCTTTGTTACAACCATCAAATCTGCAAAGAAAATGGTGGAAAAAGAAAAAGAAGAAGTTTGGGATATTTTGGCCGAGGTTGTGCGTGAACACCCTGTTCTCCTCAACCGTGCCCCTACTCTTCACCGTTTGGGTATCCAAGCATTCGAACCTGTTCTCGTAGAAGGTAAAGCAATTCAGCTACACCCTCTCGTGTGTGCAGCGTTCAACGCGGACTTTGACGGAGACCAAATGGCCGTTCACGTGCCGCTCTCTGTAGAAGCTCAGCTCGAAGCTCGTGTCTTGATGATGTCTACAAACAACATCTTGAAACCTGCCGACGGTAAGCCGATCATCATGCCTTCGCACGATATCGTTTTGGGAATTTACTACATCACTCGTCAGCGCCCTGGTGCAACGGGAAGTGGTCGAATCTTCAAAGATCGCGCGGAAGTGAAAATGGCTTACGATCTTGGAGAAGTTGACGTTCAAGCAAAAATTCACTGCCGTATTCAAGGCAAACGCGTTGAAACAACAGTGGGCCGTGTTCTTTTCTCAGAAGTTGTTCCTGATGAAATTCCTTTTGAAATTTACAACAAGACAATGTCTAAAAAAGATCTCGCTGAGTTACTCGACTACGCTTACCGACAAACTGGTCCAAAGCGTACCGTTCTCTTAGCAGACTCTATGAGAAGTATCGG
>CAYOWH010000078.1:0-6369 GCA_964407615.1 uncultured Bacteriovoracaceae bacterium | reverse complement strand
GGATTGCTCTAATCATGCTGCTTGGGTTCAAGAATATATCGCCAGAACTAGTCCGGAAATGATCATAGCAAGCGGAGCAGATCAATGGCTTGTAAAAAGTAGTTACGACCAGTGGGTGACTGGGTTTCGCTCAGCAGTCAAGTTTTATACTGCCAATTCTGAAAAGGTTATAATAGTGTCGTCCGCACCAGGTTCAGGAAATTTGAAAGACTGTATTGGCGCTGATCTAAGTATGCAAAAGTGTTTTGGAACGCCAGACCAAATTTCAAGGTTTGTGGAAATACAAAAGCGGGAATCTCAATTGCAATGCGCGATATGGTGATTCCTGATAGCAAGCACACGTTCATCGACAAAGCGTTCAATGAAGTTCAAACAATTGAAAATCAGTACACCGAAGGTCTCATCACTGACGGCGAACGCTACAACAAAGTTATCGATATTTGGACTCAAGTTTCTGAATCAATCGCTTCAGACATGATGAAAAACTTGAGTAAGGCGACCATCACTCTTCCAGACGGAAAATCTGTTGAAACTCAAAGCTTCAACCCGATCTACGTTATGGCAGACTCTGGTGCCCGAGGTAGCCCTGCTCAGATTAAACAGCTTGCAGGTATGCGCGGCTTGATGGCTAAACCTTCAGGCGAAATTATCGAAACACCGATCACGGCAAACTTCCGTGAAGGTCTCACTGTATTACAGTACTTCATCTCAACACACGGAGCGCGTAAAGGTTTGGCGGATACAGCCCTCAAAACTGCGAACTCTGGATACCTCACTCGTCGTCTCGTAGACGTTGCACAAGATGCCGTCATCACAGAACACGATTGCGGCGTAGAAGATGGAATTGAAATCAACGAGGCAAATCTCACAAACGAACTTTCTGAGAGCCTCGGAGAAGCAGTCCTTGGTCGCGTCGTTCTCAAAGACGTCATCAATCCTTCTACAAACAAAGTGATTGTGAAGAAAAATCAAATGATCAACGAGCAGATCATGGCTGAAATTGAAGAATCAGGTGTGGATCGTGTTGCGATTCGCTCTGTTCTTACATGTAAAGCTAAACGAGGTATCTGCTCTCACTGCTATGGTCGTGACCTTGCCCGTGGACACATTGTGAACATCGGTGAAGCTGTGGGCGTTATCGCTGCTCAGTCAATCGGTGAACCTGGTACTCAGCTCACAATGAGAACGTTCCACATCGGTGGTGCGGCAACTCGTCGTGCAGAACAAAGCTCTATCGAAGCTCGCTTTGATGGAACATTGAAGTTCAGCAAAGCAACATTCGTGAAGAACAAAGAAGGCTCTCTCACAATCATGAACCGCAACAGCGAAGTTATCTTGTTAGATGATGCGGGCCGTGAACGTGACAGACAAAAATTGATCTACGGATCTAAAACCAAACTCACAGATGGAGCGACTTTCAAAAAAGGTCAAATCCTCGTGGAGTGGGATCCTTACTCAATTCCAATTTTGACCGACAAACTCGGACAAGTTCACTTCGTCGACATGAAAGAAGGCGTGACAATCGCCGAAAAACAAGACGAAGTCACAGGTTTAACTCGTCGTACAATTATCGATCCGAAGAGTTCAACATTGCGTCCTCGTATTGAGATCCTTGTGAACGGAGTTGCAGCTTCTAGCTTTACAGTGCCTATTGGGTCACTTGTAAACGTTAGCGATGGCGACACTGTTCAAGCCGGAGATGTTCTTGCCAAGATTCCTCGTGAGTCTGGAAAAACAAAAGACATCACGGGTGGTCTCCCACGCGTTGCGGAGTTGTTCGAAGGACGTCGTCCTAAAGATTGCGCAATCATTGCGGAAATCGAAGGAACCGTCGCTTTCGGTAAAGATTCTAAAGGTAAGCGCAAAGTTCTTCTCAACCCAGTTGATGGTTCTGGTGAAGAACAACGTGAATACCTCATTCCAAAAGGCAAGCACGTCATCGTTCAAGAAGGCGACCTCCTCCAAAAAGGTGATCGCATCGTAGACGGCGCTGCAAACCCACACGATATCTTGGCTGTATTGGGCGAAAAAGCTCTCTCTAAATACCTCGTGGACGAAGTACAAGAAGTTTACAGACTTCAGGGCGTGAAAATCAACGACAAGCACATTGAGACCATCGTTCGTCAAATGCTCCGTCGTGTGAAAATCAACGAATCTGGAGACACAAACCTCCTCGTGGGCGAAAGCGTAGACAAACTTGTCCTTCGCGAAACCAACCAAAAAGTGATCGATATGGGCGGAAAACCCGCTAAAATCGAGCCTTTACTCTTGGGTATCACTCGCGCCAGCCTTTCTACTGAAAGCTGGGTATCAGCGGCGTCTTTCCAAGAAACCACAAAAGTCCTCACAGAAGCTTCTATTGGTGGCCGCGTAGACCATCTCCGCGGACTCAAAGAAAACGTCAGTATGGGACGCCTCATTCCTGCGGGAACAGGTATTAACCAATACCAGATGATTCGCCCTGAAATGGACGTTGAAGAGGAAGCTCTGCCAGTTGGAAGGGCTTACCAAGCACCTCCTATTGAGGAAACCGAAGATTTCGCAGACATGAGAAAAGGAGACAGTTAACCTTGAGAGACTGTCTTCACTGTACTATTAACTTTAAAACATTAGGAAAGAAGTAAATTGAACTATGCCTACAATTAACCAACTTGTGCGCTTTGGACGCAACAAACAAAACGTTAAATCAAAGTCTCCTGCTTTGACAGAATGTCCTCAAAGACGTGGAGTTTGCACACGCGTTTATACCGCTACTCCGAAAAAACCTAACTCAGCTTTAAGAAAAGTTTGTCGTGTTAAACTCACAAATGGATATGAAGTTTCTAGCTACATTCCAGGTGTAGGTCACAACCTTCAAGAACACTCTGTTGTTCTGATTCGTGGAGGCCGTGTAAAAGACCTTCCAGGTGTGCGTTACCACACTGTCCGCGGAACTCTCGACACTCAAGGTGTTGCAAACCGTAAACAAGGCCGCTCTAAGTACGGCGCTAAAAAAGGAAAATAAAAAATGGCACGTAGACGTCACGCCGCTAAACGCGTAATTGTACCTGATCCTAAATTCCACGATAAAGTTGTGGCAAAATTCATCAACGACTTGATGGAAGATGGAAAGAAATCAACTGCGGAACGTATTTGTTACGGAGCTTTTGATATCCTCGAAAAGAAGTTCAACGACGATCCTGTTAAGACTTTCAAAAAAGCTCTCAACAACGTGAAACCAAACGTCGAAGTTCGTTCTCGTCGTGTGGGTGGAGCAACATACCAAGTTCCCACAGAAGTTCGCCCAGAGCGCAAGCAAACATTAGCGTCTCGTTGGATCATCACTTACGCTCTCGAAAGAAGCGGTAAGAACATGGTTGAAAAACTCGCTGCTGAATTGATTGATGCCTCTGAAAACAAAGGTGGAGCCATCAAGAAGCGTGAAGACGTACACAAGATGGCAGAAGCAAACAAAGCCTTCTCTCACTTCAAGTGGTAGGTCGATAGTTTTAAAAGCTTAAAGCCTAGAAAATCGTTAATTCGATTTTTCAAGGGCATTGATATAAAAATCAAAAACTTTACGGGTATCAATCGAACTCTGGCTCCTAGAATAGGAATCAGAGTTGGGTTGGTACCCGAGTCGTTTTGAGTCTCTAAAAACAATCTCTAACGTCTCACGAGAATAAAACTTCGAGGGAGCATGGGGACTTACGAGGTCAAAGAATTCAGCATCAACAATCTTAACGGTGCCAGAATCGTCGACTCGAAATTGAAGATCATGAACCTCAATAGAAAGAAAAGAGAAGATCTCCCTCATCTCCCTCAATGTGTAGAGAGCATTTTCTTTTGCTTGAGGTGATTTAAATTTATAATTTCCAAAACGACAAACATGATCACCTTCAAAGTATTCATAAACCAAAGCCACTCGACCTTCAGGAGTTTGATAAATTCCAAAGAACTGAGGCCCTAATTTTACCGACGACAAAAAGCTTGCCCAATTGATTTCATTTAAAACATCCACGGGGGTTCGCGTACCCAAAAGAAAAAAAGAACTCTCAACCAGAGAAACATTGGGAATTTTAATGAAAAGCTTTTCCGTTGGGTTTCCCCTTTTGGCAGTAAATAAATGGAGATGTCCGATACCGTTTCCGCGAAGGGGTTGAATATCAAAAAATCGATCGTGATTGATGGAAATTTTATCAAAGGCTTCTTCGAGACTTTGATAAGGCTGAAAGCGATTTAAAACCTCGCGAGCTTCTAAAATTTTTTCAACGTAAAGAGCGGCATAACGAAAAAAAGTCATCTCTTCGCGAGAGGGAAATAAAAAATTTCGACAATTCTTATGGGAAACTTGCAAGTTTCTAAGGGGATGCAAACTCGAAAGAGAATCCAACTCTGAGGAAAATAAAGACTTTGAAAAAAATAAAAACGTAGCTAACAAATAACTTTTAAACGGATTCTTCAAATGCTTTTTCATTTTTTAAACTGCGCTGCTCTTCAATCACTTTAAAAAAGGGTAAGGACTGCCTTTCCTTGGGCATCTTTCTTATACATGTAAACTTCCTTACCTTTCACTGGAAAAATAGTTGCCAACTCACCAAGACGATAACCCCCGGAGCAAGATTGAACGCGGCAGGCCGCCACTCGAATTGTATAAGTATATCCCTCCAGAACAATATTGAATTCTTTATGAGAAAGTCCACTTGTTGAGGTATCCGTTGACCGTCTCCACTTTTGAAAGGGCTCATGGGCATTGAGAGCATCAAAAACCACATCCATTTCTATCCAAGGAGGAAAAAAACTGTGCCCAGTTTTGTCACTTGCTTCGTTAAAAATACTCGCAACTCTTTGATCCGCAATTTGCTGAAAAAAGTTTTTTGGAAAGTAATTTTCTTGAATCAATTCGTCAAACATTTCTTTATCAAAGGTTGTTTTGAAAAAATGATTGGAAATGTGAGCTTCTACCTCAGGATTAAAAAGACCAATTGAGGCATAAGAAGGGTGCTTTGCTATAAGAACATCCTCTCCGCCATCGCGTGTTCTCATGCGTGCTCTAAGCTTTGAAAAATCCATAGAAAGGTAATGAGAAGCTATATCATTCATAGCAGTTTGTGATTGAGAGAGAATCTCTTTGGGAAGCTTTGCTCCTTGCTGAGAAAAGTTCTTGTCTAAAACACTAGGAATTGTTTGATGAATTGATTCACGCGCAATGAGCAAGCTTTCTCGAAGATGAGCAAAATCCGAAGCAAATAACCCCGTAAAAGGAAGAGGACTTTCTTCAAAAGAATCTGAAAGGGAAGGAGCCTTAAACAAGGCATCAAGCACTTTGATCAAACGAAAATAGTAAGCATTTCTGTTATTGAGATAATCAAACATTCCCTGAGGATCTTGCAAAACAACTTTTCTTGCCAAGAAACCCTTGAGCTCTGCTATTTCATCAGGAAGCAGGGCTACAGGGTCTGACCAAGGATCTCCCCTATCTGAAAAAGAACTCAGTCGATGGTGTTTGCGAGTGTCTGCAACACTTTCATTTAAAATATCTTTGTCTATAAAAGATCGTTTACGTAGATCAGAGCAAATTTTGGAGACCTCTATTTGATCGTCGATTTTTTTTAAATTTGCCTTGGCGTAATTCTCAATGAAATCGAGCTTTGATAAAAATTCTTTCTCATAAGTTTTTGTACGTGGGTCATTCTTTATTTTCTCAATTTCACGAGCAATTTTTTCTTTTGCAGTTTTATAGATATTTTCTACTTTTTTGAGCTTTAAATCGTTTTCTTTAATGGCTTTTAAAATAGCCTGATGGTTTTCGAGAACATCTGTAAAATATTGAAGCCTGGAATCTATACGCTTCACCTCCAAAACTTTCATTTCAGATTTCTTTCCAAACGTATCATTATGCGCAATCAGATGCGGATTATGATCTGCATCGTAAGCTTCAAAGCGCTCCTCGAGCAAAAACAAATCACTTTGAGGAATAACAGCTTTGGTTTTTTCTAATTGATCAAGATATTTTAAAAAGGAATCTTCAAGATCTGATTTTATTTTTGGATCTATCTTTAAAAGAGAAGCCTCATCCACTAAATGAGTAACATATTTATCCACCATCTCTGGAGATGATAACTTTACGTTTTGGCCACTTAAGGCCTTTGCAGCTACTTCAACAAAAGAGGGATGATCCCCAAGAAATCCTGTGCAATCAAGGCCCGAGGCAATCAAAGGACGAACAAAAAAGAAATGAGCAAAACTTATGAAACCGATAAAAATAAAGTCGTTTTTCACACCTTTAAACAGACTCATAAGCACTCTTCTTTGTCGGAATAAATATCATCCAGTAAAGGCTTAACGCAATCTTAATCGCTCTAGGAAAATTACGAAAATCTAGATAGC
>CAYOWH010000077.1:0-9973 GCA_964407615.1 uncultured Bacteriovoracaceae bacterium | reverse complement strand
GGGACAGGTGATTCACCATTGTCTGCGGTTAAGGATTGGCTTGCGTACGATCGAAAAGGGCTCAAGGGATTTCGAGAAACAAATACAATGCCTGGAAGTGCGGGATCAAGTTGGTATTGGCTTCGCTACATGGATCCACAAAATGATGAGCATGCTTGGGGAAGTGCCGTTGAAAAATACTGGGGTCCTGTAGATCTTTACATGGGTGGGCAAGAACATGCGGTTGGGCATCTATTGTATTCTCGTTTTTGGCACAAAGTCTTTTTTGATATGGGTCTTGTTTCGACAAAAGAGCCTTTTCAAAAATTGATTCATCAAGGACTTATTCAAGGTGAAGATGGCGAAAAGATGAGTAAAAGTCGGGGGAACGTTGTGAATCCTGACAAAGTGATTGCTGATTATGGATCAGATACATTTAGGCTTTTTGAAATGTTTTTGGGACCGATTGAAAAAAGTAAGCCTTGGCAAACATCAAGTATCGAAGGGGTTTTTAGATTTTTAAATCGTTTTTGGAAATTGGCTGTTGATTTAGAAAGCGGCAAGTTGAGTTCGCAGGTTGTCGATGAGCCAGAGGAAAAGTGGCCAGATAAGTTGCGACATCTTCATCACAAAACAATTAAAGTTGTGAGTGAAGATATTGAGCGCATGTCGTTTAATACAGCTATTTCTACATTCATGATTTGTTTGAATGAACTTCAAGAGATTTCACCCAATAAAATTCCACGAGAATTTTTAAAAACATTAACTCTGTTGATGGCTCCTCTTGCTCCTCATTTGACAGAGGAAATTTGGCAGTTGCTGGGGAATCGTGAGTCAATTGCGCGTGCTCCTTGGCCAGTGTTTGATCTCAAGTGGGTACAGTTAAATGAGGTTTTGGTTGTTGTTCAGGTCAATGGAAAGTTAAGAGATCGCGTGACTGTTCCTCGAGATATGAATGAAGATGCTCTGAAGAACTTGGTTCTTTCGTTGGAAACAATCAAAGAGCGCCTGGCTGGAGCTGATCCTAAAAAAGTTATTGTAGTTCCCAATAAATTAGTAAGCATCGTAGTTTAAGAAAAATCTATTAAGTGAGAAATTTATGAAAACTTTATTTGAAAAAATTGCAGCAAAAGAAATTCCAGCAGAAATCCTTTTTGAGGATGAACATTGTTTTGCGATTAAAGACATTCGCCCTCAGGCTCCGTCTCATTTCTTAGTTATTCCACGCAAGGTGATTCCTAAATTATCTGATGCGACACAGCAGGATAAGGAACTTTTGGGGCATCTGCTTCTATCGTGTACCGATATTGCAAAAAAACTGGGTCTTGATCGTGAAGGTTTTCGAGTTGTTGTGAACAACGGAGAAATGGCGGGTCAAACAGTGTTTCATTTGCATCTCCATGTTCTAGGTGGTCGACCTCTCTCTTGGCCTCCGGGCTGATACAATGCTATTTTTGACCCATGAGAAAAGCTCTTAAAGTTTTGGGAATTTCTTTTGGGTTGATCATTCTTGTTTTGGTGGCGCTCCCTTTTTTCTTTAAGGTTGACGACTTAAGGCCAGAGATTGAAAAAAAAGCTGGGGAGGCCCTTCAGGCACAAGTTAATTTAGGGAAACTTGGACTCAGGTTTTTCCCTAATTTATCTTTAAAGGCTGATGACGTTTCAGTTGTTCCTAAAGATAAAAATTTTCAAGAGCCTCTTCTAAAAGGAAACTCTTTTCGTATTGAAATTCCTTTGATGTCTTTAATCGGAGCACCTCAGGCAACTATCAAAATACATCGGCCTGAGATTTTTATTTTGAAAAAAAATCAAGTCTATAATTTTGAAGCCCTCTTAAAGAATAAGCCAAAAGAAACAATCGACGATAAGAGCCATCAATCAATTAATATTTCTCAAGATAGTTCATCTTTTCTTTTAAAAAAACTTCAAGCCTCTAAGCTGAATTTAGAGATTACAGAAGCAAAAATAATTTACAAAAGCTCTGAGGAAAAGCTGGATTTATTTTTAAAAGAGCTCTCTCTAAAAAACATAGGGCTCAAGTCTCCGGTTGAAATACTTATCTCCTCTGATCTTCGTTATTCCAAAGAAGCTACAGAGTTGAGTGGACCTTTTGAATTTCGAGGAGAATTTCAAGCGATTCCTCAGGGTGAGACTTGGGATTCAAAATTTAAACTTAAAGGTGATTTTTCTCGCTTGAAATTAAAGTTTTCATCTTTTGAAAAGCCTGAAAACATTCCGTTAAAGCTAGGCTTTGAGGCCTTGTTTAAGGGAGCTTCAGTTTTTGAAAATTCTTCTTTAGAGATAAATCCTTTGGATTTTACATTTGATAAAAGTCAGCTAAAGGCAAATATAAAGATTGTTGGTTTTCAAAGCCCTCAGTTAAAAGTTGATCTAAGTTCTCAGTTCCTTGATTTATCTTCATTTGTGAAAAAAACATCAAAAGTTTCCTCCAAAGAAGTGACTAAGGGTGCTACGTCTGAATCTCTTGATGATAGCCTTGTAGGTTTGGCTCCGACGCTTGAGAGTTTTTCAAAAAATCCTCTATTACAAAAAACAAAACTTGATCTTTCTATAAATATCTCTTCTTTAAAAACACCTTTGAGTGATATTTCAAAGCTACGTTTTTTAGGGAATCTTTCTTCTGGAAATTTTAAAATAACTCAGGCTTCTCTTGAGGGTTACGGGGGAAAGTTAAATCTTTCGGGTTCAACTCAGTTCATTTCTTATGCTCCTACATTTAATTATGGATTGAAGATACAAAATATAGATTTGTCTCAGGTCATCAAAGCTCAAGCTCCTGCCTGGAAAGGACAGCTTGGGGGTACTTTTGTGGCAGATGTGCAAATTTCAGGAGCTGGACTGCGAAAGGAAC
Organism: uncultured Bacteriovoracaceae bacterium; assembly: GCA_964407615.1. Classification (GTDB taxonomy): domain Bacteria; phylum Bdellovibrionota; class UBA2428; order UBA2428; family UBA2428; genus CANIGN01. The sequence continues at coordinate 7,122 of CAYOWH010000077.1, read as the reverse complement.
AGCTTTCAAAGAATCTCAAAGGCTCGGTAAGGGGTGAAATTGTTAAAGGATTTACAAGTCTTCAATTATCAAAGGTTATTTCTTCGCTTATGAAGCAACTTCCTCAAAAGCCCGATCTCAAGGGGAAGGTGACTGAAAATCAGCTTAAAGGAAAATTTAAAGTTCTCAAACTCGACAGCCAAGTTGTTGGAAGAAAGGTAAATTTTAAAAACTTAGAAATTGCCTACGAGGCTGATGAATTTAATTTAGGAGAAATGGAGTTTAAGGCAGAGGGTGGATTAAGCTTTGATAAGCAAATCGATTTGAGGGGGAACGTTTTTTTGTCTCCTCAAGTTATCAAATGGCCTGAAGCTGTGGGTAAAAGCGGAAAAATTGAAATACCCGTGGCTCTGTCCGGACAGATGGATCAGGCACGTGCGGATGTAGGGTATACCCTCTCTAAAATGGGATCACGAGTTGTGAAAAAAACTATAGAAAAAGAAGTGACGAAGGGCATAGAAAATTTATTAAAAGGACAGAAACCAGCTGACCTTTTAAAGAGTATATTTAAATAATGGAAGATAAAACTCTGCTAAAATCAGCATCTGCTTGGAGACGAGTAGGTGCCTTTGTATTTGATTGGCTATTAGTTTCTTTTCTTTTGAATTTTTTACTCATACCTGGCGCATTTGTGCTGACAATGATTCTGGGAATACCACTCTCTTCTTTTTCTTCAGTTGCGGGTATGGTTGCCACTCTTCCACTTTTGCTACCCTCACAAATGCTCATTCTGTTGATTTTTTTATTAGTTTTACTTCTTGTGTCCTTAATTATTTGGCATCTTTATTTTATTTTGATGGAATATAAGTTCAAGGCGACATTAGGAAAAAAAATTCTTGGTTTAAAAGTTGTTTCTTTAAACTCCGAGGCTCTAAGCTACAGGCAATGTTTGATAAGAGAAGTTTTTCGTTGTTACTCTGATGTTCCTCTTGTTTTTCCAGGTATTGTTTGCATGCTTATGTCTAAAAGAGGCCAGCGTTTAGGTGACATTCTCACTGAGACGATGGTAATTAAGGGTGATGGCTAGGTTAGTTCTTATTCGACACGGGCAATCTGAATATAATTTAAAAAATCTTTTTACGGGTTGGGTTGATGCTCCTTTAACTAAACAGGGAGAAGAAGAAGCTCGTAAAAGTGCCATTATCTTAAAAGAAAAAAATTTCATTCCTCAAATCGCTTTTACTTCTGCTTTGCAAAGAGCTCAGAAAACCCTTCAAATTATTTTAGATGAAATAAGGGTAAGCTCTGTGCCAATTTACAAAGATAAAGCTCTTAACGAACGTGATTATGGCGAGTTAAGTGGAAAAAATAAAGCGCAAACTGCCGAAGAATTTGGAGAGGAACAAGTTAAAATTTGGAGGCGCAGTTTTGATGTGCGTCCACCTGGGGGAGAAAGTCTTAAGGATACAGCGGCAAGAACTTTGCCTTACTTTCAATCGAAAATTTTACCTGAAGTAAAAGCGGGCAAGGATGTTCTTGTTGTGGCACATGGAAATAGCCTCAGAAGTATCGTCATGGATATAGAAAAACTCACTCCAGATCAAATTCTTAAGCGAGAGCTTGCGACCGGCGAAGCGGTTATCTACGAATTTTAAAATTCTTTTGTAATCATAAGAGATAAAGTTGGTTGAAGTCTTATGCTTTCAACCTGAATAAGAAAGGGAAAGTCGCCTTCGATTTTTGTTCCTAAAATAAAATGGGAATGAAATGCGCCATAATATTTATCGTCACTTCCTGATTTTAGAAGAGAGTTTTTTATTTTTGATTCAATACTTGTTAAGCCACCTGCGAGATAAATTGAAAAATTATTAAAAGCATAGTCCATGGTGAGTTGAGCGCCTTGTGTATTAGCAGTGTAGTCTCCAAAGATTTTTGTATGACTGTAATGAAGTAATAGAGAGCTAGAAAGCGAGTTGTGTCTTAAGAAAAAAAAGTTTAACCCAAAACCATATGTTGAAATTCCCGCAAGGCCCGGCAAAAAAGACGTGGATAAATGAAAGTCTTGTGGAAAACCCAGGGATAAATAAATTTTGGGAAGAGCTAATGTTGAGGGAATCCTGCCTTGCTGATCCCCAAACGAATTCACGTTAACGTTGAGACCTAAGCTACTTTCAAGGCCTATCGTAAGGTCGGGATCTTTTTCAGGTTTGGTATTTGCCATTGTCCATGCGCGGTGAGCGATGTTGCCAGCTAGTCTTGAATTGATTTTTTTGAGATCATCGCCACTGAGTTGGCCAGGGAAACTTCCGCAAAACCCTTGAGCTATCATAAGAGCTGAACAGGAAATTAAAACTAAAGAAAGAAAATTTTTCTTCATGATTTTATTTTAGAACATAAATGCCGATATAAATTTATGCGCCAGAGTTTTTTGGACTTTCTTCGGGATTTAGATTTATCGAAAGGTAGAAGCCAGCGCACCTGTCAGATCTATCATCAAATACTCAAGCAATTTGACATTTTTTTGGCGGATAAAGTTGAATCAGAGGAGCTTGCAAGATCTTATTTAAGATCTCGAGCAAGAGAAATATCCCCTGCGACTCAAAGTTTGGAAGTGGCAGCACTTAGAGCTTTTAGTAGGTGGAGTGTAGAACAAAATCGATCTTTTTCAAAAATAAATACAAAGATGTGGAATCTTAAAACACCAAGAATTTCAAAAAAATTAATTCGAGTTTTTTCAGAAGAAGACATTGCTATTTTATTGAAGGTTATTGATGAAGTTTCTTTAAAAGAGCAAATGCTTTTTTATCTTCTTTATGGAAGTGCGCTAAGAATTTCTGAGGCTCTTACTCTTACAATTAAAAACATAAACTTTTCTAAAAAAACAATTCGAGTTTTGGGTAAGGGGTCTCGTTGGAGAGAAGTTCCTGTGCTTGATGAATTTTTACATCTTTTTTCGTTGCTGCCGCTTCATTCCCCAACAGAGGATCAATTTGAAAATATAACTTGGCATGATGAGGAGGTGACTTATGCACTTGCTCGAAAGTGGGTTGCAAAGTGGGGCAACTCTACGGGACTTTATGAGAAATATGGAAATTTTCATCCTCATAAGCTGCGACATGCTCTTGCTAGTCACCTGCTTCGAAGGGGTGGGAAACTTCCCCACATTCAAAAATTACTAGGCCACAAAAATCTTTCGACAACGCAAAAATATACACATTTAGAGCTAGAGGACTTATTGAAGGCTTATGACAAAGCCCTCCCTCAAAAGCTTGCAGCTTAATGTCTAAATTCTCCACTTAGAGCGTTAAAGGCCACTGGAGTCTTATCAAGTATCAAGTTATACCATTTATATGGGAAATCTTTTGCTTTCAGCGCTTGTTGTTTTTTTGCTTTTAGGTGGTCCCCTCACGCTTTACGCTGTGATCGTTATTTTAAATAATGTTTGGGGTGGTTTAAAAGTGAAGTTTCTTAAAACTCCCGAAAACCCGCTTTCTCTTCTGGTTTCTTGGGATAATGAAAGCTACGAGATAAAAGTCACGCGTGTAAAATTAGATTTTATTGAATTGGTTCCCGGTGGCCGAGCTCTTTCTCATTCATTTACGTTTGAAGATTCATCAGCAAAGAGTAAGAGCTTTGTACTTGCTCTTAAATTAAATGATGACGAAATTAGAATGCTGACAGATTCTGGTTTAAATTCTCATCCTCGAGCTCTTAAGCAATCAACTGTGAGCGTAGAGGTTGAAACCTTAAATAGTGAAACTCGTCGTTTTAAAATTCCCAAAACAAAACTTATTCGTTCTTTGGCTGATTCTATTGAGCTTGATGCACAAACTGAAATCATCACAGATAAAAACCCTGATTCGTGGAGTGTTCTTACGCGAGTTTTTCCTTGGAAGAAAAAAGAGGAAGAAGTTGAAGCGCCTAAAGCAGGAGCTACAAAAGCTGCTGGGGGTGCTCCGGCTCCTCGAGCACCTGTTGATTTTGCGGTGACAAAAGTATGGATTGAGCCAGGTTGTATTGTGTGTGATGCGTGCGAGGCGGAAGCTCCTCTAGTTTTCTGGGTCAAAGAAGATACGTGTATTGTTCGCGAAAATGCACCTCTCGACGATGCGGCTGCCATCAAAGCTGCTGCCGAGGGATGCCCTGTAGATGTTATTAAATATACAAAAGTTCCAAAAGCTGCGGCAACAAGCCCTGCTTAATCAGCTTCAAAAAGAAGGCTTAGACCAAAGCCAAGACGAGTTCTTAGGTCGCTGTTTGATGTAGAAGGGGTATCTGTATATTTTCTTAAAGGGATTAACTGATACTCTAAAGAAGCTTCAATTCCCACTCCATTACCCCAATCCCACATGTAACGAGCAAAGGGAGACACAATTAAGTCTATGTAGGGATTTCTGGGGTCTGTAGGTGAGTTTTTTTGGGGGCTATACATTGCTCCAAGCCCTGCACCAAGGCTTAGGCCAGTTGAGTTTTTTGGGTTAAATCTCCAGTGTTTGTAAACTTTAAAAATAAGACCATAGTCGTTGTAGCCATGTCCAAACCCCGCTCGAACATCAAGAGCGATCCACCTACGCAAACGAGTGAATTCAAGGTGCGCATATTGACGAACTCCTTTATCGTTTTGGGTAAGCTCGTTTTCTTTTAAGTGCTGAATAAACCCGCCTCCAACACTGACAAAACCATCAAGAAATTCGGGGTCTATGATATCGGTGCTTTCAAAATCACTGTTATTTATAAAAGACTGAGCCTTAACAAGCTGTAAAGATAAAATCAATGTAAGAGGAATGAGCCACAGACGTAACTTCATTCCTCCATGTTAACATCCTTTATCGAGTAAACAACATTTCCTGATACTTAGGTAAGGGCCAATGATTGTCAGAAACTCGATCTTCGATTTGATCAAGAAGTTGGCGCAGATGGCTCATGCCTGGAACTACCTTTTCAGCAAAAATAGCCGCCTGAGAATATCCTTCTTCAGCTTTTTCAGCTTCTATAAGATCTTTTTTGAGGCTTTGTATTTTTGCGAAACTCTCATCAATCAAATCAGTTAAGTTTTTAAGGCTTGTTCTTTGCGCAGAAAGAGAGGCGGGAGATTCGCCAAGAGATTCAACGGCCTTGATCGAAGATGCAAAATCTTTTTGAGCTTCAAAAGCAGCAGGTAAAATAAATTGATTGCTTAATTGCAACAAGCTGTTGGCTTCTATGGCAATTTTCTTTGAATATCGTTCATATTGAACATGCAAAATCGTATGAAATTCTTCGTGTTTAAGGATTTCTGTTTTTGTTAAAAAGGAGTGATGTTCTTCTTTTCCAAAAGCCTTAAGTGAAGCAGGGGTTGTGAGCAGTTCAAAGAGGCCACGCTTTTTAGCCTCGTCTTTCCACTCTTGGCTGTATCCGTTTCCTTCAAAGCGAATTGTTTTAGACTCGTTAATGAATTCACGAGCAATTTCAAGAACTGCGCTGTCGTTAGATACAGCTTGAGCGCTCTTTACTTTGAGGCGGGTATTGAATTCTTGAAAGCTTTCAGCAACGGCAGCGTTGAGAATCGTGATAGGAAGCGAAACGTTTTGCGAAGATCCCACAGCACGAAATTCAAACTTATTTCCTGTAAAAGCAAAAGGAGAGGTACGGTTTCTGTCTGTGTTGTCTTTGGGAAGTGAGGGGAGTTGATTTAATCCAAAGGTAATCATCACTTGCTCAGCAGAAGTTTTCGAAAGATCCTCTCCTCTTTCGAGAGAAGAAAGAATTTGGCTTAACAAATCTCCCACGAAAACAGAAATAATTGCAGGGGGGGCTTCGTTTGCACCGAGACGATGATCGTTTCCATGACTTGCAACAGAGGCTCTGAGAGCAACTTGTCTGCTGAAGACTGCTTTGAGAACTACAGAAAGAACCGCAAGAAAACGAACGTTTTGATGAGGTGTTTTTCCGGGCTCGAGAAGATTTTCTCCAGTGTTTGTCGCCATTGACCAGTTGTTGTGTTTGCCAGATCCATTGATGCCCGCAAAAGGTTTTTCGTGAAGAAGACATTCAAATCCGTGATCTTGAGCTTTTCTTCGCAAGACCTCCATGAGTAACATATTGTGATCGCTCGCAATGTTTGCAACTTCAAAGATGGGTGCAATTTCAAATTGGCCAGGAGCCACTTCGTTATGACGAGTTTTTGCAGGAATTCCTAATCTATAAAGTTCCTTGTCAAAATCAGCCATGAACGCTTGAACACGAGGAGGAATACTTCCAAAGTAATGATCTTCAAGTTGCTGGCCACGAGGCATCCCCGCGCCTTGCAGTGTGCGTCCTGTCATGATGAGGTCGGGTCGAGCTTTAAAGTAAGCCCGGTCAACGAGAAAGTATTCTTGCTCAGTTCCAATGGTGGTTGTGACGGATTCAACTTTTTTATCACCTATGAGATTTAAAAATTCAGTTGCAACGGTACTCAATAAATTCATCGAGCGAAGAAGAGACATTTTGGTATCAAGAGCGTTACCTGTGTAGCTTACAAAAACGCTGGGGATGCACAAAATTTTTGCTCCCGCGTTTTCAACAATAAACATCGGAGAAGAAAGGTCCCAAGCCGTGTAACCACGAGCTTCAAAAGTGCTTCTCGTTCCACCCGATGGGAAGCTAGAGGCATCTGGCTCTGACATGATTAACTGAGAAGCATTAAATTTTTCGACGTATTTTAAAGTTTTAAAATCAAAACTTAAAAAGGAATCATGCTTTTCTGCTGTTAAGCCAGTGAGTGGCTGAAACCAGTGCGTAAAGTGTGTGGCGCCTTTTTCGATGGCCCAATCTTTTACGGCATCAGCAATTTTTTGTGCATTTGCCATGTCCATGGGGCCTTTTCCGTTAAGCGCTGCTTTGTAGGCGCTTAAAACATGGGAAGAGACAGCTTTTTCGAGCTCCTCGGGGCCAAAAGTCAGCTCACCGTAGTAGTCCGAAACCTTTTGCGAACTTTCCTGTGCTTTAAGAGCGGGAGATTGATGAATAAGTTTTAAGATTTCAAGGCGAGTCGAATGCATCTTGGGCGCCAACTTATGAAAAGCAAAGTAAAAAATCAAACTGAAAATACATAAATTTGAAAGGTTTTTTTAAACAACTCTTTCCCAATCAATGACTTGCTTTGGCAATAATAGCCAGTTG
>CAYOWH010000076.1:0-10359 GCA_964407615.1 uncultured Bacteriovoracaceae bacterium | reverse complement strand
CACGTGGACCATTCCGTTTGGGGTGCAATTTTTAAATTTTTAATCTGCTCAGGACTTAACCTTATGGGAATTGCCTTGGGAACGAGTGTTTCTCTTGCAATCAAAAAGGAATGAAAAAGAAAAACGAACAAGCCCAGTACTTTAAATAATTTATAGAAAAAAGTGATTTTTCTAGTTACGCCCACCGGCCAAGATTATCGCCGAGGCGCACTAAAACCTCAACTCCTAAAGCGTTCTGAGAACCTATCAAAGGGTCTAGTTGAAGACTTTTTTGTCCATCAGCTACGATTAAAACAACCGTTGAGCCTCCAAAATCAAAATATCCCTTTTCTTGACCTCTTTGAACAGGCTTTCCCGGCTCAAAGCACTGGTGAATTCTGCCCACACAAAGGGCCCCAACTTCTATGTAAAAAACGTCCCCAAAATGATCTGAGTGAAAAACGGTTATCTGTCTTTCATTCCATTCAAAAATATGAGGTTTAAATTCAAGTGCCCAGGGGTTCACGGAATCCAGTTTTGTCCCCAACTTTAAAACCTCCCCTGTATTCCCTGAATCAAAAAAATGAAAGCGATGATAATCCAAAGGACACAAGCGAAAAGTCAGTGCCCATCCTTTTTGAGGAGCTTTATTTTTAAGTGGTCCTAATAAATGAGGAAGAGAAATCTCTTTATTTTTAACCTTTAGGCGAGGAACAGAATCTTCAAATCGGCTTGCCATTAAACGAGCATCACAGGGAGAACAAAAAACATTTTTATCTTGTGAAAAGTGAATTTCTTTTTTTTGACGAATAAAAAAATCGTTAAAAGATTGAAAGCCCCCTTGAGGAACAACAAATTCATCAAGACTCATTTCGTATTGATGAAGAAAGGAAAAAATTTGATTTCGGCTCCATGAGCTTCGCTTATAAAAACCAACACAGTAACTAATTAATTTTTGAAGCCACGTTAAGCCCAAAAAATAACGAAGCGGAAAGCTCGCGTAGAACATACGCAAAAGCTTTCCGCCATAAACTTTTTCTTTGACTACGCGTTTTTGCCGTAGATCAAAAACATCAAGACTCAACAAATTAGATAGCAGCTAATTTTTGAGCGATAACGAAAGTTAAAAGAACCAAGGCTTCCATGAACGCTAAGCTCAAAATAAGAGGAACAAGTGATGCACTTGCTGAAGCAGGGTTACGTGCAATACCATCCAAAGCAGCAGAAGCAGCTCGGCTTTGTGCATAACCAACAACAGCAGCGGCAATCGCAACTCCAAATCCAGCAGCTAAATAAGCGTTGCTAGCTCCCGCGCTTTTTTGCGCAACAGCAGCAGTTTCTTCAGCCATAGCTAAGAAGGGTAGTGCAAAAGTACTAATAGCGACAGTTTTATTCAATTTCATGATCTCTCCTTTTAATGGTCTTCATGCGAAGTTGCAATGCTAATATAGACGCTCGTTAGGAGCGTAAAGACTAAGGCCTGTACACAGCAAAAAATAATTCCGAGCAATACAAGTGGAATAGGAGCTACGGATGCTGTGATAAAACTAAGAACTTTCCCAACCATTCCCATTTTTACTTCCATAAAATGGCCAAGATCCTGAGTTAATCCAGAAATGATATCAAACACGGCATGATCGGCAAAAATGTTTGTTCTTAAACGAATTCCCAAAGTCAAAGGTCTCAATGAATGAGAAATAAGTTCAAGAGGAAACATCAACCAGCCAAAACAAAAAAGCAAAACCCCATGCAAATGGCCTGTGAAATGCTCAAGATATTTAAAGCCACTCGCTCTAAAACCCTTATAGTTGTAATAAATAAAAACAAAGAGTCCCATCGAAAGAGTTGTGTTGATATCAATCGTAGGAGCACCCACAGTTGGAATCGTCCCCATAAGGTTGCTTACTAAAACCCACGTGAAAATAAAAAAGATCATGGGAAGAAACTTGGGGTATTGGTGTCCCATAATATCTTTCGCAAGACCTTGAACAAATTCTCCAACAGATTCAAAGATGTTTCTTATTCCAACTTTTTCAGAAGGAACAAGTTCTTCATCTTGAATATTTTCTAATTCTTTTTTGGAACTTTTTGCTGACGCAGTTGTCAGTCTGTAGGCAATTCCGCCACCGATAAAAACACCCGCTGTCACAAGTGCCGCACCTAAATGCGGGTTTGCATCCAAATACTCAATATGAAGTGGATTCCATATTTTAAAACCAGCGGACATGTATAAAAATACATATCGCCCCTATCTCTGACTGTAAACACAAAGTTATGAGCTTTTTTTTCGATCAAAAAAACGTAAAAGAAAGATGCCCATAACAATCCCCACAGGAATCAAAATTCCTATATATAAAGAGGAATATCCGGCCTTCATTGAAAAATGAATCGCAATGACTGAGGCAATCAATTTTCCAAGCCACAACGAGGCAAGAGCCGTTCCCTGAGCAAGGGCAGCAAATTGACTTTGGGATGTTTCCTTATCGTTAACTGCTTTAAAAGCCTTTTTAAGAATATAGGCGCTGCTAAATGTAAGAAAAAGTCCAATCACTAGCCCAATTAGAATCGAAACTAAAGTGTTCATCGCCATTATAAGGAACTCATAATTTTTTCAAATGAAGATAAAAGCTGTTCCTCATGCTCTTTATGAACAGTCGCTAGAAAGTACGCCTCAAAAGGAGAAGGGGGGAGCATGACTCCGTGTTTCACAGCTGACCAAAAATACTTTTTAAAGGCGTCATAATCAATGTTGCGAGTATCAGCTGCATTTTGAGGTTTATCTTTTCTAAAGTGCACACTTATCATAGATCCACATCGAACTACACTTACGGGGATTCCCTTTTTTGCAGCTGCATCTTGGATTGTTTTTTCTAGCCTTACTCCTAGGTTTTCAAGCAGGGGGTAGGGGTTGTTTTTTTCAATCGCATCCAGCATTGAGTAACCAGCAGTCACTCCCATTGGATTCCCTGAGAGAGTTCCTGCTTGATAAACTTTTCCAAGCGGAGCCAAAACATCCAAAATTTCTTTTTTTCCTGCCAACGCAGAAAGAGGCAAGCCTCCTCCTACAATTTTTCCAAACGTCACAAGGTCTGGGCACACATCAAAAAGTCCCCAAGCTGAATTTTTTGCAACTCGAAAACCTGTCATGACTTCATCCAAAATTAAAAGCGTTTTATGTTTTTGAGTAAGTTCTCGCGCTTTTTTTAAAAAATTCACATCTGGCAGAACAACACCCATGTTTCCCATAATGGGTTCAAAAATAAAGGCCGCTATTTGATGGCCATAATCTTGAAAAACTTTTTCGAGCGCTACGATATCATTGAAAGGAATTATTTTTAAAAGCTTTCCAAGAGACTGAGGAATTCCTGCTGAATCAGGAACACTTGTTTCACTAAGCGTGGCGACACCACTTCCCGCATCAAACAACAGAGAGTCGACATGCCCATGATAATGTCCAGAGCATTTCACGACAATTTCTCTTTCGGTGTATCCGCGAGCCAAGCGAATGGCTGTCATGCAAGCTTCTGTTCCAGAACTTAAAGCCCTGACTTTCCAATTTGGTGGTAAAAAAGAAAGCATCTTTTCTCCCCACAAAATTTCTCTTTCACTTGTCATTCCGTAACAAAGACCTTCTTCAAGTGTTTTCGATAAACTCTCAATAATCGGTTGATAATGATGTCCAAAAAGATGCGGGCCATAAGACATCACAAGATCGAGATATTTTTTTCCCTCAACATCTTCAATAAAAGCTCCTTTAGCTTTTTTTATAATGATGGGCTTTCCCTCTACTCGCCGAAAACTTCGAACAGGAGAATTCACTCCCCCCACAAAAATTTTTTCAGCGCGAGCTAAGAATTCATTATTCAAAGACATCTCTAATTTAATTTTTCACCAGATGGACTCGCTTCAACTTGGCTTTCATCAACCTCACGAGTAATGGCAAAAGCTTTTACGCTTTCACCGTCATCCATGTTTATAACTCTAACACCTTGGGTGTTTCGTCCAATTTCTCGAATTTCACTGACAGGAGTTCTAATGAGCTGGCCCACGTTACTAATAACAATCGCATCATCGCCATCACGAACTAACTTCACAGCTACGAGTTCGCCAATCTTATCAGTTACTTTAATGTTGATAATTCCCGATCCACCACGACCTTGAGTTCGGTATTCATTAAGAGGAGTTCTTTTTCCGTAGCCTAAGGTGCTCACGCTCAGGATAGAAAGCTCACCCTTATCGTTCTCTTCTGTTGGGAATATTTCCATGCCCACAACAGCATCATGATCATCTAGCTTGATTCCTCTTACTCCACGAGCGTTTCGACCCATGTCGCGAACGTCCTCTTCGCTAAAACGAATGCTTTGCCCAAGTTTTGTCGCAACAAAAATGTCTTGCTTTCCATCAGAGAGAGCAGCTTTTACCAGTGAATCGCCATCATCAAAGGCGATTGCAATAATTCCCGCAGCTCTTATGTTTGAAAAGGCCATCAAATCAGTTTTCTTAATCACGCCGTGTTTTGTAGCCATGACTACATATTTATTTTCAACAAATTCTTTAATAGGGAGAATTGATAGAACTTCCTCACCATTCACAAGTTGCAAGAGTTGCACAAGTGGACGGCCTCGAGCTGTACGACTCATCTCAGGAACCTGATGGACCTTTAACCAATGCAAGCGACCTAAATTTGTAAAGCACAAGAGATAACTCAAGGTGCTCGCAACAAATATATCTTTTACAAAATCATCATCCTTGCCAGTATCAGCGCCTTTAATTCCTTTTCCACCACGACCTTGAGAACGATAGGCTTCTACAGAACTTCGTTTTGCGTAACCAGAATTTGTAATGGTCACGACAACTTGTTCATCTTGCAAGAAATCTTCAACGTTAAAATCTTTGTCGTCGGCAAGAGAAATCTCAGACCTTCTCTTATCGCCATACTGATCAAGCATTTCGGTTAACTCAGTCTTTATAACTTTCATCAACTCACTATCGCTACCCAAAACAAGGTTGAGATAATCAATTTCTTTTTTAATTTCTTCTAATTCAGAAATAAGTTTCTGAGTTTCAATGGCCGTTAAGCGCTGCAATCTCATATCCAAAACTGCTTGAGCTTGCCTTTCGCTCAGTTTAAATTTTTCTTGTAAGCCTTCTTTAGCCGTCTTTGCATCTTTTGTTTTCTTTAAGAAATCGACAACTGCATCAATTTGATCGAGAGCAATTTTCAATCCCTCTAATAAATGCTCACGTTCACGTGCCTTACGAAGGTCATACACACATCTTTTTGTAACAACATCGCGACGATGATCGATAAAGGCTACAATTGAATCTTTGAGAGAAAACAAACGTGGTCGCCCGTTATCAATAGCAAGCATGATCACACCAAAGTTTGTTCTGAGTTGTGTTTTCGCATAAAGATTATTCAAAATAATTTGCGAAGATTCACCTTTGCGAAGTTCAATCACGACACGCATTCCCTCGCGGTTACTTTCATCTCTAAGATCCGTAATTCCCTCAATCTCTTTATCACGAACAAGACTTGCAATGTTCTCAATCCAAGTCGCTTTATTCACTTGATAAGGGAGCTCGGTAACTATGATCGCTTCTTTATCCTTTCCAATACTCTCTATGCTTGCACGACCGGTCATTGTGAACGAGCCCTTGCCATATTTATAAGCCGCTCGAATCCCGGAAACGTTGGAAATAATTCCCGCAGTTGGCAAATCAGGACCTGGAATAATTTTCATCAAATCTTCAAAGTCAATTTGAGGATTATCAATCACAGCAATTGTTCCGCGCAAAACTTCTCCCACGTTATGAGGAGGAATGTTTGTCGACATTCCCACCGCGATTCCATTACTTCCATTGACTAATAAATTAGGAATTCTTGAGGGAAGAACCTTAGGCTCTTCGAGTGTTCCATCGTAGTTTGGACCAAACTCAACTGTTTCTTTTTCGAGATCAGCAAGCAAATCGCCCGCTAATCGAGTCATCCTTGCTTCCGTGTAACGCATAGCCGCTGCACTGTCTCCATCGACAGAACCGAAGTTTCCTTGTCCATCAATGAGCATGTAGCGCATCGAAAAATCTTGAGCCATTCGAACAAGGGCATTGTAAACAGCGGAATCTCCGTGAGGGTGGTATTTACCGATAACATCCCCCACCGTACGAGCAGATTTGAGATATTTCTTATCGTAGGTATTACCAAGACCATACATCGAAAAAAGAATTCTTCTGTGAACAGGCTTTAAACCATCTCTCACATCAGGAAGAGCGCGGCCCGCAATAACGGACATTGCGTATTCAAGATACGCACCTTGCATCTCCTCTTCAATCTTGATGGATTCCATTTTATCAACAACAATTGGTTCTTTTGTATCAGTCATATTAAGCTAACACCTTCTTAAGCGTTTCAACGGCAAACGCAATTTCTTCTTTCGTATTATAAGCATGAGGAGAAAGGCGAAGAACTTTCTTTTCTTGCACAGGAGCAGGCCTCAATGCATGAGATATTTTTTCTCTATTTAAAAAATCTGAGAACTCTTCAATTTTAACCTTCGGATGTGAAACAGAAACTTGTGGCCCTGTCGCTTTTACATTTCCATAAACATGAAATCCAAGCTCAATGAGTTGTTCTACCAAATAATTTCTTAGAGACAGGGCTTTTTTCCCTAAGTTATCCACATTGTAATCTCTTAGTACCTCTAAAGAAGCTGCTGTTCCTAAGATTGTATGAAAAGAGACTGTTCCTTGCTCAAATCTTCTCGCGTCATTAAAAGGAGTTTTTGTGACACAAGATGCATCTTCAAAAGTTCCATAGTTATTTGCCCCATGGAGACAAGGAGATATTTTTTCCAATAAATTTTCTTTTGTGACTAAAAAGCCTGCTCCAATCGGGCCACAAAGCCACTTATGAGAACCTCCACAAATAATATCTGCACCTATTGTTTTAAAATCAATTGTTTCAATTCCCATAGACTGAATAACATCTAAAACAACGATTGCTCCTACCTTATGAGCAGCTTCAGCCACAGCTGCAACATTAATTTTGAAACCGGAATCACTTTGAATGTGAGAAAAAGCAACGATCCTTGTTTTAGAATTAATTTGAGAAATAATTTTTTCTTCAACTCGCGTGAGGTCTTTTTCAACAGGAACAATTCTTAATTGAGAATGGTTTCTCTTTGATCTTTGAATCCAAGGATAAAAATTTGCAGGATATTCGTTTTCAAGAATTACAATCTCTTCGTTACTTTTTTCCTCATATCCCTGTGCAACCATTGAAAGCGCAGAAGAACAATTTTGCACCCAAGCTACTTCAGAAATTTTTGCATTCAAAAACTGTGCAAGTGTTTCTTTTGCTTTTTCTTTTTCAGCAAATAAAGGAAGAATAAAAGCAGCCTCAAAAGCTAATGCTTCCGAAACTTGTTTTAATTTATCAAAGGCTTTTTTTGTTAGGTGTGAAGTGCCCGCATTATTTAAAGCAATATGAGTCGGAGAATCTAGAAAAAATTCTTTTCTAAATTGATCCACCAAGAACTGAGCCATTTAAATATCCAAATTTCTAACTCTTAGCGCGTTTTCTTCAATAAAGTTTCGACGAGATTCTACATCGTCTCCCATGAGAACTGAAAAAATACTATCTGCGGCCGCTGCATCGTCGACAGTAACTTTTAGGAAAGTTCTTTTCTCTGGATCCATGGTTGTTTCCCATAGCTGCTCAGGGTTCATTTCTCCCAAACCTTTATAACGCTGAATAGAAAATTTTTCTTTGCTCTTTCCTAGTATGCTCACAAGTAGCTCTGCGGGATTTAAATAGTTTTCAATTGTTTTTTGAGCTCCATTTTCAATTTGAAGCTTAAACGGTCTGCCGCCAAGCTCTCTTACAAAAGATGAAAGACGAAGAGCTTCTTGAGTATCTGGGTTTTCAAAAAATGCTTTCGAAAATTCTGTTTTAAAGCGTGCCCCTTGCATTCTTGTATCAAAACGTAAAATAAAATATCCAACACTCGTTTTATCTTCTTCAATTTTGTAATCAAAATCAGAAACTTCTTTTTTAAATTCTTCCGCGATAAGCTTGAGAGAATCTTCTGATTTCAAGTTTTGTTCTTGCAAGTGACCATCCAAAAGAAGATGCGACAAAACTCGAGAATCTCCTTTTCTGCAAAGAACTCGAAAAACGTTATCAAATTTTTGCATTTGCAAAAGAATTCTCTTGGAGTCTGATGTCGACAAAGAAGATCCAGACTGGTTTACAAGATGGCTTGTTTCTAAACTTTCCTCTAACAAAATAGATTGAAGTTCTTTATCGTCTTTAACGTATTGCTCAGCTTTTCCTTTTTTAATTTTATAAAGAGGCGGTTGAGCAATGTATAGGTGCCCACGCTCAATAAGCTCTGGCATTTTTCGATAGAAAAAGGTGAGCAATAAAGTTCGAATGTGCGCTCCATCAACATCCGCGTCCGTCATGATCACAATTTTGTGATATCTCAACTTTGAAATATCAAATCCCGCTCCTGATTCTTCAAGTCCTGTTCCGAGAGCCGTGATGAGTGCCCGAATTTCTTCATGACCAAGCATTTTATCAATTCGAGACTTTTCAACATTCAAAATTTTACCGCGTAATGGAAGAATAGCTTGAGTCTTTCTATTTCTTCCCTGTTTTGCAGAACCTCCCGCAGAATCTCCTTCGACTAAATAAACTTCGCAAAGTGCAGGATCTTTTTCCTGACAATCAGCCATTTTTCCAGGAAGACCCGAAAACTCTAAAGCACTTTTTCTTCGAGTAAGTTCTCGTGCTTTCTTTGCAGCCATACGCGCGCGTGCGCCTTCAATAGCTTTTGTGATAATTTTTTTTGCAATCGCAGGATTGAGTTCAAAGTAAACAGAAAGTTTTTCAAAAGTTGCCTTTTCAGACATGCTTTTAATTTCTGAATTTCCTAGTTTTGTTTTTGTTTGCCCTTCAAATTGAGGTTCACGAACCTTAACGCTTATGACACAACTTAAACCTTCGCGACAATCATCACCTTCAATCGATAAGTCGTTTTCTTTAAGAAGCTTGTAGTGTTCTCCGTACTTATTAATGGCACGCGTAAGGGCAGTTTTAAAACCCATCAAATGAGTTCCGCCTTCAACAGTATTGATATTATTTGCAAAGGTATAAATGTTTTCTTTATAAGAATCGTTCCATTGAAGTGCGACTTCAATTTCTGAATCGTCAGTTTTTTCTTCAAAATAGATTGTATCGTGAAGTTTTTGTCGAGTTTTATTCAAGTATTCAACAAAGCTCTTAATTCCTTCTTCGTAATAAAACTCTGCACTTTTATCAGCTCGTTCATCTGAAATGATAATTCGAAGTTTAGGATTAAGAAACGCAAGCTCTCGCAAGCGAGCAGAAAGTGTTTCAAAATTATATTCCGTTGTTTCAAAAATTTCGACATCTGGCTTAAAGCTAACTGTCGTTCCGTGATCGTTTGAATCCCCTTCTTTTTGAAGAGGATATCGAGTGACACCTCGATCAAACGCAATAGAATACAAATGACCGTTCTTTTTAATTTGAACTTTCATCCACTCAGAGAGTGCATTCACACAGCTGACGCCTACTCCGTGAAGACCGCCTGAGATTTTATAAGCTTGTCCTTCAAATTTTCCACCCGCATGAAGTTTTGTGAGTACAACTTCTGCTGCAGAAATTCCCATATCAGGGTGAATATCAACAGGAATACCGCGGCCGTTATCTTCTACGGTAATAGAGTTATCAACATGTATTGTAACTTTTACTGTATTACAAAAACCAGCAAGAGCTTCGTCAACAGAGTTATCAACAACTTCTTGGACAAGGTGATGCAATCCTCTGACAGCGGTATCACCAATGTACATGCCTGGTCTTTTTCGAACAGCATCTAATCCTTCTAAAACTTTAATTTTGGAAGCATCATAGCCATCACCTACTGTTGTTTTAGGGCTTGTTGAACTGGCTGTTTTTAATTCATTTTCATTTTGCGTCATCCGCTAATTTCTCACTCTAAAATCCTTCCGTTTACTATATAGGATTTAGTGGAGTTGGCCAACAAATTCGACCCTAGAAATGACTCATTTGTACCGGTTAAAAAGATCTGTCCTTCACTCTGTAAAAGCCGCTTTAAAAGGGCTTCCCGATGCCTTTCATCAAGTTCACTTGAAAAGTCGTCAACAAAGAACAAAGGTTCTTCAAAATTCCGCTCTTTTATCCACTCCGCATGTGACCAGCGAAGCGCCATTGCAAGCATTCGAGCTTGTCCCTGCGAAGCTGTATTTCGTGAAGGCATTTGATTGACTAAAATTTCGATATCGTCTCTATGAATTCCAAAATGACTCCATCCTGTTGCGATATCTTTTTCTAAA
>CAYOWH010000075.1:0-10481 GCA_964407615.1 uncultured Bacteriovoracaceae bacterium | reverse complement strand
TCCGATATTAAAAATTGGATTACCTTCGCAGAGTATTGTGAAATTAAAGGACTTAGTTTTTGAGACTAAAAGTCATTTCCAATAATAAATAAGAAAAATAGTCTTTAAGGAGTTTAAAAATAAATTTTTTTAAAAAACAGATATCATTAAAACATAACATTATGAATAAATGGAATTTTACCGAGAAGGCTAGAGATGAAAAAATGAGAAATCCAGTATCTGGTGAGTTCTTCTCGGCTATTGCTATCATAAGTGCTGGAGAAGCATTGATTCGTGAAGCCGTACAAAACTCGCTAGACGCACAATCTACTGAATCCATGGGGGGGTCAGTCAGAATTTTTCATTCAGGTTCTAAGGAAGCATTAATCCCAACAACTCATAAAAAGTGGTTTGAAAATGCATGGTCGCGAGGGAGTTATTATCTGCCTTCCTCATCAACTGAAAGAGTTAGATGAAACATATGAATTTATCAAAGCCGCTGGGTGCTAAGTATTAGATTAATCTTATATCTTTAAAAATTACAGTGCTTATTGTTGGTTCGAGTTGTTTTCCAATCATTTCAACGTTGGTAACAATAATCCTGTCTCCTGCTTTAAGCTCGGTAAGTATAGGATGACTCGCTAGCACATTAGAAGTGACCCTCAATGAGAGTTTTGAGTCGTAGCCAGAAAAGTGCACTATAGTAGCCTGTTTTAGTGTCTGTATACTGGCGACTTGTGAATAAAAGTCTGTTGGAAATCCGACAGAGTTAAGACGGCTCGCCTTTCTGTATGGCTTACAGGTTGGTCTAAACTGACAGTATTTACAATTAGCAGGATTAGCCTCAGCTAAGTTCTGCACATTTTGTGGATTTGATTTAACTTCCTCTCTTAGGGCTAAGAGCCAGTCCTTCGCTGCTTGGTAATTAGATCGGACATGCTCATAGCTGAACGGGATTTCCCACCGTCGTCCGTCGCCGTCAACTAGGCTTAGTTTAACTGGCATTTGGCCGAGACACTCGTCGATTAACCCAGCATAAAGGTATAACTGTTCGCGATATGCTCCTTTAATTTGTCCACCTTCACTAACTTTACCTGTTTTCTTATCAACCACGTGGATATCCTCTCCGTAGATATAGATTGCATCCATGGTACCACTGACAAGTCCGTCGGGACTTGTTAATGATTCCTCTGTGTAGATTTTTTTGCTGCCTGTTCTTGCATTAAGTGTTTGAGGTAATGGGTGGCATTCCGAATGCTTGATAGCTGCATAACGCCTTTCCCGAAAAACGTCGCATGATTTGGATAAATTTGCGATTGATACTGTGAGAGGAGATGCTGCTAGCTCGGTTTGTCTCTCAGTTAACAACTCTTCGAATTTTTTTTCAGCCTCATGTAATGAGACTCCAATAACTCGACGAGATGAAGACCACTTAAGAAGTTTATGAGTGATAATTCCTATCTCAGCCCTGGGGCTAGCAGGAAGTTTGGCTACGCCTCTACAGTTCGAAAGCACGAATCGATAGGCGCAGGACTTGTTATACCAGTGCAAGCTTGGGCTGATGGAATTAAGCTTTGCTGTGCTGATATTAGGTTCGCTCGCATGGAGTAAGGGAATTGTACCCATTATGAGCCACACGCCTCGTGGGGGCGCCTTGTGAGATTAAATGTGTCGGCGATAATGATTTCAGTATTATTACCTAATATTGTCTTGGCTTGGTCTGCCGCTCGTAGAATAGCTGCGCAATCACTATTCCAAAGAGGGTGGGCGATGATTACCGCAACGGTCGAAGTGTTCATCTTTTTGATAAGGACTGGATGGGTGAGCTCCCTGGCAATCGTAAGCCCAATTCCATACGCATGAATCGTGCGCGCAAGTGGCATTGCATAACCGCGGACCCATTCTTCGTAGAAGTTTCCGTTACCCCTTGCTCCCAGGTCTTGGTTTCTCTCCTTTAGGACTCTTATGTAGTCGAGTCCAAGACGCCAGTCGAGGATTGGTTGATAGGCCTGATTTGTGTGGCTGGATATGCACATTGGGCAGGCAGTTAGGCAGCCAGTTGGCATCGAAGCATGGGTTGTCGACTGCAGGGCAGTGCCAAGTCTACCGCTAATCGCATAATCAAGAAACGGCGTGATATCCTTTGCGATTTCGCTGCAAAACCCCGCACCATTCGACAGAGTATCATAAAGTATAATCTGTGGGAGATTGTTGTCTATTCTTAGCTGTCTTACCGTGGCCACGCCTATTTCTGACGGTTCTAGGTCAAGCAGGCCTTCGGCTGCTTTTTTAAGAATGTATGCAGCAGAGTAGGTGGCTGCCTTTTTCTCCGATCCATCAGATAAGCGCCTATGCTGCTTATTTTCGTAGGGCGATAGTGAAAGGTTAATCATCACGTCAGTTTCTGCGGGAGAGATGCAACAAGTGTCTGTAAATGTTGAGGCCTTAAGAACTATCCTTTTCGTATCCAATCCAAATGTTGCATTAGTTCTGAAAGAGGGAGATATCCATTGGTTTTTCAGGTTTCCTTCGTTGATTTGAGTAACTTCAAACCCTTCACCCTCGGGGCCGAAATTAAATGTAGCAACTTTTGATGCGCATCCAACAACTTTACAGTTGGCAGATATAGTGGGCGCTGGAAGAGTGCCTTGCATCGCAACTGTTATAGGGTTTCCACTGCGAGGTCCTTGGTTATCTTTAATGTCCTGAGCATCGCCGAAGTTTGTTCGGTAGGCTGCAGGTGTTGCGGCTTCAAATACTTTGAAGCGTGCGTTGGGTTCGTCGCCTGTCGCTCCACAATCTGGGCATGATGTAGTTTGGGTATCAACAGGCTGACTGTGTCCGCAGTCAGCGCAGTAGCACGTTCGTGTAGGCGGGTCAGACCAGACTGAGCCAGTAGTCATGGACTTATTAGTGTGGGGCATTCGTATAATTTGTGGCGTAAATCCAATAGATGTATAGATGCCCTTATCTTTAGTGCGCTGTGCTCCTGGGGCGTAATCGGAAATGGATCTCTCTAGCGACGTGCTTATGCCCTTTGGAGAGTCCTCGGTGTTCTCAATACTTTTCGATTGATAAAGAACACGCGCATCTGTTGGCATTCCGAAGAGTGGTAGTTTCCCAGATTGCGCCAAAATATCTGAAATGAAAGCCTCTTCGGTGTGCCAGTCCTGAATTAGGGAGTTAATGCGGTCAAATAATTCAGTGTTAATGTAATAAACAAGCTGCAATTCCTCTTGCCGGCTTGAGTCGATATACTTGAACCAGTCTGCGAATCGTGAGCGAAGTGCCGTGAGGTCGTAAGAAGTTAGCTGGTCCTTTATTTTTTCAACTTGTTTATGGTTGGATTGTTCTTTCCAAAAAGAATTTTCACCAAATTCACCATTGGTTTGTTTTCCATTATTTGCTCTAAATCCGGCGGCTTTGAAAACGTCAGCTAGAACAAATTTTGTAATCAGGCGTCTTAGAACCTCTTTGTTGATTGTGAGAAATGGCGGCGGGGGGCTATCTGCAAGCATCGCATAGGGGTTGTCGAAATGGAAAACTTCGTTGCTACGGTTGCGGCAAATAGTTAGCGCCATTGAGAATGCCTGTCCGCGACGACCTGCGCGACCTACGCGCTGCTGATAATTATATCGTTGCGGAGGCATGTTTCCAAGAAGGACGGCCGATAGCGATCCGATATCAACCCCAACCTCCATTGTAGTTGTTACGCTGAGAAGGTCGATTTTCCCTACGATTTCTTCTTCATCATCGTCTGGATTGTCCGGGTTGCGTATGGTTAGGCCTTTGAATAGTCTTTGGCGTGTAAACTGATCGTCTGTTTGTCCTGTTAATTCCTCCGAGTGTAGTCGGAGCATGCCTTCCCCGCGCAAGTATTGGTTGCTGTAAACATTTGATAGCCGCAAATCATTTACTTTGAGGTTGGTGGATGACTGGAGCGTCCCTGTGCATTTAGCCCGTGTGCAGATACCAAAATTTTTAACCAAGTGCTTTCTATTGCATTTGTTGCAAACGAATACTGGGTCGTCAGCATTTGCTAATCTTACGCCAAGGCTCCAGCCGTCAATTAGCAGGATACTGTTCGTGCGCTGATTCAGTTCGCTAAAGATTCTTTCATCGGCTATTTCAGTAATCTCTGAAAGACGTTTTATGAAGTCTCTTATGGGGGGAGCAGCTTTGCTAAATTCGTCGCATGCGTCTCTTCCCCTATGATCGAATGGATCTTCATATCTCCTGACATCACCGAGCAGCCTTGTGAAGGCTGCCATGACTTCTGAAGCTTGCTTTGACGATATGCCAAAGCTTCGACCCAAATTTTCATATGAATCGGTACCAAGAGGGACGAGTGATGCCGGACGACCTGGCTGTTGTTGTCTTGCATAAAGGGGAATTACCGTTCCGATACCTGACGTTTCAGACGAATAGGAAAGTGATGATAAAAATGATTCGGTTATTGCTGCGGAGATGCGCAACTGATGCTTGTCCGACAGATAGCTAAATACGCCAATTTGACTACCAGCCGATTTTTGTAAACGGTCTTTAAAAAAGTTGTACCAACTATACCCATCAATTTTTTCATAGTCTTTGTAAGGGCCTAAGGGGTTCACTCCCATCCCTACTAGGCGACGGATAAGTTTATCGGCGACTTGAACTACAGGTATGTAACCTTCTACCGTTTTAAATTCATTGATAAGCTGCTCAATCTGTTTCTTAGCCTTTTCCTTGCTTGTGGGCGCTTGCGATTTCGATTTTTCCCATAAATCAATTAAGGCGGTGCATTCATCATCGGACCATTCGCCTCCTTTGCTCTTTACGGCATGCTTAAGCGTATCTGGGACTTTATAAGAATCAGATTGTATATAATCTTTGATAAGTTGCTCGAAGTTGGCATTATCGGAAGCTGATTTGATTTCATCGATGAGAATTGTTCTAAACAAGTCCTGGTAGTGAACTCGTTCGATATCATTTGATATGCGTGCTGCCTCTTCTCTGCTGTCAGAAAATACAACCAATGATGACTTGGGTATTCCTGACATGCCAGGGTTCAGGATGCTGAAAAGTTTACGAGCCTGCATCAGCGACGCTCTTGATGCAACTGCCTTGAATGAGCGGATGGGGGACTTACGCATCTTTCGTTCATAGTCCGCCTCGCAAGAGGGGCATTTGGCGGGAAGAGAGCAAAGTTGAGAGTCCGTAGTTAGGTTGCACGCGACTGGCACGCTGTTCCCATCATCTGTTTCAGATAGTGTGCCGCTATCTACATTTAAGAAGCGACTCGACCAACGCACATTTTTGCACTCCTTTTCTTCCGCAAACTTACGATGAGGTATTTCGCCAGGAGGCGTCTCTGTGAAGTAAATCAGAGTCAACTCAGATCCCTTCATTTGTTCTACGTCATTGTTTGCACGTCGCGACGGCACTTGACTTAGGTCTACGGTTTTTGGAACCAACCTTCCTTCGGTGCTATTATATCTGCCAGAAAGGAACACCTCGCCACAGCATTCACAGTAAAGCATTTCATATACGGGGTGATTATTCTCGCACAGCCATCGTTCTTTGGCTGTCACTTTGCCGACGGGACGATTTTCCGTAGCGGCTAAATCAGGGTCTGGCGCGCACGATTGGCAAGCACAAGCCCAAAGTCCTGATGGTAGCGATAGAAGGCCGTGGACTCGAAAAGAGGGGATGGTTCGTAAATATGAGTATTTGTCAGAATCTGACTTTATTAAGTCATCGACGAGATCTCCAAGCGCAGCTCGAGCCTCAATCAGGCCAGCTAGTGCTTGCATGCGTTTTTCTTGACTGGCAGCATCATTGAATAGTTTTTTTGCGACGTGTTCCGTACTCATCGCTTTAGGTGTGCCATTTTCGCTGCTCGTTACTGAGACTAACTCATCGATTATGGCTAAGCCTCCATCTGCCGCCGATCCAAATAGGAAGTTAATAGAATCTTGTCCTTTTTCAGCAAAACCTAAATCAACTGCCAGTTTTTCAAGTGCTGATTTTGGGTCGGCTTTATAATCGAAATCAACGAATGGCTTCGACTTGAGATTAAGTTTCGGTTGAAGCGGTAGTAGCAGTCGTCCCTTGACCATAGTTTCTTGCGCAAAGCTCCTGCCAAAGAATGACTTTAGGTATTCTGCTGATTGTTCCCCGTTTCCAAGAGACGCAGAAGAGCATAAGATGCGAAGTTTTGGACCGTCTGCTTTAAGTCCAAGCCTTTCGAGTAGAAGCCTAATTAGGCCTGCTACTTCTGCGCCTGAGGTTCCACGATAAAGGTGTAATTCGTCGATTACCAAATGAAACACGGCATCAGGGTCAGTTTCTAACCACTGACGAGTTTGATCTAGCATTCCTTGTTCGGATGCTCGCATCAGCATGATACTTAGCATTGAAAAGTTAGTGATTAAAAGGTCTGGAGGGGCGTCTTGCATGTCCCATCGCGAACGCATTTCGGAACCATCGAGTGAAGGGAAGATGCGTTTAAGTTCCTCAAGTTTTTCTTTATCTTCAGGTTTTAAGTCATCAGATTCATCAGATTGTTTCTTCAGTAAATCTTGTTGTTTTTGTATTTCCTTCATCGCTTCTTTGAGCTTTTTCGTGTCACCCTTTAGTTGCTCATCTCGCCATGATCCTGGAGTTGCAGAAGTGTATCTGCCAAAGTAGAACCTGTTTCCGTTTCTATTTTTATCCAGCCAGGTTTTGGCTTCTTCTGAATTCAGAAGCTTTCTAAGGCGTGCCAGTTGGTCTTCGACCAGTGCGTTCATAGGATAAAGTATCAGAGCCCTTATGGCGGCAGGTCTTGTTTCTTTGTGGCGTTGACTAATGTATTGGCCCCTACTCTCTTGCCACCATTTAGCATTTGATGCTTTAGGGCTATTCATCCAGTTAGCCTTTGATGACTCCTTGATTAATTGAGCGACAATTGGGATTAAGAACGATTCAGTTTTACCAGACCCAGTACCCGACATGACAATCCCGTCTTTATTATTCCCAGCTAGTTTTAACATTTCAAGTTGGTGCTCATAAAGGGGCACCTCGGGTTTGAGAAATTTGGACGAATAGCAGAAGTCCTGAAGATCTTTTATTGTCTGAGAGCTCCAACCCAGTTCGGAGGCTGGGATGTCGATAATTTCTTTGCCAATATTTGCGTAACGCGGCAGGGGTTCAATCCACGGATGCCGATGAAACGAGCCTGGGTTGTTGGATTCGTATGGCTTCTCGTATAGTTCAGCACGCTCCTTTTCCAAGCTATCATATTTGGTCCCGTAGGCAGTTCTTAGATAGAGTGCGAAGTCTTTGTGAATAGCGTTATATGTTTCGATGGGGTTTCTCATTTTAGTACTGTAAGTAGCGAAGTGGGTGTATTTTGTTCATGCCTAAAGCATTGTGAATCATTAGTGCTAGGTGGTGTGACACATTAGGATATATGACGGCGCTCTTAGTTTGTCCGTCTACATCTTGAATGGTCGCGGTCGTGATAGATTTTTCAGCACTGGCAGCACCGAGTGCTATGGCTAGTTCAGAAGGAAGCCAGTTTTCCTGTCGAGTGTATGGGCCAGTTATTCTGATGACTCCGAATAGTTGGTTTCTTGGTTCGTAGAAAAATTCTGACATTCTCGTGACATCAGAAAGCATGCTTACGTAAAGCCAGCGCCAATCCTCGAAGCTGATAATCTGTTTATTCGGCAGTAGCTTGATGTACTTAGTTATTGGCCTGCCGTTGTTACCTTGGTTTCGCAGGATATAGTGACCTTGGCTTGCTTGACTAATCTCCGTTTGGATTAAGGAGAAGTCTTTGGTGCTCACCTTGAACCATTTCAGCCATGTCATCGCTTGATCGCAGTTTCTTTCATTGCCTACAGAGCGACTCATAAGTGAACCGGCTTCTTCGGTAAGAATTTCTGCGGCAGTTAATTGGGAATGCCCGAGAATATCGCAGCCGAGCTTCGCCATTTTCTCTGCATCGAGACTTTGTTCAAACTTCTCATCGAAAACAAGTTTGGGAGCAGCAAACTGGTCTTGCCCAATTTTTGCCTGTTTAAGATTGGCTTTTAGGTGCTCAATCGCTGGGCTGTAACGTGCTCCTACATAGGTCCATTTCCCATTACCACAGGAGTATAGGGTGGGGCGTCGTAACTTCACGCCGCCTTTCTCTCTGTCTATTTCGAGAAAGCCCTCGGATAGCCATCGAGTGATGATGAGGCCAGGTGGGACATAGAGGGTTTTGTTCCCTCTGCATGCATCGTTAATCAGTGTCTGCACTATGAATGACAACTCGTCATATTTAATGATTCCTCCTCTTGCGGTTAGTAGAGAGTAAAGTTTGTCACAAAAATTCACCGAGATTTAGCGATGAACGCCCTCCATTGTTCCTGCGTAATTTTTTGGGCGAATACTGGATGTAGCGTAGCGGCATCTATTTTGTTTCGCCAGACTTTGTCATTTGCCGGAGAGAGGGGGCCGCAGCGAGTTTGACCCCCATCCATGTACCCGATTCTGATTTTAATGCTAGGAATGGGCGCACAGGGTATGGCTCGATTCGCTTTGGTGAGTGACCAACATGCCTTAACTAAGTCGCATTCTTCGGTCTTCATTGTGTATGCAGCTTTTCTGCCACCTAGAAAACCTCCAAAGTCATCTGGGGCCGACTTGAGGCCAACCGTCGGTGTGTTTATAGCGCCATCTCTATCTTTTGACCACTCGGCGCCTTCAATCATTGTCAGATTAATTTCGGATTCTTTGCCATCGCTGCCTGCCTCTTTGAATGTAATTTTAATCCTTCCTCGAAGATTCAAATCGTCTAGTGACAGGGATGTTCCGTTGACTGTTTTAACCTCCCCATTATTAATCGCATAGGTGACCTCTCGCGTAGAGTTTATGACGATAAGTGGTGGTGATCCGATGAGATAGCTGTTTCCTGTTCGATACAGTTTTAGTCCACCATTCGGTCTAGCTAATGGTCGCACCTCATAGGTGAGGCAGTCGTTACGACTGGATGCGCACGCAGGCGCATTTTCACGAATTGCAGTTACTTTCCAAAGCGGGTTATCTAAAAAGTGGGAAGGGACATTTTTTCTCAACTGGATGTGAGAGTCGGAGTTCGCTTCACACCAATTCTTAATATCTTCAGTCGCGCTAATGTCGCGGTACATCACGATGTGGCGGAATCCCGGCTTAAGCCCAAACGTTTCGATGTAACCCGAGAGTCCGAAGGCGGCCCCATCTACGAATACACGAATATCTGCATGATTCAGTGCGTATCTATAGGTATTGCCTGCCTGTGTGGTCCTAAACTCGCCTGATTGATATTTCTGGAAATGTGCTGATTCAGTGAGGCGCAGTTGTTCGGACGGTTGGCGTTCAGCGTCTAAATTCGCGACCGGGGCAATCTCTAGTGGCGTCGATACTATATCCCCATTTGAGGATGCCAGCATAATCTGGCTATCGTTTGCCATCGTGACCGACTCTGGTTCGCCTGAGCGGCCTGAAAAATCAAGTCTAATGATACCATAAACCTGGCCGTTATTATCCCGATTGAAGCAAAGAAATGCGTTTCTTTTAAACGTTTTAGAATTCCCAACTTGGCTTGCCCAATCAGCCGGATCGCCGTCCCATTCTTCTAATTCCTCTCTTACGCGTGAGATAAGGTAGTCTGCATTATCTGGATTATCCAGCGCCCTCTGCGCTCTTGTCGAGAGGCGATGGTGATATTTGTTTAGCCATGAGCGAATGTGCTGGTCGGAGTAATCAATATTTGCGTCTGCTCCCTCTTCAAAAAAGATGTCTTTAAGAACTATTTCATCCGATGGCCTAAGCACGCCCTGAGCTACAATTACTCCTACATTAACCATTGATGGTGCAAGAGTCCTCAGCTTGTATATTCCATATTCCCAGTTAAGCTTTTCGGAGTATTTTTCTAGTTGTTTCCAGCATTCTCGCAAGTCTTCCATACCCGGAATCATCCCACTCCTATTCGTTTTAGTTAAGTTCCAGTATCTTCTATAGAATAAGTGTCCTGATCCCTCTCCCCACGCCGAAGAGTAAACCAGCAGTGCAAGCATACCCATGTAGTCTGGCTTTCCTTCCATCTCTCTGTTTTGCCATATTCTGGCACTATCGGCACAATACTTAGCAATTTTAGATGAATCCCCTCTTAGTTCTTTGATGCAATCGTTTACATACATTTCGCAAGCGTCTTCTGCGGTTACTGGATTGAGACCCATCTCTACTGCCCAAGTGTAGATAATATTTTCATCAATATAAACAGAAGTGGTTTTCCTTGCTCGGTCTTGATTAAATACTCTTTCAAATACTAGCTGATTCCATTGTTTGTAACTCATAGTTTACTTTTAATTAGTTTTGTTAAATATGAGTTTTTAATCGAGTAACACCTCCGGCGGGCAGGGTATTGACCAAGTTTTTGAAATAACAATTTCTCATCTGGTAAAGAGTATCCCTTTTTTCCGTCTCCAGGGATTTTAATTCTCTTTTCATAA
>CAYOWH010000074.1:0-10545 GCA_964407615.1 uncultured Bacteriovoracaceae bacterium | reverse complement strand
GCTTGCTTCATCCACTCTTCGCCTTGAGCAAAGGGACGAACAAATTTGTAACTTTGTCCGCTGAGCCCCAACAAATCGTGCAACACTAGAATCTGCCCGTCGCAATAAGGGCCTGCACCGATTCCAATAGTAGGAATCCCAAGTTTTTCTGTAATTTGTTGAGCAAGCTGCGAGGGCACGCACTCAAGCACAAGCGCAAAACATCCTTGCTCTTGCAAAATCAAAGCATCTTCCATCAATTGATCCGCAACTTCTTTGCTGCGACCTTGTACGCGATAACCACCCAACCCGTGCACACTTTGCGGAGTTAACCCGAGGTGACCCATCACGGGCACACCCGATTGCACAATGTGTTTGACAAGAGCTTCGTTTCCACGAGCTCCTTCCAATTTGATGGAATGCGCGCCTGCCTTCATCAACGCTTCTACACCTGTCATCACATCCGATAGTTCTTTGCGAAAACTCATAAAAGGCATATCGCCCACAATAAACTTTTTACCATTCAAACCACGAGAGACCGCCGCCACGTGGTGAGCCATCGTCGCAACATCAATCGGCAAAGTGGAATTATGCCCGTGCACCACCATCGCAGCGCTGTCTCCCACAAGGACAGCATCCACCGCAGAATCCGCAAGAATGCGTGCGCTCCACGCCTCATAGCAAGTGGTCATGACAATTGAGTTATTTTTTTTCCAATCTTGTATTTTCATCTGTTTCTCACAAAACTTTCGTAAATTGCACGAAGCTTGGGCTCATGCTCCAGTGCTTTTAAATTTTTTTCAATCGTTGCCTGATCTCCGCGCACGAGCGGACCCGTCACGGCTTTTTCAGGATTTACTAAAACATTCGCTGTGATATTTTGTACATAGCTATTGAGTGCTTCTCGCGGAACACCCATGTGTTGCATTTTCTCAAAAAAATTCTTCCACAAAATCGCAGAGAAATTCCCTCCATAAACACAAAGAGCGTGATAAAGCTGCATGTCACTTTCGCTTAATTGGGTGTAGGGATTTGTAAACATCGGGAGAGCTTCGCGAAAAAGACTTTCGGGATGAATCCCTTGAAAATATACTTTTGAAAAATCAACTTTTTGATCGATCGTAAAAGATCCAAGAGGATGAAAACCAAGTGCTCGATGGTCTCTGTGAGCAGCTGAAAAATGAATCAGTAATTTACCCGCAAGGTGGGCTTGGTGCTGATCGATGAATTCGCTAATGGATTTATCGGATATAGGCAAAAGCACCCGTGTGGCTTTTGAAAAAAGCGAAAGGAGATTCTCGTGGTTTTGGTTCTGAACAATGTAAGAAGAACGATACCAATTGGAATAGGGAA
The DNA here is from genome assembly GCA_964407615.1 of uncultured Bacteriovoracaceae bacterium. Classification (GTDB taxonomy): domain Bacteria; phylum Bdellovibrionota; class UBA2428; order UBA2428; family UBA2428; genus CANIGN01. Next base: position 9,213 of record CAYOWH010000074.1, on the reverse strand, counting down.
GATTGCGTGTTTCAAAATAATGAATGAGCTGAGTGGCCACACGACCACGGCCAATGATTAAAGTCTCCACGAAAAGACCTCGCAAAAATAAGACGTTAAAACAAAACAGGTCATAAATTCTCAGTCGCTCTCGTCCCCAGCGGGAGATAAGCGCCAATAAGGCAGTTATGCCCAAGATTTAAGCCCTAATCAAGGCTGAGAAAAAGCCTTCTTAACACAAATTAAACAAATCGAAGCCTCAACCGATGAGATAATGAAGTATGAATTCGGAAAGAAAATTTTCAGGTATTAAAAAATTCATTTTATTTGTAATTTTCGCTTTTTTTCTAACAAACGAAGCTAAAAGTTCTGTTTCATGTGCAGAACCTAACGTTGCTCAGTGCGGCTACTGTGCAAGCTTAGTAACAGATATATACAATGCTTGCGTACAAGCAGAGACAGCTGCTACGACAGCAGCAGCAAACCTAGCCTCTGGAGTAAAAGTTGCAAACGTAGATACTTCCATGACAGCAATTTATGGCTCAGAAGGCAGTACCGCTGCCAGTGGTGGCTTTGCTAATGATTGTAACGGTAAAACCATGAGAGCAAATAAATGCGTGGAGACCGAAGCAAGCCAACCAAACCCAACGATGGCAATGAATATACCCGCATGTCGGACTTCAATTCAAACAATTGGTACCCAATGCCAAGCAAAACAAGCAAGCGCTGTTGATGCGCTTGCTAAACTCAATCAAACAAAAGCAACATTTGGTAGCATGCTTTCAAAAGCGGCTCCTTATCTAGTTGGTGCAGCCGTTGGCGCGGGAGCAATGGCACTACTTAATAAAAAGAAAGGTGGCGGTGAAAACAACCCCAACACCCCCGAAGTTAAACCTCCAGCTGACGATGATAAACTAAAACCTCTCAATACGAGTGGAACTGGTTCCAGCTCTTCTAGTTCTTCATCCGGACCCAATATTGTTTACTATGATAAAGGAACTCCTAATAACAACGGCTCACTTGGAAATCCAGCTGTGACAAGTTCTTCAACAACAACCAAACCTTCAGATGCCGTAACGGTTGCCTCTATCACTCCATCTTCATCTTTTGGTAGCGGACAAAGCTCTTCATCCGATGGATTAGATTCAAATGGAACCAGAACCCTTAGTAGTGGATCAGGCATGAATTCTTTATCGGGCGGAAGTAGTGGTGGCGAAGGTCTTGGATCAGGAAGTGGCGGTAGCGAGGGAGGAAGCGAAAGCAATTCAGCTGCGGGTTCTTTGGTTGATGCCTCAAAAGCAGGATCAGGTGGAAGCAGTGGAGCAACAGGAGGGATGGACAGCAGTGGCGGTGGAGGTGGAGGTGCGCAAGTTGGTTCAGCAGATGGAACAATGATGACAGGAATTCCTGGTGGAAAAGATAAAGATTCCCTAAAAAAGAAGAAGGCTCTCGTTAAAAAAAATACGAAAGCAACATCAAATCCAAGTAACTTAAAACAACAATCAAAACTTTCCACTCAAAGTGGAAAAAGACGTATTGCAAACGCAAAACAAGCACCTGCTACCGTTAAAAGTGAAAACTTATTACAATCTTTTCAAAAACGAGGCTTACTAAACAGAGGACAAACCTCACCCAAGCCGTAAATTTCTTAGAAAACTAAATCATCCAATTTTCTAAGGTGTCAAAAAAATATCTCAAAACTCCTATGTTATGATTTATGCAGGGGAATTCAAATGCATTCATCTCTTAAAAAAGGACTTTCGTGGATACTTTCTTATGGAATTATTTTTTCTTTGCCAGCAGGAGCGCTTTTATCTCGCTTTGCTTATGCAGGCACAGATGAGGGTGGAGCAAAAAGCCCTAAACCAAAAACCGAATCGCCTAAACCAAGCGCCGAAACACCCAAACCAGCTAGCAAAAAAAGCCTTGCGCAACCTGCTAAAGCTTCAACTGAAGACAAGAGTGATGAACATAAAAAAAGTGATAGTGGAGAAAGCGTTGAACCATTATCAAAAGAGGGCAAACCATCAGCTGCACCTCGAACAAAAGACTGCTTAGATCCAGAATTTCTTATGAGAGCAACTGACAGTACAATTGGAGCAGGTCGTCGCTGTGATAAAATGCAAACCCCTCCTTTGGATACACGACATTGCTGGTACCAATTTTTCGAACTTTTAGGTGCGGCACAAACGAATGCACTCATAGCTCACAACTCTTTGGAACAAGAAAAGGCTTCTCAACAAGCTGCCGCTGCAACTATTACAAATGGTAATTATATAATTCCCAGCCTCTTTCAAACGGGAAAGGTTAAAAGCGTTGGACCCAAAGAAGATGAACTTAAAAAAGTTTTTATTGCGATGTCAGACGACACAATACAAAACAAAAAAGAATGTTGTCTTAAGCTTGCTCAACAAGCAGAAGAAGTTTCATCCTGGATTCTAAAAACAGAAGATAAAGAATCAAAAGTAAAACCTGAAAGTATTCAAAAGCTTGTACAAGATCAAAAAGCATCTTGTGAACAAAAAAAAGTAGCTCACGCAGCAGCTCCAGCAGCAGGAGCTATTGTTACTCAAACATCAGCAGCTCCAGAAAAGAAAAAATCTATTTGGCCCGCAGTTTTTTGGGGACTGGCCGCTGGAACTCTCTTGTTTTTCTTACTCTATAAAAGAAAAAAACGTAATAGTAGTCCACCACCCACCCCACCCACTCCTCCAACCTCAACAACAGGTGGTGGAACCACTTATCCTGTGCTCACAACAACAACTACTGGAAGAGATATCACGACAGGCGGTACCGGTGGCCTGACCTATCCTTCTGATATTACGGGTACAAGTACAGGCAGAGACATCACCACAGGTGGCACAGGAACCGTAACAGGTAGTACAACGGCTACAACCACCACATCTACGAGCACGACCACTACAGGAAGCACCACTGCTAGCCCCGCTTATCCAGATTTATCTACAAGCGGAACAACTCGCACAACAGGCGGAACAACTCGCACAATTTCAAAATAAAAAAGAGAGAGCCGCAAACAAGTTAGAACTTGAACGCGGCTCCAGAATTTTCAGCTTAGGTGCAGTAAGCTGAAAAATTTATTTAAATTATTTATTTTCGCTTTTTGGATTTAGGCTTTCGCCTCTATCCCCCTCAAGATCTTTAATAGATCAACTTTTTAAAAATCGCCAAAAATTCGAACTTACAAATTCTTTCTACAAAATTCTCAGTGCTTTTTGACAAATTTCTGTCGCCCTTAAAAACAATTAAACATTCCACGTCCGCTCAGAAATGGGTAATCTATCAGATAACAGTCGGGGAGGACTTATGGAGAGGGCAAAATTAGAAAAGTTTAAAAAGTTACTTTTAGAGCATCGAACACGAGTTTTGAATCGCTCTATGAATCGAGGTTCAGAAGCTTTCAAAATTAGCCAAGACGATCTCGTCGACGAAAACGATCATGCTGCTGCAATCGTTCAACAAGGAATCTCTCTTGAAGTTCAAGAAAGAGACCGACAACTTATGATGGAAATAGACCGCGCTCTTGCAAAGATTGAAAGCGGCTCATACGGAATTTGTGAAGACTCCGAAGAACCTATCGATGAAGCTCGTCTCGAAGCTCAACCTTGGACAAGATATTGCGTAGAGTCTGCAGAAAAAAGAGAGCTTCGTAAAAAGAAATTTGCGATCAAGTAATTTTTTTTGATTTAAAAATTAAATGTGAACAGACTCAACCATCTCTTCCTTGAGTCTTTTCACATGTTTTTTCCAAGCTTTCTCAGCAATTCGAGCGGCCTCAACGGGACTGTCCACTAAATGTAAATCATCTAGATCACCCATGTTAATCATTCCATTTTGAACAAGATGCGACTGAATAAACTCGTACAGAGGCGCCCAATACTTTTTTCCCACCAAGATAACAGGGAAATCTGCAACTTTTTTTGTTTGAATCAAAGTAAGAGCTTCGAACATTTCATCAAGCGTTCCAAAACCACCTGGCAAAATTACATAGGCCTGAGAGTATTTAACAAGCATGACTTTTCTTACAAAAAAGAAATTAAAATTCTCCGATATGTCTAAGTAAGGATTTAAATGAGTTTCAAAGGGCAGCTGAATATTTAAACCCACACTCAAAGCTTTTACTTCGCGCGCTCCCTTATTTGCAGCTTCCATAATTCCTGGTCCGCCCCCTGTAATGATCGCAAAACCCTTTTTACCAATCTCGCGAGCACACTTACGAGCCAACTCATAAAAAGGAGATCCCTCCTGAACGCGCGCGCTTCCAAAAATAGAAACTCCCTTTGTGATTCCATACAGTCGATCTAATCCTTTGATAAATTCACTCTGAATACGCAAAACTCTCCATGTTTCACGAGTGCGATTGTCCTCTCCTCGTAAAAACTTAAAATCCTCAGGCTTTAGTTGATGAATGGTTGGAGCTTTTTGCTTGAATCTTTTCGATCTCGACATGAAGTTTAGATTAACTCTTTAAAATTAGTGCAACAAGTTTATCGAAAAATGCTTAGACTTTTATGAAATATAGAATTTAAGTTTTTAACGGATTGACGATTTTTGATTCGCCGCTTTTAATAATATGTGGGGGGATCTTTTGAAACGTTCGTGAGAACGTTTCATTGCATTACAGCTTTGTAAGTTCCTAGCCAGTCTCAGGGGGAGGTAGTATGGCACGTGGACACGTAGGTATTGTCATTGGAATCCAATCGGGTTTCAGGACATTGTGTGATATTTGGGGGCGAAGGTCTCAAATTATCGAAACTCAATCAGATGGGAATAAAACCCATCTTCATCATTCAGAATTTGAAATAGTTGAAAGCATCAAAAAACTTATCGCTTTTAAAAGAATGTGCGATCAAAGTGGGACGCCTTTTTATTTTTCAATTCCAAACTCAGATCAAATGGTCATGCTCAGCCAGTTTTTTCAATTTTTGGGAGAACCTCTCAAAAATAAAGAGGCTGTGAGAATTGAGGCTATTCAAAATTTTCCTATCAAAACTTTGATTTTTGCTCCACTAGATGTAAGTCCTTCTCGACTTGTAGAACAACTGGCGCGTATGACTCTTCTTTGTCCAAAGATTTCACACATCGTTTTGAGTAAAGATACTCATTGGACTCAAAAATCACTTGTTGCACTCAAGGATAGCTGGGAATGGATTCAGCCCCTTAATCAAGAAGCTTGGATGGAACTCACAAAAACTGTTACGGGACGCAGCCCAGAAGAGGCAAGTAGCGAAAGCAAAAGTGATCCCATGACCTCAACTCGAAATCCTCGAATGAAAAAGCTTTTGGAGTTGATTGATAAACTTGCTCCTTCTGAAAAACCTCTTTTAATCACAGGAGAGGAAGGCGTAGGCAAAGAGTTGGTTATCAAAAGACTTCACAAATACTCCTCTCATGCATCAAAGAATCTTCAAGTCGTAGATTGTCTAGAATTAAAAGGCGAAAGCAGCATCCAACAACAGGTTGAGAACCACAACGAAGGGATGCTTATTTTGAGAAACTTTGACAAACTTGCGAGCGAGCACGAAGAATTTGTTCTTAATTACATCAGCGCCGAAGAAAATATCTCTTCTACAAGAAAATTCATTCTTGAAGTTCAAAATATTTCAGAAGATCGAGAACTTCCGTACGAAAAGATTGGAACAGGCGTTATAGAAGTTCCACCTCTTCGAATGCGAAAAGAAGATATCGAAATTCTCGTGAACCACTTTGTTCACAAATTCAATATCGAAAAGAATCGCAAGGTCAGCGGAGTTTCACGACGTGCACTAAGAGCTCTTGCTGGATATGAGTGGCCTGGAAACGTCAGAGAATTGGAGCAAGTGATCGAGCGTGCGATGCTTATGAAGAGCACAGGAATGATCGATGTTTGTGATTTTCCTGAGAAATATATTCAAAAAATACTATCTGAAATTGAATACGAAGATATCTTAAGAGGACCCAACAAAAGATTGGCAGTTCCACAAAACAATCTCAGAAAAGAAGCATGTTACGATCAAAAACACGGGGGGGATTTTAGAATGAGTAATAACTCTTTTTTCAAAGGTCAAATCGACCAAGCTGTGGGACACACTTGTCATGGAGGATGTCAGCACGAGCAAGAATCTTCTTTCGTTACCAAGGAGGGTGGTACGGGTATGCAAAAAATGGAAGAGTTTTTAGATATGATTCAAAGCACGTTTAAGTGCACAGATGAAGGTGTTGATTTCAATACGATCGTTGATCGTTTTGAAAACATCTTGATCCTTGCTGCTTTGGCACGCACTGGATGGAACCGTAACCGTGCAGCTGCATTGTTAAAACTCAATCGCACAACATTGGTTGAAAAGTTGAAGAAAAAACAACTCAGTCAACCTGGTGTGAGCACAACTCCTACAGCAACTGTCACAAGCACATCAACTGTTGGATTCTAATTTTTAGCTCATTATAACTAAAAACCCCTTCTGCTATAAAAAGCAGAGGGGGTTTTTCTTTTAGCTTTAAATTATTGATTCAAATCTAGAAAAAAGTTCCCTCTTCAATGTGTGTTGAACCGTCTTCAAGCTGATAAATTTTTGTAAATCTATTTAGTTTTAAATGAATCACTAAAATAGCGTCTAAAGAAGCAGGCCTTCGAATAGAATATTCATAAAGGATGCGCTTAATAGCAATTGGATAAAAATCTGCCTCCGACATTCCCTCAACAACGTTGTGATCAAAAAGCTCGCCCTCAATAAACAACACTGCGCTAAGCTCAACTTTTTCTTTCAGACGAGTTAGCGCAAAATCTGCCTTTGCAAAAGAAGACTTCACAGCTCCAAAAATATTTTGGCTAGATTGAACACGTTTTACCTCACGATAGGCGACAACTTTTCTTGTAAGAGAATCCGTTAATCGCAAGTCCATACTTTTTGTCGCATTCTTGTCAGTTGGGAGACTAAAAAACCCACGTCCTGGCTCGAATGAAACAATCACATTCATACTCTTGAGAATAGAAAGAGCATAGAAGCCCTCATACAAACGATGACTCAATTCAATAGATCGACTGGAGGCGATAAAGTTAATCCAAGAAGCGTAGTTCTCAACTTTCTGGACACGATGATAAATTTCTAAATTACTAAGTAAAGCTTCCGTCCAATGATACTTTACGGGGTCACTCACTTTGTCCAAAATTTCTTGATATTTCTCTCCAAAGGGTGAGTTTTCAATGACATATCGGATTGTCTTGATATGAAGAAAATCTTCGCGATGAACATCGTTTTTTCTTGCATAACGATAGCGATCAAATTCAGCAACAGGCCCAACCCCAATCTTTGAATGATAAACCTCAGAGATTTTTTGAGTTAGAAGATTTCTACAATTCTCTGCACTCGCATAAGAGAAAAGCAGCGAAAAAGCCGCCCAACCTAAAACCCTTTTTAAAACCCTCTTTAACCTCATGAAGGGTACTTTTAAACACGATCAATGCACCTGTTCAACAAACAAGGTCTTACATTTGTCTTTCATATTGCAAAGATTCAATAGCTATTTTAGTTCTACTTTATGGAAGTTCAGGATTTTAACCAATACCTTTCCTTCGACGATATCCTTTTAAAGCCTGGTCATTCGAGCGTGCTCCCTCATGAAGTTGACCACTCTTCTCAACTTGGCCCCTTCACACTGAGCGTACCAATCCTTTCTGCAGCCATGGACACCGTTACCGAAGCAGAAATGGCCATCGCGCTGAGCCTTCGTGGCGCCTTGGGAGTGATTCACAAAAACCTTTCCATCGAAGACCAAGTCAATGAAGTAAAAAAAGTAAAAAACTTTCAACATGCAATTATTCGCTCTCCTCTCACAGTCAGAGCCGATGACGATCTTGCGGCTGTTCGAGAAATTGTCAAAAAAACCAAGATTTCTGGTTTTCCCGTGCTTGATCAAAATAAAAAACTTGTAGGAATTTTAACTGAGAGAGATTTTCGTTACGCTCCTGCAAAACTCAAAAAAGTAAAAGACGTGATGACGGGTAAAGTTTTTTCTCTTCCAGAGGGAAGTTCAAAAGAAGAAGCTCTCGAGTTTTTTAGAAAATACAAAGTAGAAAAGCTCCCCCTTGTCGATAAACAAGGAAAACTCACGGGCCTCATTACTTCCTCTGACTGGCGAAAAACTGAATCCTTTCCCCTTGCACAAAGAGATTCCAAAGGATCGCTCACAGTCGCGGCTGCCATAGGAGCAGGCGAAGAGGGAATGGAACGCGCACAGGCTCTTTTCGAGGCAGGAGCAGATTGCCTAGTGCTCGACTCTGCTCATGGTCATAGCGATGGAATCCTTAATTCCGTAAAAAAAATAAAAAAAGCCATGAATGTTGCCCTTATTGCAGGAAATGTTGGAACAGCTGAAGGTGCGGAGGCCCTCATTAAAGCAGGCGCTGATATTATAAAAATTGGGATTGGACCCGGATCTATTTGCACCACTCGCGTTGTGAGTGGCGTGGGAGTTCCACAATTTACAGCTGTTCATGAAATCTGTTCTAAAAATCGCAAAAAATATCCCAAAGTGGGATTCATTGCCGATGGAGGAATTCGCTACTCAGGAGATGTTGTGAAAGCCCTTGCCGCAGGTGCAAATGCCGTGATGCTGGGATCTTTGTTTGCGGGAACAGCAGAAAGCCCCGGCGATCAAATTCTCTACAGAGGAAGAGCGTACAAGCTTTACCGAGGAATGGGCTCCATTCCCGCTATGAAAAAAGGATCTAAGGATCGCTACGGCCAAGCAGGGGTTGAGGCTTCTAAGCTTGTCCCCGAAGGAGTTGAAGCACGCGTCGCCTTTAAGGGAAGTGTTCACGATGTGCTCTTTCAACTACTAGGAGGTTTGCGCGCAGGGATGGGTTATGTGGGCGCAGCTAATTTGAACGAGCTTGTCACAAAAGCACGCTTCGTGCGCATCACAAATAGCGGGCTAAGAGAAAGTCACGTGCACGATGTGCAAATCACTGCAGAAGCGCCTAACTATAGCGCGCATCGCGAAGGAGATAGCGAATGATTGGAATTGTTGATTTTGGATCTCAGTACACACGCTTGATCCACAAATGCGTGAGAAGCTTAGGCGTGCGAGCTCACATTTTTTCATCTAACGTGAGCAAAGAAGAATTAGAAAAAGCCAAGCTTCAAGGAATTATATTTTCAGGATCACCTGCAAGTGTGGGCGAAATTACTTTTGACGAAAAAATTTTTGAAATTAAAATCAATAAACTTGCGATTT
>CAYOWH010000073.1:0-10584 GCA_964407615.1 uncultured Bacteriovoracaceae bacterium | reverse complement strand
TTTCAAGAACACGCGTTTCTGTTTTTGTATCAATTTCTGTGTTTGTATTTTGAGCGGACATGCTCACCTCTAACATAAGGTTTTTATAACTCTTAGCCCTAGGATTGGCTAGAGAAGCCTCTAAATATCAAAATTTGCATCTTTTATTATTTTGTATATACTTGTATATACAATGTTTCTCTTAGAGGTTGCCAAAGTTCTTGCGAAACACAATATCACCTATGCCATCGTTGGAGGATACGCTGTAGCCCTGCACGGAGTCGTGCGTGGAACGGTTGATATCGACCTTGCCATTGCCATGGACGCCAAAAGTTTTGAGAAAATTGAAACTGCTCTTAAAGAAATCGGTCTTGAGAGCAGACTTCCGCTTAAAGCCTCTGAAGTTTTTGAGTTTCGCACAGAATACGCCACTCGTAAAAATCTCATGGCATGGTCTTTTGTTGATCCCTCAAACCCTCTTCATCAAATCGACGTGATGACTCTACTAGACGCAAAAAAAATAAATAAAATTCATAAAAAAATTCAAGGAACCAGTGTTCCTGTTGCCTCACTTAAAGATCTCATCGAAATCAAAGAGGCAGCAGGACGCCCTCAAGATATCGAAGATGTTCGAGCTCTCAAAAGTCTCTTAGGAGTTCGTGATGAAAATTAAAAAAGGCCTCCAAAAATTAAAGAAAAAAGATATTTCACAACTCAGCAATACAGACGCGACTCAAATCGCAAAATTTCTTGAAGATTTTCAACATATGATTGCAGGGGTCGACGACAAAACCAAAATGATTAGCCTGAGAGTTCCTGCAAATATTTTAAGCGCTTTTAAATTCAAAGCGGAACGACAAAACCTAAAGTATCAGAGTTTGATTATTGATCTCATGAGAAAATGGGTTCAAGAACAATCCCAATAACTAAGCTCGACGCAAAAGACTCAGCATAAATAAAACAGTGCTCACAGAAACAAGAATCAGGATCGACTGGCCGAAACTTTCAAAACTTGAACGAAATAAAATATCCTGAAAGCTTTTCACCGCGTAAGAGAGCGGATTCAATTGTGACACCCACAACAGAGGACCAGACTTAATAGGAAAAGTAGCTCCCGATAAAAACCACATCGGCATCAAAACTGTGTTCATAATGCCATGGAAACCCGCAACACTTTCGATTTTCCAACCAAAATGCAACGCCAGTGAGCCCACAAATAAAGCGATCACAAAAAAGATCAAAAGACAGCTCGCAAACTCAACGAGACCTGGGCTCAATCCCGCAAGGTAAGCAATCGGCAACAGGAGAAACCCTTGAAAAAGAGCAATCAATGAAGCTCCTAAAATTTTCGAAAGAACCATAGACCACTTTGGAAGAGGACTTACAATTACTCCCTGCAAAAATCCTGAATTTCGATCTTCAATCAAAGAAATAGCTGCATAGATGGCCGTGAACACAACGCCCATGACCATCATACCCGGCACAAAAAACTGCTTAAAATTACCAGCCCCACCCACGGAACTTCCGTTACTGGCACCATCCACTCCAAAACCTAAAAGAGTCCAAAATAAAAGAGGAGTTAACAAGGCTCCAATGATGCGGCTTCTTTGCCGAGAAAAGCGCTTGAGCTCTCGAAAAGACAAAGCCAATGTTGCCGAAAAAGCTTTTGCAAAATTCATTTCAAAGCCTTTCCTGTTTTTTCAAAATAAACATCCGCCAATGTAGGCTTCGACCATTCTAAACGCTGAATCTCTTGACCCCATGCTTTTCGAAGCTCATCAAGCAACTCTTGAGCTCGTGGAGTTGAAACACGAATGGTTTCTAATTGAAGCTCCGCTTTTTCAGAAGGACGCAATCGCGCCTTTAATTCGTTAAAGCGTTCATTCACTCCTAAAACCTCTACTTGTAAAACTTCAAAACCAAGAGAAGATCTCAAAGCTAAGGGGCTTCCATGTCCAACGCACACACCCTCACTCATAAAGATCAACTCTTCACACTGCTCGGCTTCTTCAATCAAATGCGTGGTCACCAAAACGGTAACTTTTTTTTCGTAAGAAACCGTTCGCAATTCTTCCCAAAAATCCTTGCGCGCTTGAGGGTCTAAGCCGTTTGTGGGCTCATCCAGCAAAAGCAATAATGGCTTACCCAAAAAAGCTTTGATGATTTCAATTCTTCGAGCCTGACCGCCCGACATTTCAGCGACTCTCTTGTCGAGATAAGTAACTCGAAGCTTTTGCGCTAAACTATTGATTTCGCGCACAGCTTCAGCCACTTCCATACCCAGAACTCGCGCGTGCAAAAGAAGATTCTCACGACCTGTCAGAATTTTATCAAGGCTAGGCGATTGAAAACAAATACCCAAAAGAGAGCGCACATAAGATTCGTTTTGTTTAAGATCTTTTCCATCAAAAATAATTTCTCCCGACCAGCCATGAAGCTGCGTGGAGAGAACTTTAAAAGCCGTAGATTTTCCGCTTCCGTTTGGCCCCAAAAGAGCCACTCTTTTAGCGGATGGAACGGTAAAAGATAAATTTTTTAGAACCGAATCCGTTGCCTTTTGAGTATAGGCATAAGAAACATTTTTTAACTCCAGAAGAGACATCAACTATTTTTGTCCTTCTTTTCGAACAAGCCACCAAATCCAAGCGGCTAAACCCATGGGAATGATTGCAAAAAAACTTCCAACAAGGAGCATTTTCAAACTAGAGGATTCCTGGCCACAGCCCATGCAGGCATGCGCGAAGGATACCCCAAACAAAGATACAACCAAAAAACTATTTCGAATGAGCTGCATCCTGTGCTTCGTTCTTGGTTTCATGACCCCCCGAAGGAAGATCTTTCTTTGCTTCAGGTGCGATTGAATTTCCAAATTCATCGACACGACGCTCTTCAATATTTCTCTGACCCCAAAAACGCTTCGTCTCACCCACATAAACGTTAGAATGTCTGCGAACTTGTAACTTTGCATCAACAATCAAATAAACAGCATAAAAGAAGGCGACAAATAAAGGAAAAAGTAACACGACCTTCAATCCTTTGGTCTCATGATTCAAGTGCATATAAATCCAACCCACAGCAAAAGCTTTGCTGAGAGAAGCAACCACAACCATCAAAGTTACAGCAAGCTTAGGTAGAGGAACCTGAACAATTGCAACTTCGAAAATAGTTAAAGCCGTTAGTATATAAAAAACCTTCCAATAGGTTTTACGTTTATCTTCTGGTGAATGTGACGTTGCGCTCATAAAATCCTCAAATCAAATAAATAAAGGTAAAAACTAAGATCCACACCAAATCAACGAAGTGCCAGAAAAGCCCTGCTATTTCGACTTCGTTCATATTTCCATCATTGTACTTGCCGGCAAGGGCTCGACCAAAAATAGTCATAAGATACACAACCCCTGAAAAAACGTGAAAGCCGTGAAATCCAGTTACCAGATAAAAGGTTGAAGCAAATTGAGGAGGGCCTTTTGCGAAATCCCAAAAAATCATCCCACTGTGTGCAAGGTGAGTGTATTCGTAGACTTGAATTCCCAAAAAGCTTAAGCCACCCAAGATCGTTAAAGCCAAAAACCTTAACATGTTCTTCCGATTTTTCTCCTCGCCTGCCGCTTGAGCCAAAACCATCGTCACAGAGCTACAAATAAGGATAAAAGTCGCAACAGCTGAAAGCCCAATTCCTAAATAATGAGCTGGATCGGGCCACTCCGGATTTCGCGCACGTAAAATTCCGTAGCCCAGAAGAAAGCCTGCAAATGTAAGACCGTCTGTCGACAAAAAGATCCACATTCCAATTTTGCCATTTGTGGCTGAACCAAAAATATCAGGTTTACGCTCAGTTTTATTTTGGCTGGTATGACCTGAGTGAACAGCTGATGTTGAACCCATATTCTCAAGAAAATAGACTTCTTTAGCTCGATCATCAACAGCTCCGTTCATTTTCAAGCTTTATTCTTTACAGTTTATTGTTAAGCGCTGGACGCACAGGCTTTGAAAAGATATTTAAAGAAGGACTCAAGTTTGAGCAAAATTATGGAGGCATTAAACGGAGGTGAATGTGGCTGAAAACTACAACAATTTTTTTCCCGCATTGAATGCTGCATTAAACGGGACCTCCGCTATTCTTCTCGCCCTTGGATTTTTCTTTGTTAAAAATAAACAACTCACTGCTCATCGAAATTCGATGATTCTTGCCTTTGTTGTTTCGAGTGCTTTTTTAGTGAGCTACCTCTACTATCACTTCAACTATACATCCCAGCGCTTTGAAGGCTCACCCGTTGCTCGAACCCTCTACCTCATGATGCTTGTGAGTCACATCCTAGGGGCCATCATCCTTGTTCCAGGAGTCATCGGCATGCTCCTTCATGCTGCAAAAAAAAATTGGCAAAAGCACAAGAAACTTGGACGCTGGGTTTTTCCTTTGTGGATGTATATCTCTGTGACCGGTGTTCTTATTTACTTTTCCCTCTATGGAGTTAAAAAAATATGAGTGACATAAAAAAACAAGGCAAAGTTATTTACTATCTGTCCGTGCTAACTCTTGTCTTAACTTTTGCCATGATCGTTTTGGGTGGAGTTGTTAAAAATACAGGATCCTCTATGGCTTGTCCTGATTGGCCTACTTGCAATGGAAGTCTGATGCCCGAAATGGTGGGCGCTGTTGCCATTGAACACTCTCATCGAATCCTAGGAACTGTCTTGGGAATTCTTGCCTGTCTTATGATCTTTGTAGGATTCAGAGTTCGCAAAAAAGAGCCTCTCTTATTTTATTCCACTCTTCTTGCTCTTGGGCTTGTGATTGCGCAGGGAGTGTTAGGGGGTCTCACTGTTCTGAATAAAATTTCTGCTTTTTATTCAAGTCTCCATCTTGGATTGAGCCATCTCTTTTTTGCGACCGTTTTTTTTATTGTTTTCAAATCATGTGCTACTTCCAGTGACCAAAAAAATAAGGATCCTGATTTTCCTTCCAAGCTTGTCACACTTGCGAAAATTGCTTGTGGTCTCGTCTTTGTACAAATTTGCTTAGGTGGAATCATTCGTCACTTTGGTGCAGGGCCTGCTTGTGGTCTTGGATGGCACGCTGCTTTTCTTTGCCAAGAACTCGATACGGGAGTACTCACTTTGTGGCCTAAAAACTGGCCTGGCCAACTTCATATGCTCCATCGGTTGAATGGTTACTTGGTCATGTTTGCTTTAATCGGTCTTACCATTCCTCTCTTAAAATTTGCTCGGCTTAACAAACTACCCTCTCTTCGTCGTTTATTAATTGCGATTCACGCAACTGTGTTTCTACAAGTCACAATTGGCCTACATGTCGTTTCAACTTATATTTCGGCTGTGATCGTGACCCTTCACCTTGCCTTTGGTCTTCTTCTTTGGGCGCTTGTGCTCTCTGTCTTCTTTAGACTCAACAAAAAATACATGGCCAAAGGAGCTCAGTGTTGCGCGTGAATCAAAGCTCTTTGAAAAGCGAAAGTCATCGCATCCTTAGATCTCTTTTAGAATGTGCCAAGCCTGGGCTTAGCTCGATGGTGATTGCAACATTTGCAATTGGAGTCCTTTTGGCTCTCCCAGGTCAAACTTCCATTTGGAATTTATTATTAGCTTCACTCGGAACAACTTTACTCGTGGGGGGTGCCAACATTTGGAATTGTTGGCTTGAACGCGATGTAGACCCTTTTATGTCTCGCACAAAAAACCGTCCCCTTGTAACGGGTCGACTCAAAAACTTTGAAGCCGTACTAGGAGCGCTTGCAACATCCAGTGCGGGACTTGCCTTACTTTTTTACTTTTCAAATCCTCTCACTACTTTTTTAGGATTTCTTTCTTTGGTGAGTTATGTGCTTTGTTACACACCTCTCAAACGTCGCTCGACTTTATCTTTGTTTGTGGGCGCAATTCCTGGAGCTCTTCCACCGGTTATGGGATGGACTGCGGCTCAAGGAGAAATAGGACTTGTTGCCATTCTTCTTTTTTGGATACTTTTCTTGTGGCAACTCCCTCATTTTATTTCGATTGCTCTTTTTCGACGCGACGAATATGAACGAGCCGGCCTTAAAACACTTCCCCTTCAAATTGGAGTCGAACCTGCCAAGTGGCATATGCTTCTTTATTCAGCCCTTCTTGTCAGCGTGAGTTTTATTCCCTATTTTTTACACTTAGCAGGAAGTGTTTATATGGCAGCCGCGCTCTTAATGGGCATTGCTTTCATATGGTTCTGTTGGGAAAGCCTAAGTGAACTCGAAGGTTCAAGTTGTGCCCGAAAAGTTTTCTTTGCTTCAATTGCCTATCTGCCCGCAACTTTGGGCGTTTGGGTAGTTGAATCTTTTGTAAGGAGTTTGTTGTTGTGAGAGCACGTCATATGAAAATTAACTTAAAAAATATCTTCTTCCTTATCTTATTTTCAACTTTCTTAAAGCTGAATCTGCCAAAAGCTCACTCTCAAACCGTTGAGCAACTTCACCAATCAAATCCCAACTTTGAAAAAGAAAAAGTTCACGCGCAGGGGATTTACCCTCCTCCGGCTGGTCTTTACAACACCTATAAAACTCCTGAATCTATTTCAAAAGACGGAGCTCATTTTGATTTCTTATTCAATTACGTTTCTCTTGGAACTTTTATTTGTTTCGTCATTTTGATGTTTATTGTTTTTTATTTCACAATTAAATATCGCGATAAGCCCGGAGCAAAGGCTTTCTACACAGATGGACACAACGAACATAAATATACATTGATCGTAGATATTTTATTTTTCATTTTTCTCGATTGTTTTTTAATTTATTGGTCCGTCGTAGATACTGCAAAATACATGGGCGAACCCCCTAACGGTCCTGACGTTGTGAAAATACAAGTGATGCCTCAGCAGTGGGTTTGGAATTTTCGTTACGCTGGAAAAGACGGCACTTTTGGAACAGCCGATGATATCGTCACCACAAACGAACTCTGGATACCTAAAGATAAAACAGTCTCTCTACAAATAAAATCAAAAGACGTTATCCATGGATTTATGGTTCATGAAGTGCGTCGTCAAATGGATGCTCTGCCCGGAACCATCACGCGTCTTTGGTTTGAGCCCACTCGCACAGGCGATTTTGAAATCGCTTGTATGCACTTATGCGGAACAGCCCACTATAAAATGAAAGCCTTCATGAAAGTTGTCGAACAAAACGACTTCAACAACTGGTCTCAAGAAATGTCTGAATGGTCTGAAGCACGTTACGATCCCGAAGACAAAGCTACTCACTGGGGATGGACATGGTTGCTATGAAGACTTTTCAAAAAAACAACAAATTTAAGTTTGAATTGAGGAACAGAAAATGAGCCATAACTCAAATAATCCACAAGCGCACCACGACGATCATTTACACCCAGAACCCACGACTTTCATTTCGAAGTACATCATCTCTTACGATCACAAAGTGATTGCAAAACAGTTTTTATTTTTTGGATTGTTTTGGGCTGTTATCGGAGCTTTTCTATCAGTCTTAATTCGCTGGGCTCTTGCTTATCCGGGTGTTCCTTTCCCTATTTTAGGAAAGCTACTGTTTCCCTCATCTGACGGTGTCATTCCCGCAGATGTCTACACCATGCTCTTTACGATGCATGGAACAATCATGATCTTTTTTGCAATCACTCCAATATTGATTGGGTGTCTTGGCAACTTTCTCATTCCATTGATGATTGGTGCGCGCGACATGATCTTCCCCTGGCTAAACATGTTGTCATTTTGGCTTTCATTTGTGGGTGGAGTTTTAATGCTTGCTTCTTTCTTTGTTCCCCTTGGTGCTTCGGCTGTAGGATGGACGTCTTACCCTACCCTTGCTCACTCGCAGTGGTCGCCTGGAATGGGTCACACGCTCTGGCTTCTCTCACTCTTTTTCATGGGTAACTCATCCATTGTAGGTTCGATCAACTACATTACGACTGTGATTCGTTTGCGCGCTCCTGGAATGACCATGTGGAAGATGCCCCTCACTGTCTGGGGTTTGTGGCTGACAGCTATTTTGAACGCTCTTTTTCTTCCTGTTCTCACCGCTGCTTTTATTTTGCTACTCTTAGACCGTACTTTTGGAACAAGTTTCTTCTTGGCTGCGGCTATTTCAGACAACGGAACACAAGGCGATCCAATTTTGTATCAACACTTGTTTTGGATCTTTGGTCACCCTGAAGTTTACATCGTCATCCTTCCTGCTTGGGGATTGGTGTCGGATCTCCTCTCATTCTTCTCTCGCAAACCTGCGTTTGGAGCTCGAGCAACAGCCTTGTCGATGACGGCAATTTGTATCCTAAGTGCTGTGGTTTATGGCCACCACATGTTTACAACTGGCATGTCTCCTCTTCTAACAGGAGCTTTTACAACTCTAACACTTCTTATTTCTATCCCTTCAGGAATTTTCTTTTTGAACTGGTTAGGAACTATTTGGAGAGGTCGAATTCAACTCACAGTCCCCATGCTTTTTAGTCTTGGTGTGATTGTTACGTTTGGAATTGGTGGTCTCACAGGTCTTCACCTTGGAGCTGTTGGCACAAACATTCTTCTTCACAATACTTACTTTGTCGTAGGACACTTCCATCTCACGATGGCGGTGGCAGCTCTTCTGGGAGCTTTTGCAGCTATTTATTTTTGGTTTCCTAAAATGTTTGGTCGAATGATGGATGAAAAACTTGGCCGCATCCATTTTTGGCTTAGTATTGTTCCCATTTTTGTGATCTTCGTGGGGATGTTCTTTGTCGGTTACGCGGGAATGCACCGTCGTATTTACAACCCTTATGAATACGAATACATCAAACCTCTTCTAGGATTAAATCGCTATATCGGCCTAGCAGTGTTGATTGCGTTTTTAGCTCAGTTTATTTTTTATTATAATTTTTTCAAATCAATGTTTTACGGAAAAGTTGCCGAGCGCAACCCTTGGAAAGTGGGAACATTGGAGTGGATTCCAGAAACACCCGTTCCACACCACAACTTCGACACAATCCCTGTTGTTCACAATGGGCCGCATGAATTTAGTCATCCAAAAGTAACGGACAGAGACTGGATTTCTCAAACAGAATTTATTGAAGGAGTCAGCTCACACTAAATGATTGATGTTGGCTCACCTGCGAATCAGGCCTCTTACGAGAAGAAAAAGCTTTCCAATACAGAGCTTTTGTTCCTGATCGGTCTGGCCTCATGGGCAATGCTTTTTGCTGCTTTTATCTTGAGCTTTTTACTGGCTCGAATGAAAGCGCCCATTTGGCCACCGAAAGAGGTTGAGGGATTTCCTTCTGGATATGCTTTGATCAGTACAATCGCTATAGGTCTTTCTTCATATTTTCTAACAAAAGCTGTGAAAGCTTGGGAAATTGCTCAAGAACTTAGATCTTACCTAAGTGCTTTCAAGTTTTACTGGAATCTAGCCATTGTTCTCGGAATATTTTTCGGAATTCTTCAATACTCAATCCTCGCAGAGTGGATTCAATCGATTTCCGAAAAAGAAACTCGATTTTTGGATATACGAACAAGTGTCTACTCAAGCTCCGTCGCCTTCTTAATTCTTTTTCACGGCGTTCATTTCATTGGCGGTCTTGGTGGACTTATTTGGAAAATTATAAAACCCCAATCACTCCAAAGTTTAAAACTTTGGATGTGGTTTTGGCATTTTTTAGGAATTGTATGGCTCGCTATTTTTTTAGCGATAGCCTTTTAAATGGAGCACGAGGAAAGAAACATGAAAAAGCTTTTCACACTACCCAAAACCGCAACTCTTCTTGTTTTACTGGGAATTTCTTTGACATCTTGTCGATCGCAAAAATTCTCAACTCCCATGAAACTTGGAGGCAAATGGATTTCTGCCGACACACTCAACCATGGTTACGATGTCTATATGAACAACTGTTTAAGTTGTCATGGAGTTCACGGAGATGGAATGGGACCAGCAGCTCAAGGTCAACAACCTCTTCCCAGAAATTTCCAATTAGGTGCCTTCAAATTTGCAAACGTTGCTTCTGGCGACCTTCCTCGCGACGAAGACCTCAAGCACACTATTCGCTATGGCTTAAGAGGAACAGGAATGCTTCCTTGGGATTTGTCAGACAAAGATCTTGAGGCTGTTGTTCACTACATCAAAACCTTTTCTCCTGTTTGGAAAGAAAAAGTTGCGGGTGAAGCCCTTCCCCTTTCAAAAGATCCCTGGGGTGTGGCGCGCGCTTCTGAAGCAATCGCCCAAGGTGAAAAGATCTATCACGGACTGGCTCAATGCTGGGCTTGCCACCCAACTTATCAATCCATGGATAAGATCAGCGAATTCTCAAAAGAACTTACAAGTAACGAAATAAAATCTCTCCGCGCACGCCCGCACATATCCACACTTCTCGATTCTATTTATGGAACAAAGTACATGCCCCCCGACTTCACCAAAAACTTTATCAAAACAGGTGGTTCCGTAGAACAAACCTATGCTCTTCTTAATGCAGGAGCAAACGGGTCGGCAATGGCCGCCTGGAAGGGAATGCTGTCTGCTAAAGCAGACCCTGAAGAATCAGAGCGCAACCAATGGGCAGTTGCTTACTATGTAAACCATTTGCATAAATTAAAATACAATCTCGAAGCTCGCACAAAGTTTATGC
>CAYOWH010000072.1:0-10671 GCA_964407615.1 uncultured Bacteriovoracaceae bacterium | reverse complement strand
CCGTAGTTTGAGATCTGCTACTAAATTGTGTAAATCATCAACAGTATGTTTTGAACCCTCCATTCTAAAACCTTTGACTGTTATTCAATAAATAGGAAAATTCTGTCATGGTTTTACCTATTTACGATTATTCCTGAGTGTCAAAAGAAGCATGTCCGACCTAGCCACCAGTTTGGAATCTCTCAGACTTCGCGTGGAAATGCTCCGGGCTGGCAAGAGGGCGCGCGAGAGCGGGGACTACGCAGCTCAATTTCAGTTTATGGACAGGAGAATCCCCTTGTTGTATGAGACTTACTGCAAGGGCAAGATGATGAGAAGAACAGTGGGATTTGCTACACAGCTTGAAGTATCAGTGGAGAAAATTTGGGAGGACTTTGGCAGGCTGGACTCTCAGATTGGCTACAAAATTTCACGGGCGATAGAAGGGGTTGAGCACGTACAAGCCCAGGTAAGACAGGCCATGGAAAGACACGAGAGCCAGGGAGACACTGAGCAGATTATTCGTCACTTGCAATACATTTTTTATTTAATGTTGTTTTTTAATGTGGTGTATGAGATTTTTAACAAGGACCTAAACATTGTTAAGGCATGCAATACCTTTAGGGTTCTGACTGCGTTCAACTCGGGAGAACCAGCTGATGTCACTGAATTAATAGACCTTTGTTATTACTACAGCTGCGAAGGAGATGATAAAAGAAAGCAGAGTATTTCAAAGAGATTTCAAAAGAGATTCAGGTGTTTGTATCAAGTACCCGAAGACTCTTCTGTGACCAGGTGGGCTGGAAGAGAGGTTTCTTCGTTGTAAAATTAGTCATCAGTGATTTGTATTAAAAATATTTTATTTATTTCAAGACATAATGATGCCTACCATAGAAAAACTTTTGTCATCCCTGCGTCTCCGCATTGAAACTTTAAAGGCCCGCAAGCCCATTCCCAAGCAGAGGAACGCTGTCTCTACAGCCCAACGCAGGGAGACTGGGGAAATTTCAGAGAGATCCATGGAAAGGCAATTTTTAGATCCCAGAGTGGAATTTGTATATTTGACATATTGTAAGAATAAAAATACCTTTCGAACTGTGGTAAGAAACTTTTTTGAAGTGCCTATGAAAACTCTATGGGATGAGTTTAAGCGTATTGATTTTCAGACACACTATCACATCTCACGCACTATAGAGCAGCAAAGAGACTTTTCTATTAATCTTGATATTGCGTTGGAAAACCATAAAAACAATAAAGATATTCAACGCATACAGTATGCTCTGCATGATTTCTTCAATTTGATGCTCTTTTATGTAGTTTTGTACCAAATTTTCGACCAAGATATTGCCGTAGTGAAAGCCAGCTTCACAGATCGCTTACTTTTGTTGTATAAAGTAAGCAATTCTCTCTTTTCTCCCATACTAAACACTGCATTTGAATTCATGTGTGAGCAAGATTCAGTTGCAAAGAATCAGTTAAAACTGGAATTCAACCACAGATTTCGTGATTTTTATAATATTCCGCGAAACTTGTCTGTAAGGGAATGGGCTGCTGCTCAAGCAGTTTCTGGAAGTTGACTAAATTTTACAATAATGAACATTTATTTTTAAAGTTTACTGCTCAAGTGCCCTCATGTCGTCTATTACCATGTCCATCTCGTCTGGCACGTTAAACTCCGCTCCCTTGATGTTAGCCAGCAGTGTCGCCCCCTCCATGATGTAGCGCTCTGAGCTGTCTGTGAGGTAGTACAGGCAGTAGAGCTTGAGCTTGTTGTAGATTTCTTCTGCGAAGTGGCTGACGAGTTGCTTGAACGCCTTGTCTTTCATGGCTCTGTCTTTGTTGACGCGCTCTTTGTCTGGATCCATTTCGCCCACGCGATACCAGAGGTAATCCATGTAGTCCATTCTGAATTTCTCCGTGAGTTCCAGGAATTCTTTGACAAAATCTTTGTCTCTGTATCTGTCGCCTGAGTTTCCATTTATTATCTCATCTATTACATCCACTGCTTCACAGCAATTTTCAGGCCACACGTCGTTTTCCTCCTCCTCCCAGTCGTGTATGTTCCATCTCTGTAGCTCACAAATTCCTATTTTTGTGTTCCATTTGGATCCCCTCACTGAGATTTCCCCTGTAGACAAGCGCATTTCCAACGTGTCGCCCACTGAATAAAGTAGGTCCAAGACCTGCAAGGCTAACAACAGCCTAAGTCTCATAGGGGCTTGGATGGATTTCAGCCAAGGTCCAGATAATTTGATGATCAAGGCTTCATAGTTTTTATCTACCATGGCTGTAAGACTTTGGTCAATTTTGATCTTCTCACAGGGCCCTGAGACGTAAGAAGGAGCTAATCTTTCCAAGGCCCTGTGTTTGGCTATCTCCTGGTCAATGTAATCATCATCTTCTTTTAAGGGCAGCATAATTATGTAATCTTTGTACTGTGTGTGTTGGATTTGGTAAAGCTCAAAATTTAAATTCATGTGGTTTGGATTGATTTGTCTGACTCTACTGAATGTGTTACCCATCCATGATATGGTGGTGTGTATTTGTTTTACCCCTGTCTCTTTCCTGCAGAGGGCCGTTAATTTTTTTGCCTTTTTTATGTAAATTTTAGGATCCTCAAGTGTGCTTGTTACAGGTTTTTTGTCGTCATTACACATTTGTACTAGTATTTCTTCAATATTTTGTGCTAATTCGTATAATTGATTTAACATTTCATTCAGTATTCTATCATCATCTGAGATTATCTCAGATAGTTGTTCCAAAGTATACGGAAGAACATCCTCGACTTCCTCGATTGTTTTCTTTTTATGTTTTTTTTGGTATTCCTTGTACCATTTTTTCCAATATTTTATTTTTTTTTCTGGATCAAGAAAGACTATGTATTTCATGAAAGATTTAATGGCAGAAAAAAACTCACGTCCAAGATAAGCTTCTTGATCTAGAAGATTTTTTGTTCTGTTGAAAACTTCAAGAATATTGTCATAAATATTTTTAGGATCTTCTATTACATTATTAAAAGCCCATTGTCCAACATCAATAAACTTTAAAGTGATATTGTGTCCACCTTTTACATGGCGGACACAAATATTGTCACCATGCATGTCATGTATTTCAAACTTAGGAGCTATTTTCATTACACTGAGAATTAACTGCAGCAAGAATAGTCCCATTTGTTTTGGGGAAATGCTTTCAGATGATAATACTTCATAAAGTGTGTGTCCAGCATGCATCATAAGAATACCATAAAATTGTGGGTGCCAAGGATCCACGCGAAGAGGTGGAACAGCCCCGCGTACAACGTCAGTTTTGATAAGGCTAACAGGTCCAGGGGTGTACTCTGGGATGATACAAGACAAAGATTTAAGTATTTGATATTCTCTTCTTAAGGCTGTTGTGTTTTGGTCAAATATTAACTTGATCACATGGGTGTGTTGGGTAGAGCTAAAAACCCCACCGTTTAACCCCTCGCTCACCCTGGTGAATAGGTGGTCATTCCATATTATTTCATCCATATGTCTGACACTGAGGCTTTGTGCACGTGGAAGGCTCATGTTGGGAATGCTATCTGAATGCTGACTTTAATAGAGAACAAATTACATGTTTTCAACACAGATTGACTTGACAGCCCTGTCCAGGATATTCCTGTCAGCCTCCGTGTAAGCCGCCACTAAGCGCTCGGCCCCGTCCACGAACTGCTTGCGCTGCGGGGGCTGTTTCCCGTGCCTCTCGCGGTACAGCTCGGCCGCCTTCTTGCCCACTGCGCAGGCCTGCCCGTGGGAGAGCTTGCCGAAGCCGAGTTTCCTGGCCACGTCACAGATGTAGATGGCATCGTTTGCTGTCGTGGAGCCTGCGTTGAGCAGCTGCGGCCCCAGCGTGATGTTCTTGAGGTGGTCCTTGGTCTGCATCACGAGGCGCGTGTCCCTCTTCCAGTCAGGGTCGAGGCGGTCCATGGCGTCCATGAAGGTCAGGACGCTCTGCTGCTGGGACGCGACGATCTCTGCGTCCTGCTTGCGCCTCTTGCGGGCCAGGTCCTCTTCCGTGGAAATGCCGAGTGACTCGCGGGCCATTTGAGACACGGGCGAGGCGGACGCGGCGTTGGCCTGGATCTCCGAGATGAGGGTGTGGTCCCCAGCGAGGTAGCGCTGGATGATGCTGGCAAACTGAGCGCGGATTTCCTTGGCAAGCTTGCCAGGAAGGACCATTACAAGCTCTGTAGCATGGGCAAAGGTCACCCAACGACCCCTTGAACGAATAACGAATTTTTCGTTATTGAATAAAAGGGGATTTAAATCTCTTAAACACTCATTGGCGTGATTCACATTTTTGCCTGTAACAATCATGGCAAGATCCACAGCAGACATAAGACCGTCGTCACTGACTCGTACAGACGCGTCCCTCCCCTGGACGATCTCTGCGAACGAGAAATATTTTTGAGTAAGGGACATTTTTTTTGAAAATCGATTTATTGTTTTCAATGTAACCAGACCCATAGCAATTATTTTTTTAGGTTGATGATTGCATTTGGAAAAAAAATCCTAATTTTAAACACAATATACTTCTAAGCCCAAACCCCATTGTTATTTGGGGTTTTTTTTGCCACAATGCGCTTATCACGCATTGTTTTCATCAAATCTTGGTCGAACTTTTGCCTCATGTCAGCGTAAACGTAGTTTTCCAGCTCTCTAAGTTTCCTGTCAATGTTTCCTATTTTCATTTCAATATTTTCCATTTTTATGTTAGACTTTTCATGTTTTTCGATCATAGTATCATAAAGTTTTACAATATTGGACATGAGTTTTATGTATTTTTCACAGTCAGACTGAAAGGTTCCCATGGTCTCGTTGAGCTCTTGTCTTTTTTGTTTGTAATATTCATCGTAGTCATAAAGATAATTGTCAAGTTTTTCATCCATCCTGTCTTCCACAGTCTCCATCAAGTCAGCAAATGTGGTTTCAATGTTTTCCAAGTCTTTGATGTAAGGATCGTGCTTCGCTTCACTGGTGTAATCGTCTCGTCCTTCAAAGTGATGTCTGTGTTTGTTTTCTTCATAACTGTGGTCAGTGCCATCAGTGTAATGAAGACGAGCCGATGCAGGATCTGGATGCACATTATCTTCTTTAAAAGTGTAATCCACGTTTTGTGTGCTGTAGAGGCTAGCAGGCTCTGGCTCTGGGCGTATGTGACGTGAGTGAAAGTCAGTCATATGAAGTGTATGACCCTTTCTGCGTTTATGTTTATATTTTAGCTAAATACCTTAACATGGCGCACTAAAATCAAAGTCATTAGCCAGGGACTAAACTGATGTCACCAAGCATATTCCGTCATACTTCTTTTCCTTGATGTATTGATAATGCGAAAAGGTCCTCATGAGCATGGTAACCCCCCCCTTCAGAAGCGCCAGGTCAAACTGGGTCAGGCTCATCCACACTGCAAACGGCCCTATCAAAACCCCGTGCAAGTAGTACGCCTCGAGAACCAGCAAGCACACTGCCTTGGAGTAAGGCAGCTGGTGCGTCTTTGGGTCAAGGACTGTGTTAATCTCCCACGGGTGGATAGCCTCGTAGGCCACAGCCCATATCGCCGAGTCGAGTATGCAAAACCCTGCCACCAGGTTCCACCTGAACCACGTGTTGATGCTGAAGTTCAGGAATTTCACCTTGTCAGACGGCCCAAAGTGCACGAAATCGCTGTTGAAGACCCCACAGTACCAGAACATCAGGAAGACTACTGCGCCCCAGCACGTAAACAGCCCTGACACCTGGCGCTTGTCGTGGAAAAAGGTGGAGAACCACATGCAGGTTGGTGTAAAAAACTTTCTACATAAATAATCAGTTTTTCAATTGTTATGGGCAATTCGACCTCTTTTTTTTACTTGTATTTTGTTATTTAAACCTTTTTTAAAAAGGAAAAAATGAATGGACAATCTTGTTGATTATCTACAATCTTTAAAAATGCGCTTGAACAAATTGGATGCACGCGCTCCCGTGCGACATCCAAAGAGTGGGGGGCACAGATCTTCAGATGGAAGACCACACATGCCTGCACACAAATTATATAACCCTGTGCAATACATGAAACATAGAGAAAGTGGCGCGAAGCACCCACTGGATAAACGGAAAATTTTTGAAGAAAAACCTACTGAAGAAAAACCTACTGAAGAGCTAGAGCGTGAAGATCAATCCATGCAAGAGCAACAGCTTGAAGATAAAACCATGAAAGTGCTACATTATATGATGCACTATTATTCAAACCTTAAATATAAAAGAATACTACAAGTTGAACCAGACCAAGAATATACTATGACTGTGGGAGACATATGGTTCTCATTCTCCAAAATGGACTCTGAAAACATTATACTTAAAAACATTTTAACTGATTCACAAATGCAATTTCATTTGAAGCAAATGATATTTCTGTTTTCTTACCATGATTATATGAAAGATGGAAGTTATTCCGTTTACTATGATGATGATCAAGAAATCCAAAGAAAACTTTTGGTGGAATCACACAAACACAGTCGTGATGTTCTGGAAAATGACTGGCTCAAACAAGCTTCCAGTTTTCTAAAATGCATGTTGGTGTGCCTTTGTATTTATGGCACCTTTGATGAAAATCCGTTATTGATCATCAGAGCTGCATTACATAAAAAAAAACCTTCTGTGAATCCTGCAAAAATTAAAATATGGCTATGCTTATGGTGTAACTGTTATGAACCCAGCGAAAATGTAAATGGTTTAGATAACCCTTGTTTAAAATTAATAGATATGGCATATTACTTTAAGATAAAGAGAAGTAAATCAATGGTTCAAGAAATGTTTCAAGAGGATTTTTCAGATGAATTTAAACAAATATATGATATTAATGAGGACATGTCTGTATATGACTGGGCTGCAGGTGTCTTATCTGCTGACACATCAGCTGCAGATATTTTACCTGTAAATGAATCTTGAATATTGCTCGGCTTTATTTTTGTTTTTTATTTAAGATGTAAGATGAAACAGCCTTTGTGAATGGACCACGGCTACTTCCTGATAGAACTCCAGTCGAACGACATAGTGGTGCTGGAAAAGTCAGGCCTGGTGCAGGTGATGGACAAGCTGCTTCGCTCTGAGCACAAGCAAGAGGTGCTGCAGTCCACGTTCGAAACTCAGTACGGAGACCCGCTGTTCCTTCAGATTTACAACGACGAGGAGTTCGGTGCTAGCTTCTGGATCTACGAGCTGTGGTACAGGAAGCTTAGCAGGGTGTGGCCGGACAGGATAGGGTCACTCTTGAACTGGGAGGAAAACTACGCGTACGACTGCACTGAGAAAGTCGAGGTGATCCAGCGGGCGGCGCGCAAGGTGCTGGAGAGGAAGAAAATGGCAAGAAACATTTCAATCATCAGGGCCCTGAGGGACAGGCTGCCAGTGGACGTTCTGGTGCATTTTGTAATAAAACGATTTTTTTCTTGTTTGGTAAATATTGTTTTGGATAACAAAAAAGGTGTATTTAAGTTTAACATTAACATATTTTTAAAATGACAAAGTTTTTATCAAAAATAAATCTTCTTTCACTTAGATTAAAACATATTCAAAATAAACTCGATTATAATGAAAAACCAATCTCTTTTAAAACCAAAACCACAAGATTGAGTTTTAATTTAAATTCTCAGTTGGGAAAAATAGAAGCTTTACGCAATAAAAACAGTGCAGAAGTATTGGGAAAGTATCAGTATCTTTCACAGGGTGATGATGGTTTTGTTTTAAGATTTATTCCTGAAATACCAGATGAAGATTCACATGTAATTAAAATTTTTAAGCCTCCCAAAACAACAGGAGACCAACTGAATCTAACACTGCAAGAGCTGCAAAACATTTCTCTTGATCAAGCAAACAGGGAATTTTCAGGGTTGAGTTTAATGATGGGCCATCCAAATGTGCCTTTACTTTTGTCAAGTGAAGTTGATGTATGTGATTTATCTATTGATGAAGTTGAGTACCCTCAAGCTTATGCCATTAAGCTTTCCTATATTCCTAATTTGAGACCTTGTGGACCCAGAGCTTTAAGTGACGCATTTGGAGCTATTATGACAGATGAAGGATTCATAATTGATTATGAACATAGGAATAGGTTAGCAAAATATCTGTGGGGGCAAGCAGCTTCTCTGTCTAAAGCACTAAAAGAATTGGGCATTTATCACAGAGATGTGGATACAGTTAACCTTAAAATACAGACACCTGATTTACGTTTGATTCTGATGGATTTTGCCAGAGCTGCACTTCCTGTAAAAGACAATTTACCATTCACTGAAGATCCAGACATGCTCTGTGATGAAAATTTATTTTTGGACCGTGCAAAAACAAAAGCAGGATTGGATAATAGTAATGAAGAAATAATAAGCAAACAAATTCAACTTTTTAATTTGCAAAAGCAACGACTCTTAAACATTAATCAAGAATTAGTTATATATGAACCCGAACTTAAAATAGATCAAAGTAATCAAAAAGCACAAGATTTCGAATTGCTTTATTATTGGATCACATATGCCATAGAACGTCATAATGAACATTTTGTGTACAGACATGAAAAGAAGTACACACAAAATGTGATGATTCCACAAGTGAAGGAAATGTTTTTGCATGATTTTGAAAGTCTCATCCAATGGGCTGTGTGTCCAGAAAATGATTTGATTCAATTTAAAAAAGTATTTACATTGTCTGAACAAAAATCTGAAGAGTATATTAACATATTTGTAAAATGTCTGAAAAAAATTCCGATAATACATTCTGACGAGTTTTCAGAATACAACGCAAAACAAAAGCATTTAACGTGAAGAAAACGTCCCATCCAAGTACTCCTGCACTCCAGCCAGCCGGTCACAGACCTGCCTGACTTTAGCTTGGGAAGCCACACCATGATACCAATGCCAATCTGGATAGTACACCACACAAAATCTATTGGTGGTTGGATTTGAGACGTTTCCATAAACTTGAATGTAGAAATGGTAAAGACGCCCCTGCTTGATTCCACGCCCCTTCAAAGCTGTGCGCCGGTTTTCATCACTTACATTGTCATCTGGCACCAAAAATTCCCAACCCTTTCCATTCGTAATTTTTCTGTCTTTATACCTTTCCCACAGCAGGATGAGTCTTTGAGTTGGCTCTTCCTCTAAAACCTGAATGTGATCATGGAGCTCAGGCATGCACCTGCTTTCCATTGCACCTTTTTTCTCGTTTAGTTTCCTCTCTAATTTGGCCACTCTTTCTCTCGTGTACATAAGTGTATTGAACAGCTCGATTTCTTGTGGCTCTAGCAATGCCAATTTATCCTCGAGTGTTTTTATTCTTTGCACGAGGCTATCCACTGTCTGCTGCGTGACTGCTTTGTTTTTAGACCAAAATGACATCGCTGTCTGAGAGGTCCAATTACAATTTCATTTAATACATCACGCCTATTGGCATTTCGCATATTTAACTAGTGATGCAACCCAGTGATTGCATGCTCACCTCCCCAGACCCCGAGCTTACCGAGCGCCTTGTGAGACGAGTGCTGGAGCTCACCACTGCAGCCCAGAAACGCCTGCATGAGCGCATGCTGTACGTGAACTCCGTGCTCCACAAGCAGCAGTACAAGAAGCAAAAAGAAATGGGCCCGCTCAGGCCGAAAAAAATAAACAGATTTAATCTTCGCCAAACTTCCTGAAGCACGCGTTCGGCTGTCCATCCACAAACCAGAGCCCCCTCCTGCGCTGGTCCGCGAGATACTCCAGATTCTTGAAGGCTGGCTGATTGTCCTCGAGCTTGGAGCTGCTTTCGATTTTCTGGACAAACCTGTCCAAGTTCTCAAAGCACCAGCTGCAGTGCCAGCCTATCATCTGCAGAGTCCCCATCTGGTCTGGGGACGTGATCCCGCACAGATTGAAGCGTATGTCGTTGGCCTTCAAGTGGCACCTGTCGTTCATCTCCCGCCAGGACACCACCGCGTTGATGGTGGTGGGGTCTGGGTTCACCCACTCGAAGCCGTAGTAGCTCCACCGCAGGCTGATCCTGAACGCTGTCTTGCCGTCCGGGTGGTTGTAATGCTTGAGGAAGTGCAGGTGCTGCGTGGAGATGACCTCGTCCATGTCGAGCATGATGATCAGGTCGTCGTCAGACAGCGACAGTCCCCCCAGGTGCTCGCTGAGTTGGTTTTTCACGTAGACCTCCTGCTCCCAGTAGTGAAAATTGGGCACCATGTAGTTGGAAATGGTGTACAAGATGGAGTCAGTGTACTTTGATTCCTCCACCACGCTGTACTCGAAGCACAGCTCCTTGCCCTGGTGCGAGTTCGTGACAGTGGACTCCACGATCACAAAGTGGTCCACGTAGGGCCCCATGACTTCCAACTTGATGTTGAGCATCTCCTCCTCGCAGTTGTACGGCGACAGGACGACGACCTTGCGGGGCCTGGCCCTCTGCTTCCAGTTGCTGAAGACGTCTGCAGGGCTGGAGAGCTGCATGAAGTGCGGGGGGCACTCTCGCCCTGGCTGTGAGTTTCTCTGCTCCAGCTTCATCAGTGTGCGCTGCAGCAGCGTGAGCGTGGGCTTTGGCTGCTGCCTCTTGGGTTGGCTGACCGCTACTTTCTTCTCCTCGATCTCCCCAGGGGTGAGGAGAACAAAAAGGAGGACCACGCCCAAGATATGCGCCGGGTTTAATAATTCGACGTGAAGGT
>CAYOWH010000071.1:9749-10934 GCA_964407615.1 uncultured Bacteriovoracaceae bacterium | reverse complement strand
GGAATTGTAGATCAGCTTCGCTGGTGGCCCGCTTGTAAATTTCAGGTGTGTGACTCTCACGGTAAAAAACTCGGTCGTGTTGGCTTTAAAGTTGTCGGCGACAAAAAAGAACGTGTTTTTTCAGGAGAAAGAAAGAAGTAATTTATGGCAGACGCAGCAAAAAATACTCAAAAGTATCAGTCTCGCTTGAAGGTTGCTTACAATAACGAAATTCGCGCGAAGCTTATCGCTTCAGGCAAGTTTAAAAACGTTATGCAAGTGCCTAAGATCAGCAAAGTTGTTATTTCGTGTTCTTTGAAAGACGCTCTTCTAAACCCCAAAGCTCTCGAAGGTTTGGCAGAAGAGATCACAAACATCACCGGACAAAAAGCAGCTATCACCAAAGCTAAGAAAGCGATTTCTAACTTTAAGCTTCGTCAAGGTATCAACCTTGGTTGCGTGGTAACTCTTCGTCGTGAGCGTATGTATGATTTCTTAGATCGTTTTATCAACATCGCTTGTCCTCGTATTCGTGACTTTAAAGGGTTTCCTGAAAAGAGTTTCGATGGACGTGGGAATTATTCATTGGGTGTTAAAGAACACACAATTTTCCCTGAGATTAACTATGACAAAGTTGATAAAATTCGTGGCTTCAATATCACAATTGGAACAACAGCTACAAACGACGAAGACGCACTCACTTTGCTCAAGGAGTTTAACTTTCCTTTCCGCAGACAGGAGACTGGAAAATAGCCTATGATAACTGATCAATTAGCAGATTTTTTAACCCGAATTCGTAATGCTGGTGCGGCACGTAAAATCCGCGTCGACGTTATAAAGACAAAGATGAATCAAGCAGTTGCAAACATTCTCGCAGCTGAAGGATACGTTAAAAGCGTAAAAGAAGTAGATGTTGAAGGTCGATCGTATCTTCGCGTTTTCTTGAAGTACGAGAATGGCGATATTCGTAAACCTCTTATTAAATCATTAAGAAGAATTTCAAAGCCTGGCCTTCGTCGCTATGTAAACATGGCAACTTTTCCAAAAGTTATGAGTGGCTTCGGTGTTGCAATTATTTCTACATCCAAAGGAATTATGACGGATAAAGATGCTCGTAAAAACCGTGTAGGCGGCGAGCACCTCTGTTCAGTCTGGTAGGAGCTGGTATGTCACGACTTGGAAAATTATCCGTTGCTGTTCCAGCAG
>CAYOWH010000071.1:0-9739 GCA_964407615.1 uncultured Bacteriovoracaceae bacterium | reverse complement strand
AGCTGTGAAAGTAGCTGTGGATCAAGGCAAAGTGAAACTTGAAGGCCCTAAAGGAAAACTTTCTGTCGATATTCCAAACGGAATTGGCGTGAGTGTTGAAAGTGGCAAATTACAGGTCACTCGCTCATCAGATGAAGCAGAACAAAAAGCAAAACATGGTCTTGTGCGCACTTTGATTTTTAACTCAGTCAAGGGTGTTGCAGAAGGCTTTGAGCGTAAGCTCGAAATCAAAGGTGTCGGTTTTCGCGCAGCGGTTAAGGGCACAACTCTTAATTTGACTGTAGGTTATTCTCACCAAGTAGATTTCCCGCTTCCCGCAACAGTCACTGCAAAAGTTGAAGGAAACACAATTGTTGTTCTTCAGTGTCCTGATAAAGGACTCTTAGGTGATACAGCTTCTAAGATTAGAGCTGTTCGTCCTCCTGAGCCTTACCAAGGTAAGGGAATTCGTTACATGAACGAAGTGATCAGACGTAAAGCAGGTAAATCAGCTGCATCAGGAGCGAAATAGGTAAATAATTATGGCAAGACAAATGCATAAAAGAACGTCCGAAAAACTCCAAGCAAGAGTGAAGCGTCATGCGCGTATCCGCAAAAAATTGAGCGGCACGCTTGAGCGTCCTCGTCTTTGCGTTCTTCGAACAAATCGTGGTCTTGAAGTTCAGCTGATCGATGATGTGGCTGCTAAAACTCTTATAGGCTTAAGAACTCCTACTAAAGAAACAGCTAATAGAACTCACGCGACAGATCTTGGAAAAAAAGTCGCTGAGCAAGCAAAAGCAAAGGGAATTACAAAAGTAGTTTTCGATCGAGGTGGGTATATCTATCACGGAAAAATTGCAGCTTTCGCAGCAGGTGCTCGCGAAGCCGGATTAGATTTTTAGAGGATTGAACGAATGGCGACTCAAGAAAAACAAAATAAATCAAACGAAGAACAAGGCCTAGTTGACCGCGTCGTTCACATCGGACGAGTAGCGAAAGTTGTAAAAGGCGGACGTCGTTTTAGTTTCAACGCAATTGTCGTTGTAGGCGATCGTAAGGGTCAAGTCGGAATCGGATTGGGTAAGGCAGGCGAAGTGCCTGATGCCATTCGTAAAGCCGGTGAACAAGCCAAGAAAAACTTGGTTCAGGTTCCAGTTGTTAACGACACTATTCCTCATACAATCACAGGTAAATTTGGTTGCGGTAAAGTTGTGATGCTCCCTGCTTCTACAGGAACAGGAGTGATTGCAGGTGCAGCGGTTCGTGCCGTTATGGAATGTGCGGGCGTTAAAAACGTTCTCACAAAATGTATCGGTTCAAACAATGCGCATAACGTTTTGAAAGCAACTGTTGATGGTCTTTTAAAGCTAAAAACTCTTGATCGTTATCAGAGTCAGTTAAAAGGGACTCCTTAAATTTTAAGGGTAGAGTGAAATATGACAACTGAAAAAAAATCAGCAAAAAAAGTTCCCGCGAAATTCGCGAAAAAAGAGCGCTCACAAACATCTGGAACTAATATTTTTGTGAGACAAGTTCGAAGTGCGGCTCGTACACGAGAACAGCATGTAAAAACTCTTGTAGCGTTGGGTCTCGGTAAATGTGGAAAAACAAACACATTGCCTGACAATCCTGCGGTTCGCGGAATGCTTCGTTCAGTCATTCAATGGCTAGAGGTGAAACATGTTTAAGTTACATAATTTAAAAGCTCCTATCGGAAGTAATCACGCTAAAAAACGTAAAGGTTTAGGTATTGGTTCAGGACTTGGAAAGACTGCAGGTAAAGGTCACAAAGGACAAAAGGCTCGCAGTGGTGGACAAGTTCATCCCATGTTTGAAGGGGGTCAAATTCCTCTTCAAAGAAGAATGCCTAAGGTTGGCTTCAACAGCCCGCTCAAGTTGCTCGATTGTCGAGTAAACGTCGCTGAATTGGTTGATTATGCCGGTCAAAAGTTAACGGTTAAAGATCTTATGCCTAAGGCTATGCGTCCTAAATCACGTGCTCGTTTGAGTGTGTTTGGTGGTCGTATTCCAGCTAAACTTCCTGTTTCTTTAGAGGCTCATCACATCAGTGAAGGTGTAAAAAAAGCTTTGGAAGCAAAGGGTGTTGCTATCACAATTATTCCTTTGATGGACGGTGCTCGTCCACGCGTGAAGAAAGAAAAGAAGGTCAAGAAATAAAGCATGGATAGCAATCTCAGAACTCGACTTCTCTGGCTTTTCGGTTTGGTTTTAGTGTTCAAGATTGGGGTGCACATTCCAACTCCTGGTGTTAATAGCCAGGCGTTAACGGAACTATTTAATGCCAAAAATTCCAAAACTCTTTTCGGTCTTATGAATCTATTTTCGGGCGGTGCTTTGGAGCAACTTTCGATTTTAGGTTTGGGTATTTCTCCTTATATTTCTGCAAGTATCATCATGCAGTTGGCGACTATTATGTTTCCAGCTGTTGAGCAGCTTCAGAAAGAGGGAGAACACGGCAGAAGACAAATCACACAATACACTCGTTATTTGACTGTGGGTATTGCGCTGATTCAAGCTTTTGTGATTTCAACTCAGTTGCAAGGACAGTTTAGTCCGCAATCTCATCAGCCTATCTTTTCTGATTTAGGTTTAAGTGCTCGATTGCTTACTACTTTGCTTCTCGCAACAGGGGCGGTCTTCACAATGTGGATCGGGGAACAAATTACAGAACGTGGTATTGGAAACGGATCAAGCATTCTTATCTTCGTAGGTATTGCTTCATCTTTCCTAAGTGGTGTGAATAAACTTTATTTATCGTTCCAAAACGATCAAGTAAGTATTGGTGCGGTTATCCTTCTTGCGTTAGTGATGGTTGCTGTCATTGCCTTCATCGTGTTTATGGAGCAGGGCTTTCGTAAGGTGCCTATTCAATACACAAGACGAGTTGTGGGACGTAACGTTTATGGTGGACAAGAAAGTCACCTACCTTTGCGCATCAATGGCGCAGGTGTGATTCCTCCCATTTTCGCAAATACGTTACTGCTTTTCCCAGCGACAGCCATTTCTATGTTGCCTGTTGTGGTGGTGGAATTGCTTGCAAAGTGGGGAATAAAGTTTGATGCAAATTCATTCACTCCAAGTGGAATGTTGTTTCAAATTTGCTACGTGACGTTGATTATATTTTTCTGCTTTTTTTATACAGCCATTACAACAAATCCTAGTGATTTGTCTGAAAACTTAAAAAAATCAGGCGGATATATTCCTGGAATTAGACCAGGAAAAGCGACGTCAGACTTTCTAGATTCAATTATTACTCGCCTGACTTTTTCAGGCGCAATTTATATTGCAGCAGTATGCGTATTTCCCACGATTTTGATCCAAGCCTTCAAGGTAGATTTTTACTTTGGTGGAACGACTCTCCTCATTTTAGTGGGAGTGGCCTTGGATACGATTAGTCAGATTCAAGCGCATTTAATGCAGCAGAATTATGATGGTTTCTTAAAGCAAGCACGCTTGCGTGGTCGACGGGCATAAATCGCATGAGTTTGTCTGCCACTGTTGTTGTTTTTTTGGGACCTCCCGGATCGGGTAAGGGAACCCAGGGTAAGGAGTTGGCTAAAAATCTTCGGGGAGTTCAGCACCTTGCAACGGGAGATCTTTTTCGAAGTGAAATTGCTCAAAAAACACCGATTGGTCAGCAGGTAGAGTCAGTGATTAGTTCGGGGAAGCTCGTTTCTGACGAGTTAACCTATGAAGTATTAAAAAGCCAACTAACAAAGGTCGTTGCTGAAAAGCAGCCCCTTTGTTTGCTTTTAGATGGATACCCTAGAAATGGGGTTCAAGTAAGGAATCTTGTAAAACTTATCGAAGAAACAAAGCTGAAAGGCCCAATCTTCTTTGAGTTAGAGGTTCCGAAAGAGGTCATAGTGGATCGGGTTTCAGGACGTTTGGTAAATCCTCGAACAGGGGCTGTTTATCACGTTAAAACCAAGGCTCCCAGAGTGGCTGGTCGTTGTGATGAAGACGGTGGAGAACTTATTCAGCGTCCCGATGACCGCCCAGAAGTGGTGGGAGGGCGCTATGACATTTATCAAAAAGGCCTGGCCGAGATGCTGGCTGAGATTCAAAAGGGTGGGTATCCCCATTTGAAATTCAACGGCACGGGTCCTGTAAAAGATGTGAGCAGATCTATGGAAATGAAGGTTAAAGAGCTCACGCCGGGGTTGACTGGTTAAGTATAGAAGATAACAATATAGACTTTGATTTTTTGGGATTTAAAGGATTTTTTAAGGGAAGAATATGAAAGTAAGAGCATCAGTAAAAAAGATTTGTGACAAGTGTCAAATCGTGCGTAGAGCTGGCATTTTGCGAGTGATTTGCACAAATAAAAAACATAAGCAGAAGCAAGGTTAAGGAATAAAAAAATGGCGCGTATAGCTGGAGTCGATTTACCAAGAAATAAACGTATTGATATTGCCCTCACGTATGTTCACGGGATTGGAAAAACAACTGCAAAAAAAATGTTGTCTGATCTCGATATTTCTCCCGAAACAAAATCAGATCAATTATCTGAAGAAATTGTCGCGAAGATTCGTGAATACTTAGAAAAAGGAATTTCTGTTGAAGGTGATCTCCGTCGTAAAGTCGGAATGAACATCAAGCGCCTCATTGATCTTCATACTTATCGTGGATTACGTCATCGCAAAGGATTGCCTGTGCGCGGACAAAGAACTCGATCAAACTCACGTACTCGCAAAGGTCCTCGTAAGACAGTTGCAGGTAAAGTTTCAGTGAAAACATTGAAGTAGGATAATTATGGCAACGAACGAACAAAAAAAATCAGCAACAAACGCAAACGCAAAAAAACGCACAGTAAAGGTTCCTTCATCAGGAGTTTGTCACATCAATGCGTCTTTCAATAACACGATTGTTACAATCGCAGATCCTGCAGGAAATTCACTTTTCTGGAGTACATGCGGAAAAAAAGGTTTCAAAGGAGCTCGTAAGAGTACTCCTTTTGCCGCTCAAGTTGCAGCAGCGGAAGTTGCTCAACTAGCTTTTGATGCAGGCATGAGATCTATTGCTGTTGAAGTAAAAGGTCCTGGAGCAGGTCGTGAATCAGCTCTGAGAGCTCTTGCGAGTGTTGGTCTTCGAGTGACACAAATTAAAGATGTCACACCTATTCCCCATAATGGTTGCCGTCCACCTAAAAGACGTCGTGTATAAGGAGAGAGAGTATTTATGACAATGGTTCAAGAAAACTGGGCGAGTTTAATCAAGCCTAAAGCAATTGAGATTGAAAAAGGTTCTCTAACTCCCACTTATGGTCGTTTTATCGCGCGTCCTTTGGAGCGTGGTTACGGGCACACAATCGGAAACGGACTTCGCAGAATTTTGCTAAGCTCTCTTCAAGGTTGTGCCATCACAAGCGTTAAGTTTGAAGGTGTTTTGCATGAGTTTGCGACTTTGAATGACGTGACAGAAGACATGGCGGATATCGTTCTTAATTTGAAGGGTGTTCGTTTAAAGCTTGTAGGAACAAAAACAAAAACTATTTTCTTGGATAAAAAAGGTCCAGGAGTTTTAACGGCGAAAGATTTAGCAATTGATAGCAGCGTTCATGTTTTGAACCCTGATCATCACATTGCAACTTTAGGTAAAGACGCTCACATTCGCGGCGAAATCGTTGTGAAGTGGGGACGTGGATATATTCCTGCAGAACGTAACAAAGAAGAAAATTCTCCTATCGGAACAATTGGTGTGGATAGTATTTTCTCTCCTGTGACTCGTGTGAATTATTCAGTTTCAAATTCACGTGTTGGAAGTTGGACTGACTATGATCGTTTAACAATGGACATCTGGACAGATGGTTCTTTGTCTCCTGAGTTGGGTCTTGCATACGCTGCAAAAATTCTCAAAGATCAAGTAAGCATCTTCATTAACTTCGATGAAGGCATCGAAGTTGTGGAAGTGAAAAAAGATTCTGGCAAAGGCGATATCAACGAAAATCTCTTCAAGAGTGTTGAAGAGCTTGAGCTTTCTGTTCGAAGTGCAAACTGCTTACAGAATGCAAATATTCGCTATATCTATGAACTTGTGACGAAGTCAGAAGCGGAAATGCTCCGTACGAAAAACTTTGGCCGTAAGTCACTTAATGAAATTAAAGACATTCTTTCTGAAATGGGCTTGGGGCTTGGCATTGCAATTGATTTGCCTCCTGAAGCTATCGCAGAAAGACTTCGTGATCGTAAAGGTGGTAACTAAAAATGAGGCACTTAGCTCGTAGTCGTCGATTGGGAGTCAAAACGGGTCACCGTGTAGCTC
Source organism: uncultured Bacteriovoracaceae bacterium (assembly GCA_964407615.1). Taxonomy (GTDB): domain Bacteria; phylum Bdellovibrionota; class UBA2428; order UBA2428; family UBA2428; genus CANIGN01. The sequence continues at coordinate 3,472 of CAYOWH010000071.1, read as the reverse complement.
TTCTTAGAAATTTATTAAGAGGTCTCGTTCGTGATGGTCGAATTCGCACAACAGTTGCTCGTGCAAAAGTTTTGCGTCCATATGTTGAGAAGATTGTCACACGCCTTAAAGATCCAACAGTGGCAAATGTTCGTCACGTGTATTCTTTGGTAAATGATCGTGATGCTGTTTACAGCCTCACTCATGATGTGGCTCCTAAATTTAAATCTCGTAGTGGTGGATACATCCGTATTTTGAAGCTTGCTCAAGCTCGCCCAGGCGACAATGCTGATATGGCACTTGTTGAATGGGTTGATGAAGGTCTTGTTGAAAAAGGCTTAGAGCAAAGATTTGCAGCTTCCTCAAAAGCTACAAAGAAAACTGCGAAGAAGGCTTCTGCTAAAAAAGCAAAAGAAGCTGGTGAAGAGAGCGCGGAAGATTCTAAAGAAGATTCCAAAAAAGCTGAAAAGAAAAGCAAAAAAGCGCCTGCAAAAAAAGCAAAAAAATCTAAATGAGCTCAACTAAGGTTTTCTGGGATAGATTTTTCAAGCTAAGCGTTTTGATTATAACGCCTGTTTTAGGATGGGTGTATTTCAGCGAGCATAGCGGGAAAAGCCTTGGAAAAGCCGAAATTATTGTTCCCTTTAAGGTTGAGAAAGCACCTTCTGTAGAAGGCCTTGTATCGAGGCTTAAAAATAATGGTGGAAGAATTGATTTTTCAAAAAATCAACTTTCCGTTGTTAATTTTTGGGCGACTTGGTGTGCTCCTTGTGTGGAAGAAATGCCCGCAATGAGTGAGTTGGCTTCTCGACTTGAAGAAAAGGGAGTTCATTTTTACTTTGTAAGTATTGATGAGGATTGGGCTAAAGTTGATCGCTTCCTAGAAGCAAATGTGATTGATATCCCTGCAAATCGCTTGTTCTTAGACTCAAAGAGAGAAATCGCAAGTCGTTGGGGTTCAGAAAAGTTTCCAGAAACCTATGTGGTTACTCCTCATGGATGGAAAGTTGAAAAGATTATTGGATTTCAGGATTGGACCCGACCAGCAATTTATTCTTATTTTGAAAAATTGGCAGAAAAATACAAAAAAGAAACTTACGTACAAACAAGTTTTTTAATGAAGGAAAAGGAAAGTAAATGGCAAAGAAAAGTGTTGTGAACCGCAACAAAAAACGAATCAAAATGAGCGACAGACAAAAAGCATTGCGTATCGAATTACGCAAGCAAACACTCGATCCTAAGTTGAGTGATGATGAAAAGGTTTTAGCTCAGAAAAAGCTCCAGAAACTTCCTCGTAACGGATCTGCTACTCGTGTGAGAGTTCGTTGCTCAATCACTGGCCGTGGTCGTGGTTGTTACAAGAAGTTTGGACTTTGTCGCGTGAAGTTTCGTGAATTGGCTCTTGAGGGCTTAATTCCGGGCGTGACAAAAGCTTCTTGGTAAGAGCTTTTACGACTTAGGTAGAACGCTATTGAAAAGCGCTCACTCAAAAAAAGATTTCTTTTCTTTTTAGGATGGACGCTTTTAAAAAGTCTTCTCACCTTACCTTTTTAAATTTAAAAACAAAAAAAGAAATTTAAAAAATAAATTTACGAACGTGTTTCTCTCATTTAGAACTAAAGTACTTTATGATGAATGCATCTTTATACATAATTATTGGCGCAGCGGCTCTCTTGTTTGCTTGGGTACTCTATCTCAGAGTAAAAAAACAAAACCCTGGCAATGAAAGAATGATTGAAATTGGAAGTTATATTCGCGAAGGAGCAATGGCTTTTTTGATGCGCGAATATAAAATTCTTTTTGTTTATTCCATTTTTATTTTTGTTGTTTTGAGTTTATCTCTCAACGTCCTTTCTTCACTTTCTTTTTTGTCGGGTGCCTTGTTGTCACTTCTTGCGGGTTTCATTGGAATGAAAGCGGCAACTCACTCTAACGTTCGAACTGCTGAATTAGCGCGCACAAAAGGTCGTGGAGAGGCTCTCGTTCTCGCTTTTGATGGTGGAGCGGTTATGGGTCTTTGTGTAGCGGGACTGGGCCTTATGGGAATGGGTGTTTTGTTTAAGTATTTTTCATCAAGTGAAGAATTTGCATCTATGGTTCACGGGTTTGGAGTGGGCGCCTCTTCAATTGCTCTTTTCGCTCGTGTGGGTGGTGGTATCTATACAAAAGCAGCCGATGTCGGTGCCGACTTAGCAGGTAAAGTTATTGCGGGAATTCCAGAAGATGATCCTCGTAACCCTGGAGTAATCGCGGACAACGTTGGTGATAACGTGGGTGACGTCGCAGGAATGGGTGCGGATATTTTTGAAAGCTATATCGCTGCTATGGTTGCAGCAATTGCTCTGGCTCAAACATTGAGTCCAACTGCGTTGGCTCCTCTTGTGGCAGATAGTACTTCGGTGGGCGAAGAGGCTTTACGAAACTTGGGCATATTTCTCCCTCTTGTGATTTCGGGAATTGGGTTGATTGTTTGTATCTTATCGATTGCGTGCTTACGGTTTTTTAAAGAAGGAAAACCTTATTCTATTCTTCGCGGAGCGCTTTTGATTCCACCGTTTATTTTTCTTTTAATTTTTTGGTTTGTTGGAAATTCATTAGGTTATGGAATTCATAATTTTTGGTGCGTGATTGCGGGTGCTGTTGGTGGCGGTGTTGTTGGTTTGATTACCGATTACTACACAAGTAGCAAGCCAATTGAGCAGATTGCAGAGTCTTCTAAAACAGGAGCGGGCACAAACGTGATTCAAGGAATTGCGGTGGGCTTAGAGTCTGTGATTCTTCCACTTCTTGTGATTTCTGCTGTTGCATTGATTAGCTTTAACTCTTTAGGACTTTATGGAATCGGTATATCTGCTGTTTCTATGTTGGCAGTCACGGCGATGGTGATGACGGTTGATGCTTATGGTCCGATCAGTGACAATGCGGGTGGTATTGCCGAGATGAGTGGTCTTGGAAAAGATGTTCGTGACATCACAGACGAATTGGATGCGGTTGGAAATACAACAGCAGCGATTGGTAAAGGTTTTGCAATTGGCTCAGCTATCTTAACTGTGATTGCACTTTTTGCCGCATTTAAGGCTGAGATTGATTTTGGTCGATTGAAGAGCGGAGCTGAGGCTTTGAGTCTTGAGCTTACCAATGGAAAAGTTCTTGTGGGATTGCTCTTGGGTGGAATTCTTCCTTGTGTGGTGGGTGCTTCCACAATGCGCGCTGTAGGAAAAGCAGCTGGTAAAATTGTTGAAGAGATTGGTCGTCAGTTTAGAGAAATTCCTGGATTACTTGAAGGAAAAGCGGGTGTGCGTCCAGATGCGGCTCGTTGTGTGGACTTGTCTACAAAAGCAGCTTTAGCGGAAATGATTCTTCCGGGAATGGTGGCGATTGTGGTTCCTCCCGTGATTGGATTTACCCTTGGAGCAGAAGCTCTTGGTGGAACTCTTGCTGGTGCGATGGTGACCGGAGCTGTATTGTCTCTTTTCATGGCGAATGCAGGTGG
>CAYOWH010000070.1:0-11011 GCA_964407615.1 uncultured Bacteriovoracaceae bacterium | reverse complement strand
GTGATCAGACTATGCAGCACTTATTGCGTGACCCTGTTCACCATACGGTCCCTATTTCGCGAACCGAAAAAAATCTGATCGATCATCCTTATTTTCAGCGCCTTCGCCGCATAAAACAAACCGCCTTTCTTAATCTTGTTTTTCCAGGCTCCACTCACGATCGCTTTAGCCATTGTGTAGGAGCGATGCACTTAGCGGGACTCATTTTTGACTCGGTCTCTCAAGAATTCATCAGCACTTTTGGCCCCCGCTCCCTTCAACCTCCTCAGCAAGATTACTTTCGAAGACTTGTGAGGATGGCCGCACTCCTTCACGATATAGGCCACGGGCCCTTTTCTCATAGCTTAGAGGGAGTTACGAATTTAGGTCGTCCTTTACATCCCATGCGGAAACTTCTATTTCGCGAAGGAATTATTTCAGAAGACTGGGTTCATGATCGTTTTCTTAAATCAGAAAAATGGATGAATCATCCCACAGCTCACGAAGATTTTTCAGTTGCCATTCTTTCTCTGATGGCCGCAGAAGAAGAGGGTCGCATCGGAGGATTGCTTGCACAAGACATTGCTTCTTTGATTGTCGATTGGGTAAAGCCCAGCCCTGAGTACGAAGATGTTGATAAGGTTGGCCCTTCTGGAAAATGGCGCTTGCACGATGCTCTTAAAGAATTGGTCTCTGGTGAACTCGATGCAGATCGAATGGATTATCTCTTGCGCGATTCCCACTACACGGGAGTTCCTTACGGCCAGTACGACAAAGAAATGTTGATTGGAAACGTGCTCTGGCGTTCACATCCAGAAAAAAAAGGTCAACTTGTTACGGCTCTTCGAAGAAAAGCTCTCCATGCATTTGAAGATTTTCTTATTTCTCGCTTTCACATGTTCATGCAACTTTACTCACACAAAACCACAGTGGCTTTTGATGTGATTCTAGAAAACGCTCTCGCTGAATTACCCGATTTCTCTATTCAACCAGATCTTACCGATTACCTTCGTTGGTCTGATGATTGGTTGCTGAGAAAAATTATCAAGAATCGCTCTTCAAAATGGGGCGAGCATATACGAGATCGCATTCCCCTGAAGCATCTTTTTACGATTCGCCAAGAACAGCAGAAAAAGTTTCTTCGTTTTATTGAGCCTTACGAGCTAAGCAAGGGAACCACAGCTTGGTATCCTTCGCTCAAAAATAAAAACAATCGTACAAAACCCGATCAAGTTCCCAAGATTTGGTGGCGACATAGCGTTTCTTACCTCACAACAAAAGATCGAGGGCGCTATCCGCTATATATCGAGGAAAGAAACAAACTCATTCCCATCGAAGAAATTTCTCTTCTACTTAAAAGCGATTACGTGCGCCGTTTTGATATGATTCACGTTTATTGCCTACGCGGGCAAGAATACGATGTTAAAAAATGGATGAAAGACAATGGTTTGAGTGAAGAGATCATTCAACCCGTAGATTTATAAAATTTTGCTTTGATCTTACAAATGGCGAGCAGCTTGTAAATCCACAAAGAATTGTGGGTTTTTTTCTAAAAAAATTCCTTTTGAGTTCTTTTTTCTTTCCGCCAGAACTTTGGCGACTTTAATTTTTTTTTCAATTTGGGCACTTTTAGTTTTAATGTTTTTTCTTCGATTAAGATAAAAGTCCGTAGCAGATTGAGAGGGAGCAGCATAATAACTCAGTTTATTTTGGCCCTTCTCTTTTAATGTTAAACAGATACAAAACTCAATTTTTGCATTTTTCGACTGAAATAGCAGTTCTTTAATTTCCCAAAAGTCCCACTCAAAAGAACGACTTGCAAGATTCGACATCAAAGCCTCTGAAAAAGGATGAAACGGCGGAATTATTTTCAAGCAAGAGTATGATTTCATGGATTTATTTCTAGGTCAAAAAGAGGTTTAATAGAGAAGATGTCTCTCCAACATGATGAATTTCTTAATCTTTGCAAAAAAGCTGAGCACATTTTCTTAACAGCTCCCGCAGGTGCCGATGGTGATTCTGTCGGAACTCAATCTGCCTTTTATGAAATTTTTAAAAAACTTTTTCCTCAGAAATCAATTTCAGTCGTAAATGAAGACCCTTGCCCCCAAAGATATCTTTTTATGCCCTTTGCAGAAACCTTTCAAACTTCTGCTGAATTAGAAAAATCATGGAAAAAAGGCTCCACAAAAGATCTTTGGATATGCGTTGATGGAGGCCCCAACCGCTTGGGCGAAAAGACAACTTCCTTTTGGAATCAAGCAAGTTTTAGGGCACAAGTTGATCACCACCGCGTAAGCCAAGAATTTAAACTCGACGCCAAACTCAACAATTCAAACGCAGCTTCCACAACGGAAATTGTTTATGATTTTTGTACTCACCATAAAATTTCTCTTACGCCTACTCTTGCGCAAAATATTTACGTAGGACTTATCTACGACACAGGCCTCTTTAAACATTCCAACACGACACCCAAAGTGATGCGTATAGGAGCAGATCTTTTAGAATTTGGATTCAATCACACTCAAACTGCCGAAAAAGTTTTATTTATTCGAAATGCTGCTAATTTAAAACTTGCTCAAAAACTTTTATCAAGCATGCAAATGCTCTCAGAAAATCGTTATGTTTGGGCAAAAATTACTCAAAAAGACTTTCTTGAAGCTCAAGCAAAACTAGAAGATCGAGAAGGCCTCATAGACTTACTTTTTTTAACAGACAAATGTGAAATTGCAGCTCTTTTTAGTGAAGTTGAAAAAAACGTTTGGAAGATATCTCTCAGAGCCCGACGTCTGGATGTAGCGCAACTTGCAAAATCCCTTGATCCTAACGGAGGGGGGCATCGTTTAGCTGCAGGCTGCTCTTTAACGGGAGACGAAAAAAAGTTAACGGTCTGTCATGAGCGTGCTTTAGAAATCATACAAAAAGGTGATTATATATGAAAAAACTTTTCACACTCCTAGCCCTTACACCTCTTCTAGCATTAAGCGCTTCAAGCTCGCCTGCTTATATTCTAAAACCTGAAACGATTGATCAACTCAGTCGAAAACTTGGATATAAAGTAAAAGAAGCAGCTATTGAAGATTACATGATTTTCAGTGAGCGACTTCAGGCGGGCTTCGTAAAAGAAGAATGGCTTGAAGATTGTAAGAAAACCAAAAACAAAGCACTCTGTGTTGTTATTGAAGATTATTTTGATTTTTCCAAAAGAGGATCAAAAAAAGAAAAAGCGAAAAGATTTTTTGCAAGTGTTGGAAAAATAACAAAAAAAAATATTCAAAAAAAACAAGGAGAATCTTTTCAATCACTCCTTCACGCTCTGCCTTCTAAAAATAAAAATCTTCTTATGGATTTCGCAAGAGAGGCAATTAAAAGCCCTGCTTGCCCTCAAAACCTGAGTCTTGCTCTTGCTTATAATTTAGAATCCTTTGCTGGCAATCCTCGCTATTTTCCATTGGTCGAAAAACTTTACTCGCAGGGCTTAGCTTGCTCAAAACCCTCCGATCAAGCTTACGAATTGGCAAGTCTTCGCTTTGCTTTGATTTATGCGGCTGTTAATAAAAACTCTGAGGCCGTTAAGTATTTTAAAAAAGCACTCGAAGCTGAATTTCCCAGAGAAGATTACCGAAGTTTATATTGGCTTGCTCATCTTTTAAAAAAAACAAACCCTCGCGAAAGTGAAGAATACACAAATGATCTTATCGAAAAATATCCTCGCTCTTGGTACACAATAAAACTTTTAAATGAAAAAAACATTGACCCACTCAAGATGAACTTAAGAGCAAGCGTCGCAAGCGATCTCTACTCCATACCCGACGCTCGCTTGGATTCAAAATTTACTTGGTTGAAAATGGGCTTATTACTCGAAGCAGATCCCTATAAATTAAAAAAATATGCTGAATATCTCTCCGATCAAATTCCCCCTCACTTGGAGTTTGGCTACGTTCAACACATCGCACGACTCCTGCACTCAGCAGATCTTTATAAAGCTCAAATTGGAATTATTACAAAATACCTCACCGTTTCGAACCCTCCCGTTACAAAAGAAATTCTTGAATATTTGTATCCTGCTCCCTATCTAGAACTTTTCAACCTCCACGGTGTCGAACTCGATACAGCTCTTCTTTTAGGGCTTGCAAGACAAGAAAGCTCTTTTGATGTGCGCGCAAAATCGGGCGCAAATGCATGGGGACTCCTTCAAATGCTTCCCTCTACTGCTCGTCAAATGGGTTCCAAATCGAGTCACAAACTCTGGAGCCCCTCTGAAAACATTCGCTACGCTTCTAAATACCTCATTCGGCTTGCCAAAAGATTTAATAATAGTATCGAGCGATCACTTGCGGCTTACAATGCAGGCCCCGTTCGAGTTGAAGAGTGGGAAAAAAATTATTCTTGGGTAAAAGACCCCGAAATTTTTATGGACCTCATTCCCTATCGTGAAACCCGAGATTACGTTCCTACCATTTTGAGAAATGCTTACTGGTATCACCGAATCTATCCCGGAACTCTCAATATCAGCAAAACAGAATACGTCACAAGTGGTCTTCTAAAACCCCTCATTGTGAAGTTTCAGTAATTGATCGAAAAACTTTTATATTTTCATTCTCTTCGATATTAGATAGAAAAACTCTATGAGTGAATCTCTCCCTAAACACCCCCAACAAGCAGATATTTTAATTTATTCTAAAGATTATTGTCCTTACTGCGTAGCTGCTAAAAATCTACTGACTCAAAAAGGTGTTGGATACGAAGAGATTGATCTTACTCAAAATCCAGAGCTTCGTGATGAGATGATCAAAAAAGCGGGTGGTCGAACAACGGTTCCTCAAATATTTATAGGCTCTCAACACATTGGTGGATTCGATGACTTGAAGGCTTTGGACACAGAAAAAAAACTAGATCCTATTCTATTTAAGAAATAATTAAAAAAATAATTCGTTTTAATTTTTTTCAAATGCAGAGGGCTGAGAAATAAAGTTTCTGCTGCGATCTCCCGAGGGACTACTCATTTTTGCAGATTTCACCATTGCCTCTGGACTGCCGGAACCCATTGTTACCGAACTAATACGACGACTTTGTGTATCCATCATAGGCAAGCGACTGATGAAATAAGCAACATCTACGAAAGCCACATTGTACCGAACGGAACGAAGAATTCGATCAAAGTAATTTTTAACCACACCTGAGGAGGGTGCTTTCAGCTCTTTCAAAGCTCTTCCTTGATGACTAATGACACGACGACGCTGCTTCTGATATTTAATTTGAAAATCTTCTGTTGCATATCCTTTGAACTGATCTAAAAACTTATGAGATTTAATCGCTGCTGCTACTTCCTCTGGTGTATCAAGAATTTCTACGCCTTTAACATTGGCATCAGCATCGTAGTGAACCACAACATTGATTAAAGCTCCCTCCGCCTCAATACTCGATCCATGACTGACTCCTAAAAAATTTTGTCCTTTATAGGCGGAGTAAATATAACGCTGCACGCCCATGCCTTCAAAAGTTGAATTAGGAGCGCTACCCATTAGACGAGAAATCAACCCCATCAACGTACTTCCTCCAGACTTTGAGGGATCAACCTTTAATTCTTCAAAGCGATTTGCATCAACATATACTTTTTTAAGAACCTCTTGAAAATTCTTGATGCGATAACCTTCATTTGCTGGCTCCGCAAAAGCAGCGGAGAAGATAATAAAAGAAGAAATGGCTATAAATTTTGTTCTCATGCTATATTCTTTTCGGAACTATGCTCTATCCAGAATACCATAAAATTGTCTTTGCTCAGAGACGTCAAAATCTTTTACGAAATCTTAAAGATTCGCATCCATTTTTAATTATTCTTTACAATTCTCCTGTCTATCCCATAGGAGCGGATGCTTTTTATCCTTACAGAGCCGATTCAAGTTTTTTTTACATGACAGGTTTTCAAGAAGAAGAGTCAGCGGCTCTTTTATGGTCAGACGGAAAAAAAACACATTACCAACTTTTTGTTCGTCCTCGAGATCCAAAACTTGAACAATGGAACGGATTGAGAGCGGGCCCCGAGGGTGCCAAAAATATTTATATGGCTGACGAGGCGTTCGCCATTCACGAACTCGACATTCATGTTCAAGATTGGTTTCGCAAATTACCCAAAGGCTCTTTACCAAAAGTTTATTCTAATTTTTCAACTCACCCCAAACTCTTTGAAAAACTCCGCAGCACTCTTACAAAAGCTCAAGAAGCAGTTCATGGAGATACGCGAATGGGTCTTGCTGAGGCTTCAGCCTATATTGAAATTTTACCTCATATTAGAGCTCTTAGACTCATCAAAGATTCCCATGAGATAAAAGAGCTAAGAGAAGCATCTAAAATCAACGTTCAAGCTCATCTTAAACTGATGCAAGAACTCAAACCTGGAATGTACGAATACCAAGCACAGGCGATTATCGAAAAAGTTTACATGGAAAATGGATGTCGCGGCCCAGGATATTCCTCCATCCTCGGAAGCGGTCCCAATGCTGCTATTCTTCACTATCATGAAAACAATCGACTCATGAAAGAAGGCGAAATGCTCTTGGCGGATTGTGGATGCGAATTTAGAATGTATCAATCAGATATCACTCGAACTCTTCCTGTTGGTCAAACATTTACTCCTCTGCAACGTAAGCTTATGGACATTGTGCACGAAGCAAAACAGGCAGCAATCGATGTATGTCGTGAGGGAAATACTCGTATGGACCTTCACAAAACAGCTTCACTAAGCCTCATCGAAGGATTGAAATCTTTAAAAATTCTAAAAGGCTCAACTGATAAAATTTTTGAGAAAAAAGAACACTTTAAATATTATCCCCACGGCACAGGTCATTGGCTCGGACTTGACGTGCACGATCCTGCCCCTTGTTTTGAAAATGGAAGCGATGTGAAACTCAAAGCAGGAAACGTTCTCACAATTGAACCAGGTCTTTATTTTATGGAAAACGACACAAGCGTTCCCAAAGAATTTAGAGGTCTCGGGGTGCGACTCGAAGATGATCTTGTTGTGCAAGCAAAAGGCAAAGCCCCTGAAAATTTAACAGGCGAGCTCCCTTCCACTTGGCAAGAAATTGAACGCGTCAAGAAAACATTTTCTGGACGATAAATTTAAAATTTTAAAAATAATACATCTTATACGCAAATGATAAAATAATTCTGTGCGTTTATGTACGATAAAAAAAGTTTTAACTATTTCTTTTATTGCTTTTAAATGGTGCGCAAGCGCAAAAATCATCGTAAGTGACAAACGAATTGGTGAAAGCATATCCAACTTCAATTGTCTTACAGAACAAACAAAACAAAAGATATCTGCTTATAATTTAGCCTTCAGCTATAAAAAATCCAATCAACAGCTAGATAACACTCACAGCGACCAAGAATTTTATCAAAATCTCTTTCATGAAAACAATATTACTGCACAAAGCTTTAACGACGAAAACCTAAACTCAACACTCACTCCAGACTTTCAGAAAAAAGAAATTCTAAAAAACATAAAAAAAGCTGCTAAAGACAAAGAGCATTTCATATTCACTTATTCCGGCCATGGTCTTGTTGATGAGAAAGGAAAATGGTACGCAATCATACCCCCACCAAAAAACATGAATATTCAAGACTGTGTTGAGAAAAGTAAATTAACAAACACTAGACTTATTAACCCGACGACCATTGCTTTCGATAAAACTATTTCCCAAATAAACCCTTTTAAAAATTTTACCTTTGAAAAAAAATCATATTCTTGTAGTGAAATTTTAATATCTATAGACGAAATAAATTCAGCGTTAGAAGGTTCAGGAGTGAAAAATAAGGTAGTATTCCTAGATTCTTGCCATTCAGGTGCAGCGGTAAAAAGTTTTGAATCCAAAAAAAACACACTCGTTTTTTATTCAGCAGATGCCCACGAAGAGTCTGATGACGGTCCCATAGGAATCGATGGAACTCAATCGAAAAATGGGTACCTTACTGATTTAATAAAAAAATCTATTAAAAAACCTAGCTCAGACAAAAACAAGGACGGAGTGATAACACTCGCTGAAATCGCATTTGAGTTAGAAGGAAAAGAAGGAGAAGAACATTCCAAGAAACATACTGCGATCATAAATCAGGAAGGCAACAGAGATAACGTTCTTCCCTTCTTACGAAGGACCCTAACTCCTGAGGAAGCCAGGGGAGAACTGAATCAAGTACCTGGAGTTAGAGTCTGCGGCCACAAAAACCCTCTTTTTAACCTAATCTTATCTAAACCTGGCTTACTTAAAGAAGAAATACCAAACTTTAGAGACTCTCCATCTGATATAAAAGTAAATCACTAGCCAAAAACAGTCATGTCACTAAATAAAAAATTGAATTTTCCGTTCGTTAAAGAAAAATATTTTTTGGATATTAAAGTATTCTTTGGTTGAAATCATTCTTGGAATAAACTGAGTTTTAGCCACATGAAACTCGACTTGCGCTCATTGTCTCTCTCAAGAATGCTTTTGGGCTTTCTTGTGATGCTCGATACAATATTTCGCTTTCAAAACTTTCAAGCCCACTACACCGAAGAAGGAACACTAGGACTTAATCTTTTACAAAAATTTTATCCTCCAACGGGACTATGCTTACAGTGTCTCAACCCAAACGCAGGCTGGTCTTTTTTTCTTTTGTTTCTTCTTCTTCTAGCTTCTTTTTGCATGATGATTGGATGGAAAACTCGTTTTTCAATCTTCTTAACATGGATTCTTACGATCTCTCTTCACTTTAGAAATCCCCTTGTTGTTGACGGTGGGGACGTACTTTTAAGATGCATTTTATTTTGGATGTTTTTTTTGCCGGTTTCAAAAGTGCTATCCCACGACAGTGGTTACAAAAAATTTTCTGAGATTAAAAATCCTTCTCTTCAATCATGGGCATATCTCACACTTCCCGTGCAGATGTTTCTTCTTTACTTTGCTTCAGCAATGTTGAAGTCAGGCATTGAATGGTGGCCTGAGGGAACCGCTTCTGGTTTTGCTCTTTCACTTGAAGCATTTGCAACTCCCTTTGGTAAATGGATGACTCAATTTCCTGAGGGGCTAAAATTTCTTACAAAATTTGTTTATCTGTTAGAACTATTTGGTGCTTTTTTATTTTTCTTCTCCGGACACTTAAGAACTTTAGGTATTTTGTTGTTTATTTTTTTTCATATAGGTCTTGGAGCAGTGCTTGATCTGGCTCTCTTTCCTTGGATTGCCTGCGCGAGCCTTTTATCTCTTTTGCCAACGGAAGCATGGGATGAAATCATAATTAAATTTAAGTGGTCTCAAATTAAGAAAGCTTTTTCTTTTCATATTCCTTCAAAAGAAGCGCGCTTTGCCTGGTTTGCCATGCCTTTTCTAGCCGCCGTCGTTGCGTGGAATGCCTTGAGTTATCAAAAAAAAGCAATGTACGAACCCCTCCGTAAAGCCATGCTTTATCTACACCTTGACCAATACTGGGGAATGTTTGCCCCGTACCCGCTTAAAGATTCTGGATGGTTCGAATTTAGAACCAAACTTTGGGATGGAAATTACGCCTTAACTTTTGTTCATCCGAAAATGGAATCAAACTGGAATAATGAGGATCAAAAACCCACTAAAGGAAACGATTATTTTGTCGACCAGCGCTGGAGAAAATATCTGATTAACCTTTGGGAAAAAAACAATCACCCTTTTCGATCAGGACTTGCCGAATACCTTTGTCGGGAATGGAATAAAAAACATAATCTTCCCTCAGATAAAGCGGAACAACTTCACATGACCTTTCGACTTTTTGTAAACAAACAATACCTCTCCCCTCCGAAGGAGGGAACTCCTGTTGATTTAGGCACTTACGACTGTCCCTCGGAAGCCGAAGAACTGTCTAATCTTTAGACAAACCTAAAGAAAACAGTCATTTTTTTTAGGCTTTAAGCCTCTTTTAATAAATGAAATCTTGTAGATTCCTGAGAAGATAGAGATATGAAAAATTTGTTTTTTGTTCTGATTTGTTTAACATTCTCTAAAATTTCAAGTGCGAATTCAGGTCATCCAATGAATAATTTTCCAGCTTCGTCTCACTCCTCTTCAAAAAAAGCTGTTGTAGAGCCTGATTCTCAAGCTCCCAAAAGTTATACCGTTCATGATTATATCCGAAATTACGAAGAAGAACTGGCTCAAACCTTAGCCGCAGAAAAAGCACAAAGCTCCAACAAGCAAGCGGGACTAGGTTTTTTTAATGGAATTTCTAAAGTCTGGGAAAACAATACTCGTCTTTCTCGCTCCGCTTATTATTTTTCTTCAGGTCAAGATATTCTTGTTGGTCTTCAAAAATACACCAAAAAATTTGGTTGCGTTTCTAAAGTAACAGTTGCGTCTCACGGATGGACTAAGAAAAATCCATACGGCGGCGAAGGAATTCCTATTTCCAATGGACCAAACGGATCAGGGCTCTACCTTGATGATGAATCACGTATGCAAAGAGGAATATCTGAAAGAGGTATGAGCTTAGACGATCTAGAATACGCTCTTAGACCTCACCGTCAGGGTGGTTTTATGGGACTTTTTAAAAGAAAAGTCACAGATATTAAATTTTGTGACACGTGTCTTATTCAACTCATGGGATGTAACACCGGCGATAAATTTGCAACTCGATTTTCTCAAATTTCAGGATGCCAAGTTGTTTACTCAACAGGAAGCTCCACAGCAGTCGACACAAAAGACGGAAGCAAAGATCATATTTGGAATAGCGAAAAGCAATCTTTCAGTAAAAGAAGTGGCAATTTTATGAAAATAACTCCCGTTAAAGACAAAAAAGGTAAAGTTGCTAAAACCTTACGTCAAGACATCGGACCAAAATACGTTTCCCAGTAAGTTAATTGTAATAAGAGTATTACTTTATTCCCAAATCATATGGACATTGCTCCAGATGATTTTCTTTTGGTGCAAAGCTTCTAAAAGCTTTAAGACTTGGCCCGAATCAGTCACTCCTTTTGCAAAAGTAAAGCGACACTGAAACACATCCGTCATATGACAAGAAATTTTCC
>CAYOWH010000069.1:7048-11707 GCA_964407615.1 uncultured Bacteriovoracaceae bacterium | reverse complement strand
TGTTATTATTAGCTCGTTTGCTTATAACAAAGATACGGCGATAATCTAATTTGTCAACAATTTTTTCTTGAAAGATAAGCAAAATACGTATTTACACGTAGAATGATCTACGTAGTTTCACTTAGTTAAGCCGCTTATCGTGACTGACTAAGCAAGTTAAATGCTTTAAAATCAGTTATTTAAGTTAATTTGATATATATGATCCGAAAAATGTTTGTTAATTGCGTAATGAAGAGAGATCCAACCCCCACACTCTAACCGCGCAAAACGGCGCGCGAGTTTGGTCGGTCAATCGATTGGCTTTCAGTCACGTAGGCAGGTCGTTCGCTCGGTCTGGGGATCGGTCTATTTAACATAATGCAAATTATATTACAGATCGGTTGGCTTGTCGGTTGTGTGTATTGGTCTCAATAGCGTAATGCATAACGGCAGGCAGTCAACAAAGAACGTAAGGCAGGTAGGTATAAGCGAAAGGATTGCAGGCAGGCAGGCAGGACGGCAGGCAAAAAGCCAAAAAATTTGGGGTAAAATTCCGAAATGCACACCCCCTACCCAAATTTCAAACCACTTTCCCCGCGCGAACTTTTTCGTGGAATGGGGGTATTACCCAAAAATTCCGTATATTTACCAAAAAATAAATATGCCAACAGAAACGAAGATAGTTGACAAGACGATGCGAAAAGATCCGTCAACTGGCAAGATGGTCAAGAACGAGAATTACAAGGGAGTTACGTGGACTGAAAAGACTAAGGTAAAGACTAATGGTGGTGTTGTAAGGAAGAAGGTTGTTGCGGAGAACTTTGCAACTGTTAGAGGCGGCAAGCCTATGGTTGAAAAGACTTTAAAGGTTGATAAGTTTGATAGGTCTGGAAAGTTAAAGAAGTCAACTACTATTACAGATGCTGGTAAGACTGTAGTTAGGCCAGGCAAGGAGGCTGTTACAAAGAAGGCTAATCTTGTAAGTAGGTTTAGGTTAAATAAAAATGTTTAATTTTGCATATACTAATTGACATACCACAAGGCCTTTTAATTGGTTTCGAGTATTATGGTCCTGATGAGGAGTATGAATTCAATGAGTTACAGATAAGTTTATTAATTATAAGATTTACATTAACATGGCACTAAAGAGAAAAGGCGAAGATCCTATTATCGTCAAAACAAAACGTGAGGCGTATGTACCTAACGTAGAGAATCAAAAGAAGATGGCTGCTTATGAGTCTGCATTAGCCAAGAACAAGACCATTGAGGACAAATACAAGTCTGACGTTGAGACTTATGGTAAGCAGATGAAGGCATATGAAGAGCAACCAAAAGGGAGAAAGGATTTTCAAGCATTATTTTCAGGTGGTGGTAGATATTTATCTTCTAGTGAACTTGAAGATTGGAACAAGCAGAAGTCTGGTGAAAGAGGTGGTTTGGCTGCTAAAAAAGTTTATGTTTCAAAAGGTTATGGTAAGGAGCAATCAGGTGGACCTATGAAAGGAGAAGGAGGTAAATCTTATTCTGGTTATATGGGTGCTTCTCATGAGTGGTTTGATAAACCAACTGCTCCTGCTAAACAAAAAACTCCGACTGTTGAGCAACCTAAATTAGATCTTGAGAGAATGCCATTAAACAAAATAACTGGTATATCTACTAAGAAGAAACAATTGGCTGTTCCTGAGGAAAAAGAAAAATGGCAAGCACCAGGTAGGAATTTAGTTAGTGTTGAAAAGACTTTTTATACAAGAAGTGGTAAAGAAAAAACAAGAACACCTATATCTAAGGCTGTTGAGAATGTAAAGCGTAAGGCTGAGTATAAGCAAGAGTTAAAGCAAGGTAAGGCGTATTTTGGTGGTTTTGAAGGTCAGAATGCTGGTGATATATCTGAGACTAGAAAAGGATTAAAGCAGCAAATTAAAGAGGTAAGAAAAGGAACTGCTGCGCCTATGGAGTCAGTTGGTAAACGTGAGCGTATACAAGGCTATAAATCTGAATTAAAGCAAGCCAAGCAAGCTGGTAAGTACATCAAGAATCTTGGCAATGAATTTACTATGAGTGGAGCAACGGCAGGTGAAAATATCAAAAGGGTAGGTCCAAATGCTGAGGTTGTTGCTAAAAAAACAGGTAGAATAAGATTTGCTACACCTGAGACATTTAAAGATTACAGGCCATCTACTGATAATCCAACAAATAGGAATAAAACATTTGGTAGAAAACCATAAAAATAGCCCTCCAATCGGAGGGTTTTTTGTTTTATATCACTAAAAAATACTATTTTTGTGATATAAATACAATAAAATGATAGTAAAACAAGTACATTTTGGCGATGATGGCCAAAAAAAGCTCAAGAAGGGCATCAAAACGATAGCAGGAGCTGTCAAAAGTACGTTAGGAGCGAGAGGACGTACAGTTTTAATTGAATCAGAGAATCATATTGGTGGAATGACGGTCACAAAGGATGGTGTGACTGTTGCTAAGTCTATCAATTTGTATGATCCGACTGAGAATTTGGCTGTTATGATGATGCGACAGGCGGCAGAGCGTACTGCTACTGTTGCTGGTGATGGAACGACCACATCAATAGTGTTGGCTGAGGCTATTATTGATGCTGCTGACAAATATTTGTCTGAAAACGAAAACGTCACGGAGGTAATTAGGGAGGTTAATCAAATTACTGGACAAATTGTCCAGAAACTTGACAAACGCTCAAAGAAACTATCAGGCAAGAAACTTGTTGACGTGGCGACTATCAGTGCTAACAATGACAAGGAGGTAGGTAAGATGATTGCCGATGCCTTTAGTGAGGTTGACATGGTAACAGTTGAGAATAGTCAGACGACATCAACATATGTTGAGATAATTAAAGGTATGAAGATTGATAGGGGCTACGCCTCAAGGGTATTCATTAATGACTTCAAGAAGCAAGAGTGTGTGTTAGACAATCCATACATTTTGATAAGCGATCATGAGATAAATAACATCATGAATCTAGAACGTATATTAGTTCCAATTGTTGCTCAAGGCAAGTCGTTGTTGATTATTGGTGAGTTAGGTCAGAACGCTTTGAATACTTTGAACGCGAATGTTGCTGGTGGTAAGATTAAGGCGTGTGCTATTATGCCTCCGTCATTTGGGTACAGAAAGAAGGATCTGCTAGAGGACCTTGCAGTAGCACTAGGAGGCGTATACTTCTCTGAGGACACTGGTGATGATCTGTCGCTAATTGACTTAGACAGTTTGGGTAGAGCAACTAAAGTTATTGTTAGCAGTAACATGACGGTATTTATGCATAGTGAGTCTAGGGAGGATGCTATAATAGAGAGAGTTAATGAACTAAAGGATATGCGTGATGCTGCGACAACTGATGAGGACAAGAACTTCTTGAACGAACGAATAGCCAATTTGTCTGGTGGTGTTGGTGTCATATATGTTGGAGCGTTGAGTGACATTGAGCAGAAGGAGAAGAAGGACAGAATAGACGATGCTGTGTGTGCTGTTCAGGCTGCGTTGGAGGATGGTATATTACCTGGCGGTGGTGTAGCATTATTGGATGCAAGTTATGAGTTGATACCTGATGGTGTAGCCAATGATATAATGATACATGCACTACAAGCACCATTTAGGCAGATTGTTGAGAACGCTGGTAAGAATAGTGATGAGATATTATTGCACCGTCAATATGGTATAGGTTATGACGTAAAGGGTGAGCAGTATGGTGAGATGATGAAGTTGGGAATTATTGATCCGACAAAAGTTACTAAGAACGCTTTATTGAATGCTGTGTCTGTAGCCACGACAATCATGAGCACGAATGCTATAATCACAAATGTAAGAGACTATGAAGGTTCTAAATAAGTTTATTGTTATCGAGAGAGTTCTCGATAAAAATGAAAATAAGTCAGGTCTAATAATGACAATGGAAGATAAGCGTGAATTGAGATATAACAAGGCTGTCGTTGTGTCGGTAGGTAGTTTGGTCTTTGGAATATCAGAGACTGACGAGATCTACTTCGACAAGGCAGCAGGTCATGATGTATTGATTGATGAGAAACGCTTTACTGTAATCCAAGAGAAGGACGTTGTTTGCGTTCTTTAAGTTCTTTGTTATGTTTTTTTATTGCTATGGCTAGAGTCTTGTGAGAGAAAGGTGCTGTCTTTAAGAATATTTTATTACGCCTTACTGACTCAGGAATAGGCTCTAGTCCAAGCAATTTTTTATATATCGAGTTAATCATCTTTTTACCTTTATACGAGACTTCATACAAGTGCGTCTCTTGGTGGTTTCGGTGTCGCCAAATATAAATCCAATCTTCTCTTAGTAGTCTATTGAATCGTTCTTTATCCCAAGATAAAAAGTTTGAGTGTTCTGTAAATTGTGTACGTGTGAACAATTTTTCTGAGTACAAAAACATTAATATTTCTAGGTCTGCTGTTGATTTAAGGCCGTATGTTATAATGGCCCACTTTCTGATTATTGTCCAATTTTTTAAGAAGTCGTAGTCGCCTTGTTTGCGACCATATATTTTATTATTATCACGTCTATGCGTAACTTTCTTTTTAACTTTTGGAATCATTTTATTATATTTGTAAAAACAAAATTATGAAAAAGATAGTAGAAAAGAAAACCAAAGAGGTTTATCCTTCGAAAGTTGCAAAGGCGAAACATGAGAAGTCTGA
>CAYOWH010000069.1:2664-6948 GCA_964407615.1 uncultured Bacteriovoracaceae bacterium | reverse complement strand
AAACCAAAGAGGTTTATCCTTCGAAAGTTGCAAAGGCGAAACATGAGAAGTCTGAGTCAATGCAAGAACGATTGAAAGAATACGGAAAGAAAAAGAAATGAAAGACCCAAGATTAGAGCGAGCAGGCGTTGAGGGATTTAATAAGCCCAAGCGAACTCCCAGTCATCCGACCAAGAGTCATATTGTTGTGGCCAAGGAAGGTGATCAGATTAAAACAATACGTTTTGGCCAGCAGGGAGTAGTAGGTGCTGGAAAGAATCCTAAAACGAAAGAGGATAAAGCAAGAAAGAAATCTTACTATGCTAGACATAATGCTCAAGACCCAAATCCTAGTAAATTAAGTGCCAGATTTTGGAGTCACAAAGTAAAATGGTAGAAAATTATCCATATAAGGGAACTGATGGAAGATGGTATAAGCCATGTTCTAAATGTGGAAAGATGTGTGATTATTTAAGGTATCATTATGCCTTTCAATCTTATAAATTAAATAAGAAATGTAAGAGCTGCTCCAATAAAGAAACTGATAATTGTCATAGAGGATGGTATAAAGGAATTAGAATATCTTGGTTTAATAAATTTAAAATTTCAGCTGAATCTAGAGGTTTAGAATTTAATATAACAATGGACGATGTTGCTGAATTGATACAAAAGCAAAATTTTAAATGCGTTTTAAGTGGATGGGATATTTCATTTCCTGAGACAGGTACTCCACAAGACTGCGATGCGTCAATTGATAGAATCAACTCAAAAAAAGGATATAGTGTTGAAAATATACAAATAACACATAAAACAATAAACATGATAAAAAATAAATATGATAATGATTTTTTTATATATGTTTGTAAATCAGTAAGTGAAAATGCAAACCGCTAAAAAATCCAACCCAGCGTTATGGAGTCGCATTGTGTCAAGCGTTAAGTCAGGAACAAAGGGCGGTGATGCAGGCCAATGGTCAGCTAGAAAAGCCCAATTGGCTGGTGCCAAGTATAAAGAGGCTGGCGGTAAATATATAGGCAAGAAGTCCTCTGACAACAGTCTGTCCAAATGGACAAAGCAAGAGTGGGGAACGAAAAGTGGTAAGCCTAGCAAGGAGACTGGCGAGAGGTATCTACCTAAGAAAGCAATCGCTGCATTGAGTCCTGCCGAGTACGCAGCCACCACAAGAGCAAAGCGCGAGGGTGGTGGTGTAGGATCGGTTGTTCCTCAGCCTAAGAAGATAGCTAAGAAAACATCAAGATATGTCAAAAAGTAAAACATCTAAATACTACGCAGAGAACCCAAAGGCTGCTGAGAAGAGGCGTGAATATCAGAGAGAGTTGAACGCTACTCCTGAGGGCAAGAAGTACAGAGCTGAGCATGTGAAGGCAAGAAGAGAGGCAGGTTTATATGGAAAGGGTGGTCCTGACATGAGTAAGAAAAAAAATGGTAACTTTGTAAAAGAAAATCCATCGACTAATAGAGGTCGAAACGGAGCAAATGGTAAAAGCACTAAAAAATAAAAAGATATGCCTAATTTAAAATTACAAACCAGCAGAGCTGCTGCTGTAACACCTAACGATACTGCTAACATCCCCTTTCCTGGAGATGCAACTGCTGCTCCAAACACTGCTCAATGGCCTTGTGTTCTTTATGTAGGTACAGGTGGTACGTTAGACATCAGAACGGCTGATGGTGATGACGTATCATTGATTAATGTTCCTGACGGAACGTTTATTCCGATTCAAGTTATACGAGTATTTACTACTTCAACAGCTGACGATATTATCGCTCTTTGGTAATTTATGGCAATACAAATATCCATATCGAACGCTATAGGGTCAAGGTATAGGGGTAGCGTTGTACCTCCTATTGACCCCGATGCACAAGCATTCATAACAGCAGCTGCAATAACTAATCCTACTCAACAAAGTGCTATTAATCAATTAGTAGTTGACTTGAAAGGTTATAACATTTGGACAAAGTTCAAAGCAATATATCCAATAGTAGGAGGTACAGCAGCAAGTCACAAATGGAACTTAAAAGACCCTCGTGACTTAGATGCTGCGTTCAGATTAACTTTTTCTACGGGTTGGACTCACAGTTCAACAGGAATGACACCAAATGGAACAAGTGCTTTTGCAAATACTAATATGTTGGCAAGTGTATTAAGTCAAAATAGCGCTCATTTATCTTATTATTCAAGAAGCAATACAGCAGGTGGAGCAGGTGTATTTAAAGTTGAAATGGGTAACTTAAATTTAAGCCCAGTAAAAACAACTACATTAGCCATTTTACGAGATAGTGTTACAATTGGTGTCATAAATGCAAGTGGAGTATTAACTACAGGAACAGTAACAGATACAAGAGGTCATTATATTGTTAATAGAGAAAGTTCAACAAGTAATACAATGACAAGAAATGGCTCGTTATTAATAACAAGCAATGATACTTCAATAACACCAGCAAATATAAATGTTTGGATAGGTGCGAGAAATTCACCCGATAATACAGCAGCTGCTAATTACACAGACAGAGAATGTGCATTTGCTTCAATGGGGGATGGTTTAACATCAACTGAAAGAGCTAACTTTTATACAGCAGTTCAAGCATATCAAACAACTTTAGGAAGGTCAATAGGTACACAAACCGTTTCAGATGCAGATGCTCAAGCATTTGTTAATGCTGCTAATATTACCGACCAAGTTCAAGCCAATGCAATTAATGACCTTGTAATAGGAATGAAAGCGGATGGTTTATGGACTAAGATGAAAGCAATTTATCCTGTTGTTGGTGGCGTAGCAAGTTCTCACGCGGTTAATCTTAAGACTCCAGGCACATTCAATTTGACATTTGCGAGTGGTTGGACTCATTCTGCTAATGGTATGCTGCCAACTATTGCTTATGCAGATACAAATTTTATACCTTCTATTAATGGAACGGGATTAAATAACTTACATATTTCTTATTATTCAAGAAATAACAGTACAAGTTTAGGTGGTGAGATAGGGATATATGGACCACCATATACACTATTCTTTACAAGATATAATAATACAGCTTATTTTGGTATTAATGGAACTTATCCACAAGTAACTAATACAGACTCATCTGGACTTATACTTGCAAGTAGGGTAAACTCTACAACAGCAACATTATACAGAAATAATAATATATTGCTTGCGGCTGCTTCAACTTCAACATCTGCTCCTGCTTATCAATTGACTATAGGTGCAATTGCTAACGCAAACGGAGTAGGCGTTCAATATTATACAGATAGACAATGCGCCTTTGCTTCAATAGGAGATGGATTAACAGATACAGAAGCAGCTAATTTTTATAATAGAGTACAAACATTTCAAACAACATTAAATAGAAACGTATAATGGAAGGTAGAATAGTAACAAATCAAACAGCAGAAGAATTACAGGGAGTGTTCTTTGATGCAGATACATTTTTTAATTTTGTTCAGGATATTAACGATGTATATTTTTTATTTTTAAGTGAACAGGATGCGGCTGATATCGCAAAGACGGAGTATTCTTATTTATTAGATATTCCTTTGAGTCCGTTTGAGCCTAAGCCTGCACCTTTTCCACCAATTTAAAAATAATAAGATATGAGCGTACCAGCAGGAACAAGATTTATAGGAATTCAGCCAGGCGTTGACATGGCTGAAAGAAAGTCCAGTCAAGCGAACAGCCCGACTGAAGTTTATACAATTGAGGACATACAAAGTTCTGGTGTTCCATATGTTGGAGCGACACAAGATGTAGACCTTGGTGAATATGAATTAAAGGCAGGTCAAATTGAACTAGACCAATCGCCAACAGGTACAGCAGGAGTTGCTGTGACTCGTTGGAATAATACGATAGGAAGTACTGAAACTACATTAAAAGGTGGGTCAGTTATATTGAAGAATGGCGTTGACTTGGTTGCAAGGGTAGTTAATAAGGTAACGCCTAATACTACATTGACCAAGGCTGACTATAAGGTTGTCAAAATATCAGGTGCTCAAGGTCAGCGATTGGCTGTTGATTATGCTCAGGCTAACAATGATAACAATTCAGCTGATACGTTGGGTGTTGTTATTGAGACAATTCCAACAAACCAAGAGGGCTTTATAATGACGGTTGGTCAGTTAGAGGATATTAATACGACTGGTAGTTTGCAGGGTGAGACATGGGCTGATGGTGACGTATTGTATTTGTCACCGACTGTACCTGGAAACGTGACAAAAGTTAAGCCAACTGGAGCGACTGGTCATATTGTTGTGATAGGATATGTTGAGTATGCGCATGCTAATCA
>CAYOWH010000069.1:0-2581 GCA_964407615.1 uncultured Bacteriovoracaceae bacterium | reverse complement strand
TTTAACTGATACTGATGTAACAGGAGCTTTAGGATATACGCCTGTAACAAATGCGCGAACCATAAGTACAACTTCACCTTTAAGTGGAGGTGGAGATTTAACAGCAAATATAACATTAAGTATTGCGGATGCTGCTGCTGATGGAACTACAAAAGGAGCTGCTGCATTTACTGCTTCTGATTTTAATTCGGCTGCTGGTGTTATATCAATTGATTATACAAATGGTCAATCCGCAAGTGGAAGTAATAAAGGTTTTTTAAATTCAACAGATTGGTCGACATTCAATGGTAAACAATCGGCTTTAGTTTCGGGAACTAACATAAAGACGATTAATTCAAATTCTCTTTTAGGTAGTGGAAACATATCAGTTGGAACAATAACAAGTGTAACAGGAACTGCTCCTATTGCTTCAAGTGGTGGAACAACTCCAGCAATTAGCATAAGTCAAGCAACAACCTCAACAGATGGTTATTTGTCAAGCACTGATTGGAATACGTTTAATAACAAAGCATCGTATACGCCACGTGTTCAAAGTGTAACAAGTTCTGCAACTGTAACGCCTGCGTTTGGTAATGACTTAGTTAAGATAACTGCTCAGGCTACTGGTTTAACCTTAGCAAATCCAACAGGAACATGGGATGAGGGAAAAGATTTAATCATTCGAATTAAAGATAATGGGACTGCACGTTCAATTGCTTATGGTGCAAAATACAGAGCAATAGGAGTAACTTTGCCTACGACTACAGTAATAAATAAAACAACTTATTTAGGTCTTATTTATAATCAAACAGATGACACTTTTGACGTTATCGGAGTAACAACACAGGTATGAGTTATTATAGTCTTATTTCTTTAATGCCAAAAACACCTGCATTTGTAGGTTTACTTGACACTTATCCAGGTGCTTCAGCAGCCTATTCATTACGTAGACTAAGTTCGACATACACTGGCAATTTAATTAGAGTAAGAAGGTCAAGTGACAATACCGAACAAGATTTTGGTTTTGTAAATAATGTTTTAGATACTGCAAGTCTTATAAGTTTTGTTGGTAGTGGCAATGGCTTTGTAACAACTTGGTATGATCAAAGCGGTAGTGGTAATAATACTACTCAATCAAATGCCGTTCAACAACCTCAAATAGTTTCAAGTGGTGCTATATTAACTCAAAACTCAAAGCCTATTGTTCAATTTGATGGTTCTAATGATATTTTATTTTCATCATCTCTTTCGGGAGGATTTAACAATAGTAGCGTTTTTTCTACATTTAGAATTATTACTCAATCTTCTGAAGATATACCTTTTGGTTATGGTAGAGCTATATCAGACACAGCGAAAGTTAGAGTTCTATATTCATCTACTGGTCAAAAGTTAGGTTTTGCCACATGGGGAGTTGATTATGTAAGCACATTAAATTCTATTGATGCTAATTTATATATGTTTTCTGTAAATCAAAATGGTAATTCATTGATTCTTAATAAAAATAATACACAAATTTCTGCAAGTTTGCCTGGAACTCCGCAAACAACAATTATTGGGCGTTATTGTATTGGTAGTTTAGAAGGAACATTAACTCATTTATATTACACAAATATGAACTCTGCTGAATTTATTTTTTATCCATCTGACCAAAGTACAAATAGAACTGGAATACAAAATAACATAAACTTATTTTATACATTATGGTAATTACAGGATACAAATACACGAATGAACAGGATGCTATTAACGCAAGAGAACAAATAGATGCTTATTATGGTATTCCAATTTCTCCAGATTATGTTACACAAAATTGGATTGAATATCAAACTGCTAATTTCGACAACCCTATTTTTTGGTATATTCAATATCATGAAAGTCTAAGAATAGTTTTAGGAGATCCAGAAACTTTTGAAGTAACAACACCACCTTTTCCATAATGAAATACTTAATAATATTTTTATTGGTATTACTTTCATGCACACCTCAACGAAGATTTGATAGGTTAGTTAAGAAGTATCCATATCTTTTGACAAGTGATACGCTTGTCGTAAGAGATACCATACGCGATACAATTCGTATAACAGTTCCAGAAGTTGAAGTTGATACTATTGTTAGCGTAAAAGAATTATATGATACAATTGTATTAGGAAAAGATCGTATTAAAGTTAAGGTTTGGAGAGTAAAAGATAAGGTATATATAAATGGTAAATGTGATACTATATACATTGAAAAACCAATAGAAAGAATAGTCTATAGAAAGATACCTGTAAAGTATTACGAAAAGACTCCTTGGTATAAGATATTGCTTAATAATATTATAGGAATTTTATTAATTTTGTTGATATTATATATTACATACAGAATTATTAAAAATTATCTATTGTGAAAACAAAATTACTTTTACTAGCAACATCATTTTTAGCAGTACTATCTCCAGTCAAACCAATGATATATGTTGCAATACTTGCAATTATTTTAGATACATCATTTGGCATTTGGCGAAGTGTTAAAAAGGGTGGATGGAAGGCTATTAAAAGCAGAAGGTTATCACATGTTGTAAGTAAATCACTTTTGTATTGTGGAGCAATATTATTTATATTTT
>CAYOWH010000068.1:0-11762 GCA_964407615.1 uncultured Bacteriovoracaceae bacterium | reverse complement strand
CGACTTTATCTCGAAGCATGTGGATACAAGGCTTAGCCGCATGCAAAAATCCTGCTTTTAAAAAAGAAAACAAAATTAAAAAACTCAATAATTTAAGGTGACGCATCTTGCCCACCTTCCAGCTGTGGTGTTTGTTTTCTTTTTTCAGCTGCTTTTAGTTGTTGCTGACTTTGATCAATTCTTTCATCAATCTCATCTGAAATTTTTTGCTTCATGGGATCAGCGTCTGCAAATTCTGCTTCAACCTTTTTTTTGATCTCACTTTCGCTGTAATGAGTCCCTTTCGATTCAAAAATCTCTTTCAAGAAATTTGTGGGCTCTTGGTAACTCACCCTCGGATCAACCAAGGGCTTGTGCATCTCTCCCACAAACGCTGCTAATATACCTCGGCAATCTAACTCACTTGTATGACCAAACCTTAAAAAGAATAGGAAGAGAAAGAATAAAAAATTTTGAACTTTTGATGCTTTCAATTAAGCACCCTCGAAGCAACACACCTTATTTCGTCCTGAATTTTTTGCTTTGTAAAGAGCCGAGTCGGCCTGAGAATACAGCGCTTTTTTATCAAATTTTTCTCCACCTTCTCCGAGAAAAGAGACTCCCACTGAAATAGTAACTTTTAATTTTTTTCCATCCGTATCTATACTCAATTCTTCTATAAGAGCACGAATCCGCTCACCTAAAATATTCAAAGAATCAAGCCCTTCGTTCCGAGTCAGTAATGCAAACTCCTCTCCGCCAATACGTGCAAAAAAATCTTCTGCTCGAATCAAACCCTGTACAGCCTCAGCAACTTTTTTCAAAACCTCATCACCCGCGGCATGTCCGTGAGTGTCGTTAATTTTTTTAAAGTGATCAATATCAAACATCACAAGGCCCATGCCTCTTTTATTGCGAACACAATGCGCTACTTCTCGGTCTAAGGCCTCTTCAAAACTTTTTCGATTATATGAATTTGTTAAACCATCTCTTGTAGCACGTTCATAAAAGTCTTGTTGAATATTGGCCTCAGCTCTTGGCATGTATCCAAAACGAACAATAGATAAATCTCCAAGCTGTACTCTATCCCCATCACTTAATTCGTATTTTGCAACAATTCTAACACCATTCACCTTAACTCCGTTTGTAGATTTCAAATCTTCTACAAAAACCTTCCCCTCTTTCACTTCAAAAAGAGCGTGTTTTCTTGAGCAACTCGGATCTGAAATGGGAATTTCACAATTTTTTGAACGACCAACAACCATTTTTCCAGACAAAGAAATAACTCGGCCTTTTTCAGGACCTGATACAATATGGAACACAGGAACAAGTTCAAATTTCTTTGTATCAGTAGCATCAGCAAAATCAATAGATTCAGATTTTGTTTGATCTGCTGCAATTCGAGTTGCTGACGATGTAAATTCGTCAAAATTTTTCTTTTTTGAATTTGTTCCCATAAAATACAACTACCTAAGTGTTCTTCGGGAAAGTTTGAGTGAAACTAAACAATCAACTAGGTCTTAACAATTTCTTCATATAACTCAGGTCTTCGGTCTCTAAAAAAGCCAAACGAAGCCTGATAACGTGCTTGATATTCAAGATCTATTTCGGAGATTAAAAAACCCTCTTCTTTATCGCCAAATTCCTTAACTAAATTGCCCTGATGATCGGCAATAAATGAATTTCCATAAAAACTTTGGCCTTCTTCAGTGCCTATACGGTTTGCTGCCACGACAGCTGTGCAATTAGAAACAGCATGCCCAATCATCGCGCGTCTCCAAGGCTTTCGCGTATCCAAACCAGGATTGTTAGGTTCACTGCCAATGGCCGTTGGATAAAAAAGAATTTGGGCCCCCTTTAAAACCATGGATCGTGCGCATTCTGGAAACCATTGATCCCAGCATATTCCCACACCAATTTTTGCAAATCGTGTCGACCACACTTTGAACCCTGTGTTTCCAGGTTTGAAGTAAAACTTTTCTTCATAGCCTGGGCCGTCGGGAATATGAGTCTTACGATAAAGTCCCAAATTTTTTCCATCCGCATCCATCATGCACAAACTATTAAAATAATTAGGTCCCTCTTTTTCAAAAAAAGAAACAGGAATCGCCACATTAAGACTTGCTGCTAATGAAGAAAAATGTCTGAGAATTGCACTTTCGCTCACGCTTTTTGCTCGTGCAAAAAATTTTTCATCTTCATGCCGACAAAAATAATAACCCTGAAAAAGTTCTGGAGGTAGAATAATTTGTGCTCCCTCAGCTGCTGCTTGTTTAACAAATGAGGTAATTTTTAAAACATTTTCCTCTTCGTGATCACTTAAAGAACATTGAATGGCTGCAACTTTTAATTTCATACAGGCTCCTGTTGAGTCATACAGTGAAACGACCCTCCTCCAGTTAACAAATGATTGGAAGGAAGTCCGATAACTTTTTTTGTTTTAAAAATTTTCTTTAACTCTTCAACAGCTTGCTCATCTTGAATCGAGCCGTACAGAGGCACGACAACTGAATTATTAGCTATGTAAAAATTCATATAACTTGCAGGCATCAAATCGCCCTCTTTGCTCAAAATCTCTCCGGGGCTTTTAATACTTAAAAGTTTTAAGTTGTTTTGAGAAGCCCACTCCTGAGCTTCGTTTTTTATTTTGTTTAATACCTGAGCTTGCGGATCTGTACTTCCACATGGCTCCATACAAAGAAGTGTCTCTTCATCCACAAAACGCAAAATATTATCAACATGACCATCTGTGTGATCATTCAAAAGACCTTCTGTAATCCAACAAATACTTTCAGCTCCCAGTCTATGAAAAGCTCTTTCATACTGAACTTTTGTCATTCCTGGATTTCGATTTTGATTAAGTAAGCATTGCTCCGTTGTGATCCACAATCCCTTACCATTGTGGTCTACCGCTCCCCCTTCAAAAACAAACTGATGCTCGATTTTTTCTACACGCGCTTTAAGAGCCATTTCACGAGATAGATCCACATCTCGAGCTAGGATGTATTTTTCTCCCCAGCCATTAAATCTAAAAACGTGGGCTTCAAGATGATTTTTCGTTTTTGAAAAAATACATCCCGTGTCTCTTAGCCAGACGTCTCCATATTCAAAAACATAAAACTTAAGGGGGAGTCCGCTTAACTCGTGTTCAACTTTTTTTTGTTCTTCCTTACTCTTAACAAATACTTTCAGCTCCTCGCGAGGCTTTTCACCTTCAAGACAAATAGCTCGACACAAATTGATCCATTCTTTTCGAGCAGGTTCTTGATTTTCAAGCCACGCATCGGGCAAGTCAGGCCAAGCCGTCCAAGTTGCTTTATGCAGAGACCATTCAGCAGGAAAGATCATTCTCTAATTTATAGAATTTTCTCTAGCGAATGGCAATCAAACCTTCTTTGCGAAGAGTGATCATAGATTCCACAATTTCAACATCCAAAAGCTGGCAATTATTGAGAACCTCATAAACACGATCCGACTCACAAAGAGCTGAAAAAACCAGGAAATCTTTGGTATTCCAAGATTTCTTTTCAAGAAAAGTCGAAGGCCTAGGAGAGAGTTTTAACTGATGAGACGGCCAATAATCTTTAACCTGAGCCACTTTTTGCTTCCAACGATCGTAAGCCTTTTGAAATTCAATTGGCCCCAAACGAACAGGCATGGGAAATACCATCGTCCTGTCAAAGCGCTCAAACTGAGACTGTGGAGCAGGCCAAGATAGTATACGAAATAAAGCCTTTAAACCAGAAACCGGTCCAACCGTCGCATCCTCCATCATTCCATCTTGAATAGAAATATAACCCACTCGATTTTCACTTTTCACAACAATCTCACCCGACGCTCCACTTTCGATATACTCGCGAATGGTATCAGCAAGAGTTTTATTAGCTCCCATTGTCGGAAGTGCTTCAATGGAGTGCCCGCTTTTTCGAAGGAATCCTTTTAAAGATGCCCACTCCGAACTTCCTGAGAATTCAAAAATAAAATCAAAAATTTTGACACGATCTCCTACTTTTAATTGCGAGGGATCTCCAAAAAACTGAATGGGAAGCTGAGGCAAAAGCGATCGAAATTGTAGTCCATGCTTATTTTTTTGAAGCAAAGCCCATTCCCCTTTGCCAGACAGAGGAAGCTTAAAATCAGCTGCGCTATCTAAACTACCTATTATCAAAGGCGCTCCACTTGATGAAATCATAATTTCAAGTGGCCCCTTCCAGGTCGCAGGAGAATTTGTCCAAATCATTCGACTTGGAAAATCTCCATTTTCCTTGAGCCAGCTTTTGAGATGAGCAAGCACTTTTCCCTCATTAGCAACTTGTGATTTTCGACTTAAATCTTCGAATAAATATTTACCAACTAAATCAAAACGCCCATCTTCCCAGTTCATCATTCGCCAAGCCGCTACCTGACCTAAGCTTACAACTTGCTGGGGATTCATCGATTCAAAAACAGCAATAGCCATAGACGGTGAAATGTTTTTTAAAATCTGAACAGGAATATGCGCTCCTCGTTCAACAAAAAAAACAAAGCCCTCCGTATTTGATGGCCAAGCAGATTCGCCCACTCTCCACTGAAATAATTCAAATTTTCGGGAAGATCTTTTATTGAGATCCCACTGGATGCCCTGAATAAAATCAAGCGGGCCCACAACAGCCACACGAATAGGATCCTCAAAGGATAAATTTGTATCCATTCATTTAGAATACGGGCTCACTCACATGCGTTCAAGCACACATAAGCTCAGCAAACGTCAACAATTTTGGTTTTAGCCATTTACCTTGAGAGCAACAGTAGACGGTCCGTTTTCAACTGCCCGCTTTTGACGAATCGCCTCTGCTACAGCCTGAAAATCTGGGGCACCCAAAACGGCCTCTGCAAAATCTGCTTTTGAATCTTTATAATTTCCAATGTACTCACTCTTAAATTTTGAGATTCTCTCCAAAGACTCATCCAGAAATGTCATTGGTAGCATGCCACTTTCAAAAGCTTTTACTAAACGCTCATGAGTCGAAAGGGCAGCATCAAAATTTTGGCAAATGAGCACATGATCGCATCCAGCTTCAACAGCCATAAGAGAGGCATCCTCAATTCCGTAATCATTGACGATTGCGCCCATTTCCATGTCATCAGAAAACACAAGTCCTCGAAAGCGAAGATCTTTTCTCAAAAACTCACGAATAATTTTTTTTGATAAAGTAGCAGGCTTATCAGAATCTAACGCTGTATTTAAAATATGAGCTGTCATAATTCCATTACAACCAGCGCGAATAGCCCTTCGAAAAGGCATCCAATCACAAGACTCCAGCTGATCTCTTGTCACATGGCATTTTGGTAATTCTTGATGCGAATCAACGTTTGCTGGCCCATGGCCTGGAAAATGTTTTCCAACTGCCATCACCCCGCCCTTTTGCAAGCCCCTAACCATTGCTGAAACATGACTCGAAACAGTTTCGGGATCCAGGCTATAAGCTCGATCCCCTAGAGCGGGTGCATTTAAATCACGAGGAACATCCGCAACAGGAGCAAAATTTATTCGAACTCCTACTGCATGGAGTTCGCGTGCCATAATAAAACCCAATTCAAACGTTGTTTTGGGGGAATTCAAATCTCCACATGTTTTTGCAGAAGGTATTTTTGTAAAAGGCTCTGCAAAACGCTGCACACGTCCACCCTCGTGATCAACGCCCATCCAAGCAGCCCATCCGTGATGACTGTTCGAAATAACAGCCGATTGAATTTCGTTACAGAGAGAGACAACTTGCTTTACGTTTTGATAATTTCTTTTAAATAAAATCACTCCCCCAGGAGCCATTTTATGGAGAGATTTTTTTTCTTCCGCTGACAACTGAGCCCCCGAAACACCTACGATCAATAACTGCGCAACTTTTCGTTCTAAATCCGAGCTCATCATATTAAAGATAACGAACTCCTTTGGGATCAAACAATGACGAAAATCTGTCGCATACACTTTGCAAAATATATAAAAGCAAAAAAAGAACAAAAGCAGGGATATAAAAACGCTCTGGAGCTAAAAAAAGATAGGTTCTTCCTTCGCTCAAAAGACGACCCAAGCTGGGAGTAAGAGGATCAAAACCAAGACCCAAAAACATCAACAAACTTTCACTCAAAATTACTCGTTTCAAAAGATTTAACGATGAAACAGAAAGCGGAAGAAAAAGTCTTGGAAATATGTGAACCCAAAAAAGTCTTCTATGCGATGACCCCAAAGCTCTCGAAGCCTCAACATAATCACATGAATACGCTTGGGAAACATAAACCCTCAAATGCTTTATAAGACCAGGAACTTGAGTCATAAAAACACTCACAAGTATCGCGGAAGTACTTCCTCCCGCAATTCCCGCCAAGCTCAAAAGAAGAAGCTGATTTGGTAAAGCTATGACAATATCAACAAATGAAAGAAAAGTTTTTGTGAAAGAGCTTTCTCTTCTAAACAAAAATGCGCAAAAAAGAGAAAAAGGAACACATACAACTAAACTTTTAAACCCTACAAGAAGAGAATGAAAAAAGCCTTCTAAAACCTTCAAAAGAAAATCACTGAAAGAAAGATCAAGCATCAGCTCTCCTTTTTAAAAAAGAACCCAATCTAAGACTTGAAAGATGCAGAAGAGCTAAAAACATTAATAAGGAATAAAGCAAAGGTAAATCTCGGCCACGTAGAGCTTCGAGTGTCAAAGCCCCTATTCCCGGTAGATCAAATAGAGCTTCCACTAAAATAGAACCCGAAAGAAAACTCAACCATGTCAGTAGTGAAAGAGAAAGAAATGGAGGAAAAACATTCGTTAAAACATGCATCCAAAGAATTCTTTTTTTTGATAAGCCTTTTGCTCTTAAAATTAAAATAAAGCGCTGCCTTAAAACAAATTCAATTTCTCCTTGGAGTTCTTTAAAAAAACGAGGCGCCACTAAAAAAGCTTGAGCGAGAGCTGCGAGAAAAATCATAAACCTCATATTGTCGGACCCAGCTGGACAGTAGCTTGTAAATTGACAAAAAAACCAAACAAAAAGAGGAAAAACAACTAAGGGAGGAAGAGCCATCAAAAAATTAGATACTTTTCTCATCTTCTCTCTATTTTGACCAAGCATCACAGCCACAAAAGAAAAAGTAAAAAAAAGAGATAACAAAGACAAAGAGATCGTTGGAAAAAGATGCCTCTTGATAATAATAAGATTCGATTCTTTGTAGAGAAGGCTCGACCCCCAATCGAAAGAAAAAAAACTTAGTAGACGAGAAAAAAAACTTTCTTCGTGAGCGTACATCGTTGATATTTTTTTTAAATCAAATAAATTTGTTTCGGAGTCGCTAACAAAGTCAGCAACACTTCCAGGCAGTTTCCAAACTAAAATGTGAATAAAAACAAAAACTAAAAGAACACTCGAAAAATAAAACAAGAAACCCCTTAAAAGCCTCACATCTTTTGAATTAGTCAGAAAAAACTAAAGAGGCCAGAATTCTTTTGCTTTTTCGAAGGAAAGTTTGGGGTGCCTCAAACGTAAAATTTCCCTCCAAAGCTCAGAGAATTTCTTATCGATCATCTCTCTTGCTTCATCAAAATATTGTTTTTGATTGAGATCGATCCAAAATTCACTCTCAGTTTTAACAAATTCTTGAGAAGAAATCTTAAACCCTCCATGAACCAAGGGCTCATAAATGGCTTCAAACAAATTAGCTTCGCGAGGAGATATCTTCTTAGATGCAATGAACGAAACACATTGAGAAGAAAGTGAGTGAACACCCAAAAAATGAGCTGGTTTTTTTTCTGTCATCTCTATTTTTTGCGAATCCTTTAACCACGTTCCCTCCTGATTTACCCATAGAGGTTGATATCGACTTAAATAATGAGGATTAAAGCTCAAAGCCATTTGACTTTTTTGCGATGAAATAATTTTTGAAAGATCAATATGAGCTAAAGTATCGCCATTTAAAACAATCAAAGATTCGTTTTTAACAAAACCTTCCTCAATAATTTTTAAAAGAGATCCTCCTGTGCCCAAAATTTGATTTTTCTCATGGGAATAGGAGAGTTTTAAATCTGGTAAAAGAGAAGAAAAAAGACAAAGTGATTCAGAAATCTGCTCTGCTAAATGATGAGCATTAATGCAAACTTCTGTAATTCCTACCTGTCGCAACTTCCAAAGCGCAAAAAATAAGGGCTCAACTCCTGCAACAGGAATAAGCGGTTTTGGAATTTTATCTGTCCAGGGACGTAACCTCGATCCAAAACCTGCTGCAAGGATAAATGCCTTCATAAGCATTTATTAGAAATCAAAGCGATTTGTTTTTTAAGCCACTTCAGCAATTTTTTTTCATCATTTTGAATCAGAGCGTTTTTTTGCAACCACTCTAATCCTTCTATGGAGCCCATCAGAGCCGACTCTATATAAACAAAACAAGAGGGATTTCCACGGTCTAAGTAGAAAGAGGAATAACTTCCAATTGCTTTTAAAAGACGCTGAATTTTCATGCGCTCAATTTCTTCATCAATCCCTTCAAGCAGCGTCTCATCTGTTTGAGCTTTCCACTCCGACAAGAGCTGTTGAATAAAATCTTTTTTTAAGTTGGCATAGGGATCCCACAAAAGTGAAACAAGGTCATAACTCACTGGTCCCATTCGAGCATCTTGAAAATCTAGTGCATAAAGATGATTATCTTTCACTAAAAGATTTCTCGAATGAAAATCTCGATGACATAAAATTCTTGGTCGTTTACTTAAGTATTCAGAGTTATAACGAGTCAAACTTGCAATTCGAATATCGTCTTTTAAAAGACCTGCAGCAAAAAACTTTTCTGTGTGTAGCATTTCTGCATTAAATTTTTCAAAATCAAAAGCCCAAGACCAATGCGGCGCTTTTTTTAATTCATCTGAAAGTCTCTCATCGCTTTGAGATTTATTCCTCTGAAGCAAAAAAAGCATGGTCAAGGCTTCCCGATAAAGGGATCGTGTTTGAGCAAACTGGAGAAAAAAATCTCCGCAATCTTCCACAAGAATCCACCCCTCTTGCCCAGACACTCCAAATATTTTTGGCACTCGTACTCCAAAAGAGGCAAATATTTGTTGTGCAATCAAAAAAGGATGATGTTGGGGATCGTCAAAAGCTTCTGCTGCCTGCAAAACATAGCTTGGAGTTTGACGTTGCTGCGTTTCTTGATCGTCTCCCTGAGGCTTCGAAACAGAAATCCGATAATATTTTCGCGTCGATAATTCTCCTGCTAAAACTTTGACCTCGGCGTTTTCGTTTGTTTGAATTACGTCAACAAATTTTCTTTTTAAAATTCTAAATTCTGGTGTCATCTTTCTCGCGGAAACAAACTCTCGCGCCCCTTAAGACTAATGTAGCATAAAGTTAAGAAAGTCTTCTATGGATATTGGAAAAGATACTTACTTCATGGGACAAAGGAAAGCCATGAAGAATCTTTTAGTTGTCTGTCTTGTACCCACTTCTATTCTTTTCAATATTCAAAATGCAAATGCTCTCACTCTTTCTTCAAATTTAAAATTTCAGATTACAAACAAAAGAATCCTTCCAGATGATTTTATAAACTATGTAAAAATTAATCCGGTTATCTTGTCTGCGGTACAAACAAAATCATCACCCCCTCCCGTAAAAACGCAGCCGCAAAAAATACCGACTCCCGATCTTACGATTGTTCCTAGTGGCCAAATTCCTACTCGCAAGCCAAATCTTGCTCAAATATTTGTTGTTGATGAAGAAGCTCTTCTCAACGGAAAAATACAACCTATCTCTCATGCTCAAGTAAGCTTGATTCATCCTCATCTTTCTTCAAAAACCCCTCTCTCAACCAATGAAAAAGGGCTTCTCACGCTTCCTTACCCTGTATCCGAATCTGTTCGTTTTTTTGTTCGCTCAAGTGGTTTTGTGACAGGCATGGGCTACGCAACTCTTGGAGAACTAAGCGTTGTCCCATTGATAAGCGAAAAAAGAGCTTCCGTTTTAGCTAAATCTCTTTCGCTTAGAATTCCCTCAGGGCAAATAAGTGTCGTGGGTCGATTTCTAAATTCTCAACTTAGCGCTATTCAAAACGCACAGATTAACTTTACAAATTCCGGCGCAGAAATGATTTACTCCGGATCTTTCTTTGGCATTCCTGGTTATTATTTACGTAAATTCAAACAAACAGGTGTTGATGGTGGATTTATTGCAAATGGCCTCAGTCGCAGCCTCCACTCAATTGAAATTTATCATGAGCAAGAAACTCTTCCCGGATACCAAATTGATTTAACGGGGATTCCCGAAGATATTCGATTTGTTTCTCTTGCGCTTCAAACTGGCTCCGCAATCAATCTCAATTCAAGTGTGGTAGATGGAGATAGTTTTGAAAGACCCAATTGTGGTCTTCAGGCTCTTGTATCAGGACAAAGCAACGTTTTTATTCCCCAAGAAGATGGAAATCTTTGGCTTGAGTCTCGCTCTCGTCCCTCAATTAGTAACATTAAAATCAAACCTGCTTGTAAGGGATATCTTCCTACTTATCTAAGTCAAATATCACACGAAACACTTTTCCCTCCCACGATTGGTCTTTTTAGCAATCAAGTATTAAATGATATGCTCAAAACGCTTAATCGAAGTTGGTCTCAAGACGAATCCCTAATTTTAGGACACATTTACCCGCAGAAAGATTTCAAACATCCCGAAATAAGCGAAACATCAATTAAGATTTTCGATGCTCGCGGCCAGCGTGCGAAAGCTGAAATATTTTACTTTGATCGAGATAACAATCTCGACCCTCGAATTCAAAGTACAGACCCCCACTACCAAAACTTTCTCATTACGGGCCTTGAAGAAGGGGAATATCATTTTGTTTATCAAGACGCTCATACAAAAGCTGCTCACGGAATGCAGGTTGTTCGAGTTCGCCTTGGTGGAATCACACAAGTTGATTTCTAAAAATTTTCTTCCGTCATTTTAAGCTGATTGTGCATCAACCGTAATTTTTCCACCAGACTTGTGCAATCTTGATACAGTTAACATGGTCGCTCGATAACCTTTGCGAATAATCATCTCTGCGTCTTCCTCTTTTAAAGAAAAACTTGGCATATGAAACATTTGCGAGTCACTAGGCATCGGATGAATGTATATGTAATCAATTGTGGGATTGTACTCAAAGCGTTCTATTAAGCGATCAATTAATTCATCACAAAGCTTTGAGTCTAAATGTTTTTCTTTAAAGAACTTAAAAACTTCTTTTAGGAGAAGCCTTTCTTTACGTCGCGTTCCGCGAACAGAACGAATTTTTTTATCAAGTAGCTGCATCAAAGCTTGAGTTCCAATGCTTTGAACACCAAGGTCTGAAAAACTTCCGCCCTCAGGCCTCATCCAAAGAGGTTGAGACACATAGCTGCAAATAGCGAGATCACACCCTACCTCTTGAGGAATATGATCACTTAAAGGCTCGCGAATTTCTCCATCAAAAAAATCTCGAGCGCGACGGTCTATCTGAATTCTCCAAGGATGAAAAAGAGGGGGCAAAGCCATACTGGCTGCGCAGGCATCACTGATCGAAACATCATCTCGAAATTCCACCATCTGCGCACTGTCAAAACTATTACGATTTCCGAAAATAACTTTTCGAGGCTCATTAAGCTCTGTAGCCACAACGTAAAGATTGGCAGAAAGCTCGCTGAACTTATCGGTTTTGAGCATATGACTCGTCATGTAACGACGAATTCCTTCTGTGCTGAATGGACTTTGAAAAGATTTTTTAGTGAACGACGCAAGAAGCAAAGTATCTAAATTTAAAAGACTTA
>CAYOWH010000067.1:0-11767 GCA_964407615.1 uncultured Bacteriovoracaceae bacterium | reverse complement strand
TCGCAATCTTGATGATCGATCCGTGGCTTCTGCCCCTTCCCAAGCGTCAGCGGTGCCTCAAGAGCCCGCTCGGATCGCTCAAGAGCCGCAGGCCACCAATAATGGAGAGGCTTCTCAAGTGCAGCGCCACTCCCAGCGTGAGAACACGCCCACAAATTTCCCAGGGCAGGAAATTTCGAAGGCGCGCGACATTGTTATGGCGCCGCCACCCCCAGAATCCCCCGGACTGGTTCAGCGTCCTACTGGCGCTCCCAGCATCTCAGGAGGAACTTCCTTCTTGGAAAGGGCTTCGCAGTACCTTCCAGAGGACGGCAGGAAAACTTCACCCGCCAATCCCGAAAAGTCGCCGGCTGCACCAACGCCGCCTCGCCGCATGCAGGCCGGGCCGCCTCGCAGTCTTGAGCGTGAAGCGATCAAGACCCTTCGCAAGATAATCACAAGGGATCATCCTACCATCGGTCAGCAGCGGCCGCGCGACCAGAAAACGGATGCCGAGCTCAGGCAGCAAGAGCAGCTCGCAGCACCCCCCACCAAACTCAGTTATGGTGCGCTATGGGGCAACGATCAAAACCTTAGTGAGCCCGAGTTGCTCAAGGTTCTCCAAGGCGCCAAAGAGCCTTTGGACTTTGATATTTCGTACCTGATGGACGGCGAGCTTGTGAGCGCGCGTAGCGAAAACGATGTTCAAATTCATCTCTACTACCAAAATAAGATGAGAACATTCGTCAAAAATCAGCGGGTGGAAGAGGTCTGCATCTATGGATGTGACCAGCAGTTCATGTTCGAAACCATCACTGACGCCGCTGGCGTCACGTGTAACCAAGCCATGACGGCTGCATCGGAGACATGCAACACGAGTGAGAGCTGGAGCAAGCTCTCCAATTTTTTCGGGGATAATGCACCCCTTGAATATTTTCGGTGGTATTTTTGCACTATTTGCAAAAATGCCTGTGATGCCTTGAAAGGGCTCCTGACCCGTAGGGACAAAACCAACGGTTGGACGATAGAAAGTCTGTATGAGTATTTTCTATCTGACAAATTTCGGGACATATGCTTCCAGCGCTACGAGGAACACTTCGCAACGCGCGTATACGGCATGCTGCAAACGCTGCGCACCCGTAATTCCTTCACGAAGCTGCATCCCGTCGTGCGCGTATATACCTTTTTCATCTGGTTTAACGCTGCCATCGACTGCAAAAGTGATCGTCACACCAACAAAGTGATCAATCACAAGT
Organism: uncultured Bacteriovoracaceae bacterium; assembly: GCA_964407615.1. GTDB lineage: Bacteria > Bdellovibrionota > UBA2428 > UBA2428 > UBA2428 > CANIGN01. The sequence continues at coordinate 10,532 of CAYOWH010000067.1, read as the reverse complement.
CGCTCTCGGATAAGCCGGGCTTGTGCTTGTTCGATGAGCTTAGGGTCGTCGTTGAAGGTGCTCCGCTTCCGTACCCGTGGGGATTTGATCTTTTCGATCCCAAAGATAGCATGCCTGTAACGCATGTTGCGAATTTCTCGCGTTGCAGCATCCGGAACTTTCTGGAGTTCTGGAAAAATACTTTAGGATTTCAGCCGCCATCGAGATCCATCAGCGAGATTTCATCGCCAGTAGGCCTCTCTCATGGTCGCACGGGGCGCCATGAGTCTCCCGCAAGATCGGAGGCGGGAGAGGGCGAGGCAGTGCTGACGCCACGTGCATCATCGCCGCAGCTTGCGCGCGAAGGCACGCCGCAAGGGGACGCGCCCATGGATGGCGAAATAAGTCCCAGGTACATCGCCGGACAAGGCAGTGAGCAGACGCCACCTCCGCAGCAGCGCAGTGAGCACAGTGCTCCGGCGCGCGCGCCAGTCGTCACGCCCGAGCAGATAAACCGCAGCGACCGTTCCCGGCAAGCTTCCGAAGAGGAATTTCTCAGTCTTCTTGGGGTTCCTCCAGATGATTATGATGAGGTATACCCGGAACCGCCACCTCCTGCCAAATCATCCGCAATTCGCGCGAACGCGACCAGGCATGGCGCGAACGACGCGCCACCGCCGCAACCTCCCGGCGACCCCGTTCCCGCCAGTTCGAGCAACAACGACGGCGGGCAGTCTAGCCGTGAGCGCGGAGCTCAGAGCTCACGTGGTACCAACAGCAGCAGCGGTTCAAAGCGTGACGGCTCTAAAAGCCGCTCGCCTGACAGGAACAAGGCTCCCAACAAAGGGCATTATGACCCGCCGCGCAGCAAGTCGCCTCGTGACAAACGGCGGGACGACGGCAAGCGTGACCGTTCCCGATCACCTGCAGGTGGCCGAGGCCGTCGCGACAACCAAGACTCAGGCACACCGCGTGGCAACTCGCATAGTCGCGGTCGTGGTGCCAGTACTTCCCGCGGGCGCGGACAGTCACGAGGACGCGGTAATTCGCATGGCCGTGGCTCGTCGCAGCAGGGTCGCTACTCGCGTGAGAACAGTCGCGACTTCCAGTATGATAGAGGCAGCTATCCGGTTCGTGATGAGCGCAGCGAAAACACAGGTGCTTTCACTGATGGCGCCCCCTTTCAACATCTGTTGGACTATTATCACCGCAAGACTTCTAATTTGCAGGCGGTTTTGCGGCGCCTGGACAATAACTATTATGTGCGTGCACACGCGGAGGATAGGCTTGCTGACTTTAAAGTGTGGCGCCTCCACTTGAAAGATGATAACAGAAATCTTCTCGATCGTGTCATCACACAGCGTGCTCGCTGGAGCAGCGATGACTTTGACCTGCAGTGCATGTATACGCGCTTTCAGGTCACAAAAGAGCAGGTGCTCGCCATCGCTGCGGACATCGACCTTGACACGGGCAGCCCAAAGCCTAAGCCGCCCGTTCCAGCATTCCACAACTCCAAAAGCGCGGCGCCGACACGTAAGTCTGAGCAGCCAGCTGAAGATGACGAGGATGTGGTCGTTGTTGATAGCGCTGACAGCGCATTCGCTCAGGCCCGAGCTGTGCCTGAGCAGAGAGCATACGAAGCGCGGGCAGGCTTGCAAGCACCTGCTCTGCCTGCTCCCATGATGATGCCGCAGGCGCAGCCGCCATCATTCCCCTTCAGCGGACCATCACCGTATGCGAACATGTACGGTTTCCCGCAGCACGGTTTCGCGCCAAATGGTTTCCCGCCACCAGGCTTCCCGCCAAGTGGTGGTTTCCCGCCAAGCTTTCCTGGTATGATGGGGCAGCCGGGACCCGCGCCAGCTATGAATTCTCTGCTGGTCGGTTTGCAGGACTTCATAGCATCCGTCTCGGCTCAAAACGCGCAAGCCACGGAGGATAGCTTTCACCAGAACTTCGAAGACATCAAGCGTAAGTTCGCGGAGTTGAACGACACGCGCGCAGCTGCGATCATTTCATATCTGAAGACGCTTGAGTGCCCTGTGCTTGGCATCAAAGAGCACTCGGCTGCGGCCGAGAAGGCTCAGGCCCGTCATCAGTTTATATCTGATGTCACGGTCGCCTTGGGCGCGCATCACTTGCAATGGATTGGCTGGCCCATGAAATTCTTTTGCAAGTCACTTGCTCGCCCTGATACGGATATCTCTTTGTTTCCGTACACACGTGCTGAGACGCCCATTATGGCGCTTGATATTCTCAACACGCTCTCTCGCAACATTTATGGCGAGAGTGTTCTCGCGGCACTTGCTATCTTTTTCAGGAAGCACATTCGCACTGACTCGGACTTCATGCAAGAGTGCGTGCCGCGCGTGCAAAGCCTCACCAAGGGCACGCCTACGATGCAGATATTCACTCGCTTTCAGCTTGTGTATTATGCGTATGTAGAAAAGCTTGCTACATACTCATTGCATTTGCGTGGCTCGATCACGAATATGCTCAAGATCGCGCCGCAAATCGCCATGCAGCGCTCGCGCATAGGCCCATGGTTGGCCTCGATTGAGAAGAACCACACTACTTTGCTCACATATTGCAGTGGTGATGTTTCTGGCCTCGAAGCAGACATTCACAAGGCCATCACGCAAACGCTGCACGACAGTAACCATGCTGCTTTGCACACAGCATCGTACTCTATGGTGCATATGCCTTACGCGGATGCCATGAAGTTCGCTACCGACACGGTCTCGCGTTTACCGCCTGAGACCACGACTACGGCGCTCGCAGGCGTATCTATGCCGGCGCCAAAGCCGCCCAAGGAGCCTGTGGCTGACGTTCCGAAACGCACAGGTCAGCGCAATAATAGCGGCGGCTACACTGGCCGTGGTCGTGGCCACAGCCAACCGCGCTCGCACAGCCAGGACCCTCAACGTCAAGGGGGTGCCTCTGCTAACTACGAAAGGCCGCCGGGCAGCAAGGCTAGCCCGAGCGCCTATGCGCGCGCGGCGCAGCGTCAGGAAGACTTTTGTGAGTCTCCGGTTCAGCGACAAGTTCGCTTCTCTGGCACTCGTGCTGACACTTCCGCCACGGCGCCGCCTGTCAGCGGCTCGGTCTCGCAGACCACTAACAGTCGCGGCACTCGCAATGCAGACCGCGCCAAGGACGCCAAGAACAGTGGCACAAGCGGCAATAACACGCGCCTCGGTCAGGGCGGTCCGCAACCTCGGCAAGGTGAGCGCCGTCAGCGCGGTGGTCGCGGCCGCGGTGGCAGGCCCAAGCCTTCGTCTGTGCGCCAGCCAGCAGCGTCTTCTATGTCTGTGCCTGTGCCAGCCGAGTCCTCTGACGATGACCAACAGACGTTCTCTTTTTCTGAGACGTGCAACTCGTGGTACGACGAGTGTGGTCGCGATCTTGCTGCTTCTCTTGCTGCAACTAACGGCAAGCCCGCTAAGGCCTTGTCTGCTCCGTCTATTGCTGCACCATCTGGCGGCATTGCGTCTGCCTTTGCGCGAGGGCGCGGCCTTACTGGGCAGCGCGCCAATTACTCGGGCGTGCCTGCGCCGGTCCGCACTGAGCCGCAGTATGTCGCAGCCCTGCCTGTCGAGGACGAGCACTTAGACGAGGGCGAAGTTTCTCCTCCCGGTGAGGAGCCTCCAGAGGAGGAATACGAAGAGCAAAGGCAAGTCACTCGTGCCTCTCTTCGCACTCGTGCTGCTAAATCTCAGACGGCTGTCATTGATCAGCGTCTCGCAAATGATCCTTTGGCTTCCTTTGTGCGCACCATGTCGCCGGGCCAAATGCAGCAGCTTACAGACGCTCTGATCGCAGCTATGGCATCCAGCAGCGTGATGGCGCGTTCTTCACCAACGGGTTCTGGACCCGTCACAACCCCAAGCCGCCTGCCAAGGGCAAGCGCCGACATGGCTGAGTATCTAGCTGATGATACTCGCCTCGTAGATGCATATGAATATGCTTTTGTCCGCCCGTACTTCCCCCGCGACGTTAGCGGTCGTTTTTTGGTGGAAGAGGGTGTGGACACAAGGGCTTTGGTCCCTTATTTCGCTCCAGCTGGTAATGAAGACTGGTCTCTCAATACTTTGAGCCGTATTTCGTGCCCGTCTCTTGTCAAGATGAATGATCTTGCAAACCAGCTCGAACTTGCCTCGTCAATTGAGTCACCTGAGGCACGCCGCCTCCTTGACAAGACTTTCAAGCGCTTCCGCATGGTCTTGTTCTTACTGGACAGCGGCGCGCACATGACGCAGATTCATGTCGCACTTGCGCACATGTTGCGCCCCGGATCCATCCGCAGACTTGGCACGCCCATACAGCTTGTCACTGCATCGAGTGATGAAGGTCCTGTCTGCAAGTATGTCGGTATTCTCGACTTTTACTTGCCCGGTTACGAACACAAGATCTCTCTCGAGTGTCTCTTGCGACCTGGCGATAGCCGCCTCTTGCTCATGAGCGAGCGTGATCTACATGCGTGGCGCGCCGATGACGGCACGCAGCCGCGCTTGTGTTTCTGGGATAATACCATCCGCATTGGCACTGCCACGTGCCAAATTCTGCGCATTCATGACATGCCGTATGCCGGCGTGATCATTCCGCAACGTGACACCGAGTCACAGCGCCCGTACAAGTTGTCGCGCGCTCTCTCGGCCATAGCGCGTCGCCCCGCCAACGACCGTGCTGACTACATTCACCGTCTTCTTGGTCACGCTCATCTCGAAGCCTGCGCGCGCACTGCAGCCAAAGCTGTAGACGGCCTGCCCAAAGTGCCTGTCGATGCTTTCAAGGACATCGATGAAAGCTTGTGCTCTACATGCGGACACGGTATCCGCAAAGCCAGCAAAGGCCAGGGCAATTTGTCGCATGGACTCCCGCACCCTACTCGGCGTGCTGAGATCCTTACGCTTGACATAATTGGTCCCTTCCCTGTGGAAGGCCTACTCGGTGAGCAGTACTTGGTTCATTTTAACGATATCGCGACGAGCCGCAAGGAGGCTCGCGCTATCAAAAACAAGAGCGACTCGCTCACAGCATGCCGTGAGATGCTCGCAACTCTCATTGGCATCCTCAAAAGCACCAAGGGTGCTGACGAGGACATCACGTTCATCGTGCATTGTGACAACGACAAAGTTTTCACGTCAGCTGACTTTACCGCCATGGTTCACAGCTTCGGCGGCCGTATGCACTACGGCGCGCCCTATGACGCACGCACGTGTCCTCACATTGAACGCTCTGGTGGCGTTCTCATGAGTGCTTTGCGCTCACGCCTTTTGGATGGTCGTTTTCCGCCCAAGTTCTGGTCGGTGCTCGCACGCGTCGTCGTGTGGGTCTCTAACCGCATAGTCGGCAAAGACGGTCTCGCTCCGTGCGAGAAGTTTGACAAGATTGAGATATCTTTCAAGAACTTCAAGACTATCCCAGGCGCTCTGGTCTACTGGCACATCGATGCGCGGAATCGCACCTTGTCCAAGATCAGCCTCACCGGCGGCACCGCCGTGTACATAGGTCCTGCAGAGGCCTTCAACGAGTCCGGCCAGAAGATCTATACATCTGACGGTCGCCTGTTCTCCACTCCGTATGTTGTTGCGGATGAGACTATTCTGCCCTTCGAGCAAGGCTTGCGCCTCATGCTCGCGCGCCAGGCCACCAACGCTCTGGATCACGTACCTGAGGGTGCTAATCCGAATAGCTTCGTCCTGCCTGACGGCGTGGACGCGTGGTCACTTCTCGGCGCTGGTGTGTCAAAAGTCTTTTGGGAAGACGACTCGCACACCACCATGCGCACCTTTCACGGGCGCGTCACCAACGTACGTCAGGATCAGGCGGATCCTACGTACATTCTTTTCCGTGTTCAGTACGAAGACGATGACTACGAGGACTTCACGTATGAGGGCTTGAAAAAGATTCTCACCGGCGCCTCGATCAACACCGGCTCTTTCTCGTCAGAAGACCCTGTGTTCTTTTCTGCCGTCGCTCTCCGCGGTTACGACTTTCCCGAGGCATTTGCCTCCGCTGAGCCCTTAGTCACCGACAGTGACATGTCTGTCTTGTCATTGTGTGCTCGCCGTTCCGCCGCCACGGCATCATGCCTGTTGCGTTGTACGTACAAGCCCGCTCTCGCTAGCCGCTTGGAGTACATTCTCTGCGCGCCTGCAAAGCGCCGCGCACCTACCACGGAACAAGACCGTGAGAAAGGTTCTGAGTATACCTGGAACACGGCAAAGAAGCTGCCTGAACCCGAGTTCACGCGGCACGTCGAGGCCTTGACGCTCGAAATGGACAAGCTCACCGCCATGGGCAAGGGTGAGCGGCATCACGCTATTCCAAGGAATGCTGACCCCAAGTCTATCGTGCAGTCTGTGGGGGTGTTCAAGCTCAAGCTTCACAGCTTGCACTCCAAAGGCCCGGAGCTTAAGGCACGCTACTGCGTCAATGGCAACAAGCGCCTCATCGAGCGCGATGCCTGGGAGGTCACGGCTCACGTCGCCTCCAACGCCAAGCTCAAGTTCATCATCGCTCTCTCGGCCAGCTCCGAGTGGTCTCTCATTCAGATTGACGTCAAGAGCGCCTTCACGCAGGTCAGGCTTCCTGAGGATAAGTGCATTTGGCTTCGTCCTCTCCCCGGCTTTCCCGACACCACCGGCAAGGGCCTCTTCTTGAAGCTCTACACGCACCTGTATGGCCACCCCGAGGCCAACCGCGCATGGACCGAGCACTGGGTAACCTTGGTCACCGCTTTCGGCTTCATTCCGGCCGACCGCATGCGCACCATCTTCTTTCTGAAGCGTGGTAGCGCCGTCATGCGCATGGGCACAGTCGTTGACGACTCGATTCTCGCGTACAACAACGCGCCTCTGTGGGAGGAGTTCAAGGCTTACCTTGAATCCAAGCTCCCCATCGCTGTTCAAGAGCTCAGCATGCTCTGCGGCTTGCAGATCACTCGCGATCTCGCCGCTCAGACCATCTTTCTTTCTCAGGCTGAGTATATCGCCAAGAAAGCAGCCAAGTATGGCTGGGACACAGACGGTCGCACGTACAGCACTCCCATGGCTGCCTGCTGGCAGCCCGGCGAACTCGCCAAGAACCCTGACCCTGCGGTTGTCAAGGACGCTCGCACTCAGGTCGGAGCCCTCTTGTGGGCCACCATCACGCACTCGTCTATTCAGTATGCGTGCTCGCGGTTTGCGTCACTCGTGCACGCTCCGCCGGCCACTCTCATGGCCGCAATCAAGCGCGCTGGGCGTTTCTTGTACGCCACGCGCGACTCTGGCCTGCGCTTCACCGCCAAGTCCTGGACGCTTCCCGACGGTCGCGTTATCCAGCCCGACACTCTCGTGTTCTTCGTAGACGCGAGCCTCGGACGCGGTGACGGCATGCGCAGCCAAACGGGCATCTTCGCCCTCATGAACGGCTCGGTGGTTTACTCCAAGTCCGGCCGTCAGTCTCAGATCGCCGACTCATCCGGCAAGTCTGAGACCATCGCTCTGCACGAGGTTTGTCACCTCGCTGTGCAGTTCGCAGAGGAGCTCACCAACCTTGGCGCTCCCCCGCAGGGCCCTATCCTTGTTCTTTGCGACAATAAGGCAACCGTCACCTTCGCTCAGAAGGGTTGGGGCAAGAACTCGCTCCACTACGACTTGAAGCTTCTGTACATCTACGAGTGTCAGAAGAAGGGCCTCATCAAGGTAGAATTCATTGGCACGAAGCTCCAGCTCGCCGATGTCCTCACCAAGCCCTGCCCGTACGACGTTTCTTCCGCGCTCATGCCCTTCATTTTGGGGGGTGCCCAGAAGTTCTCGTGCGAGGTCGTTCACGATGATGACGTAGTCATCACGTCGCCGCGCCCCGCCGCGACCAACAGCGCCGCTCTCACGCCGCGCCCCAGCGCACCGTCGCAGCCCGCACGTACCGCTCCAAGCATCTACGTCGGCAAGCAGCGCTCTACGCCGCTCAGGCCTATCCTTCGGATGCCTGCGGCCGGCGCCATGTCCAAGATGGCCGGCACTCCTTCGCAGCGCGCAAACACTGCGCCGCAGCTACCCGGAACAGCAGCGTATGAGCAGAAGCTCCGCATGTTCCGCGACATCCTCGCGCTCGCTCGCGACACTACTATTCCGCTTGATGATATTCTCAGCGGTCAGGCTTCGCTTCCGTCGCGCAACCTTGCGCTTGACGCTCTCCGCGAATCGCGCGTCACAACGCGCGCAGCTGCGCGCGCTGCAGCAGCAGCCAATCAGGAGAACGAGCCTCCTCCCCTCGTCCGCGTCGACACGAGTGACGAGGACAGTGATGATGACGACGCGCCACCTGCTGTCAGCAGCAGCAGCAGCAGTGCAGGCTCGCAGTCGTTTGTGCACGCTGGCCAGCTCGCCGAGGGTGTCTTTGTCATTTGCCCCTCTCGCAGATTCGCCGTCGTATCTGAGATTCTCTGGGGTCGCAACATGCTTGTGCATGTTACTCACGACGTTCTCGAGGATATCAGCACTATCACTCTCGACAACCACGAGTACCAGGTTGTCAGGCAGGGCACTTTGATGCTCAAGTTCCCGCCGCACGAGCACATTCACGGCTTTCGCTGTGTTGTTGTGCGCGCCCAATGGCCTGTGGCCTTTCTCAGCGAGACAGATTTGCTTAGTGCACGTCTCCCTTCCGGCGCGCGCCCCATCATGCTCCCGCAGCATCCTGCTCTAGACATGGAGCAGCTCATGGTCCCGCTTCTCTACGATTCGGACGACCACTACCGCGTGTTTGCGCACATTGTTACGCCGCAACAACGCCCGATGCGCCTTTGGTGGCCTTCGCACACGGGGGTGCCTTACGGCCCTCGTCGTAGCATGCAAACCAGAAACGACTCCGTCTGCTTCATCCTCGACGAGCAGTTTCTGGATGACCCTCCTGGTCACATCCTCGGCATGTCATACATTCCCACGGATTGGGTGCCGTGGCTGCGTGACACTTTGCCTGAGATGCTTCCGGACGTCGTTGGAACGCTTCGCTTTCGCTTCCTCGGCTCTGATGACATATTCGAGACGCCTGTCACTCTCACGACCAAGTTGTGCTTTCAGCTTGACCTGGTTCACCTCACTCGCGGAGTCACCAAGTGCATGACTCGCGACGATCCCCGCATGGACTGGGACCCTGCGGTGGGTCTTACAGTGGGGGGTGTGCGTATTCCGCACGTTGTCAACTCTCGCGGCCTCAAAGTGGCGCAGGTTGAAGTTCTCGCACCTTTTATTGCGATCATCCCTCCCGTGTCTGACATGTCCGGACCTACGGAGGAAGGCGATCCGGCTCACGTTCTTTTCAGCGTGAAGAACATCCCGCACGCGCTCATTCCGCTCCACTACAATGAGTGGCTCCACGATGTCGAGCCCGCTCCTGCGCTCCGTGCCCCCTTCTTCGGGTGCCCGGCGTTTGCATACGGAACCTTGCGCGTCCGCTTTGACGGTGGCCACGAGATCCATCCACTCCGCTGTGCCTTGCTTGCTGGCGGATGGAACCAGTTTTATCTCAGCTACAGAACCGTGCCTGAGCACCTCTTGGCTCACGGCCATTCGCCTTCTGTACGCGCCACCATCATACCTCCCGAATAGGAGGCACCCAGCAGCTAGTACGCTTTCAGCTCTGCGCTCAACAGGTTATGGGTCGAGATTCCCCCCATTCAGCGCCTTCACGTCGACTTCAAGCTACACGGACTTCGGACTCGGACTCATTTTGGCCTCTACACGCGTGTTCGGATCGAGATTCTCTCCAACGCCAACTACTCGCCAACTACTGTTTGTTCATACTTTATTCTTTTCACATTACGTGCATGTGTGCGCGCAAAGCGCTAGTGTATGTATGTTACTTGTCCCATAGTCAAGTCCTAGCTTCACACACGGCTCGGCTCGTTATATGTGTATAGTACACGAACTCGTCTCCATATGTATGCATGCATGTATATATATCTATCTATATATGTATGTATTGCCAGTGTATGTACATGTAGCCGTAGTCACGGCACCATACCCACACAACGAGGGGGGTGTTCCCGTACTTCAGCGTTAGTCCCCGATCTATGGGGGTGTGTCAGTCTGGCGTACCCAAGATCCTCTGGACGCCGACGGAGATAGATCGACGATACCGGTTTCTTAGCCGGGAACAAGATAGACAGATAGATGATAGCCGTAGCGTAGCTAGCAATTGACCAGTTGACTTTGGGATCCCTATAGGAAGGGCGTCCCCGTGTTCTTTTTGGTCCAGTCTATTGAAACACACACAACCACAGATCTCTTTCTAGCCCAAGGGGGTCCCGTGTCTGTCTCTACAAGACTGTCATGGTGGACAGCCCGAGAGTACACTGAATCCCTAGTGCCTTCTCGTTAGATTCGCTCCTTTTTGTAAGAGGTTTCGGTGGACGCACCGAAATCTCGCCATTTTTTTTCAAACCAAATCCTTGCAAGGACTGAGCTGGTCGGAGTCCACAGCTCAGATAGTAGACATAGCTCTAGCTTAGTCTCAAATGAAGCCGATTGTGAGTTCACACGGCAAGGCCTCGGCCAAGGCCA